>NZ_JAYURN010000067.1:0-117453 GCF_043756175.1 Flavobacterium sp.
AAATTAGCCGGTTTTCAATGGATTCCTAACACTAATAAATACACATATTATGTAGAAAACGGAACCAAATTAATGCTTGCAAATGCAGTTGACAATAAATCATCGCTAATACTAAGTCTCGATGATTTAAACCAATCATTAGGTTCAAAAATAAATTCATTTTTTGGTTACCAATGGAAAAACCAAAACACATTGAACATTTCAAATAGTTTGAAGTTTTATAGTTACGAAGTTTCAACAAAACTTGGTAAAACCATTCAAGAAACACCAGCATCTGCCGAAAATCAGACTTTTGATAATGCTAATGAAAATTTAGCTTTTACCGAAAATAACAATTTATTTTTCTTTAATAAAAATAAAGAAAAAATTACGGTTACAAATAATTTTGATAAAAATATAGTTTCTGGACAAACAATTTCTAGAAGCGAATTCGGAATTTCTGGAGGGATTTTCTGGTCCCCAAAATCGGCTTATTTGGCTTTTTATCAAAAAGATGAAACCAATGTAGCTGATTATCCTTTATTAGATATTACTGAAACTCCGGGGAAATTAGAAAACATAAAATACCCAATGATTGGTCAGAAATCAGAAAAGCCAAGAGTTGGAATTTATAATGTAGTAACGAACAAAACAGTTTTTATTTTGCCAAAAGGAAATCAAGAAGACTATTTAACGAATCTTTCTTGGACACCTGATGAAAAATATATTTTGATTGCAGAAGTAAATCGTGGGCAAAACGATATGAATTTGAATGTTTACGACGCTAATTCTGGTGCTTTTGTACGTACAATTCTAAACGAGAAAAGTGATAAATGGGTAGAACCAGAACATCCTGCATTTTTCCCAAATACTACATCTAATAATTTTGTTTGGATTTCAGAAAAAGACGGATTCAATAATTTATACTATTATTCGATTGAAGGAAAATTAATCAAACAACTAACAGCCAATAAATTCCCAGTTAGAGAAATCATTGGTTCAAATAACGTTGGAAACGAAATTTATTTTAAAGCAACAGGAGAAAACGGAACCAATATGTTAGCTTATAAAGTAGATTTAAAAGGAAAACAAACCTTAATCACCAAAGATTTAGGAGTACATAATTGCATTCCAAATTTTGATGGAAGTTATTTTTTCGATGAATATTCGAACCACGCAACACCAAGTAAATCATTGTTGTATGACAAAAAATTAGTTGTAAAAACACTTTTAGAAAGCAAAAATAAATACGATGGTTACGAAATAGGAACTTCGGAAGTGAAAACCATCAAAAGTGCTGATGGAACTACCGATTTATTTACCCGTCTAATCAAACCAAGCAATTTTGATGCTTCAAAAAAATATCCAGTTTTAGTCTATGTTTACGGTGGACCACATGCTCAAATGATTACAAATTCTTATTTAGATGGTGCAAATCTTTGGATGTACTGGATGGCAGAACAAGGTTATTTAGTCTTTACAGTAGATAATCGTGGGTCTGACAATCGTGGTGTTGCTTTCGAAAGTGTTATTCACGGACGATGCGGTTCTAACGAAATTGATGATCAAATAAAAGGTGTAGAGTATTTAAAATCATTGCCTTATGTTGATGAAAATAGATTAGCAGTTCACGGTTGGAGTTATGGCGGATTTATGACAAGTTCGTTAATGTTGCGTAAACCTGATACTTTCAAAGTTGGTGTTGCTGGCGGCCCAGTAACTGATTGGAAATGGTATGAAATCATGTATGGCGAACGTTATATGGACACTCCAGCTGAAAACCAGAAAGGTTTTGACGAAGCAAATACACTAAATTATGTGAAAAACTTGAAAGGAAAATTATTACTTATACACGGTACAAGTGATGATGTTGTGGTCATGCAACACAACTTTGCTCTTGTTAAGAAATTTGTAGAAGCAGAGAAGCAAGTTGATTTTTTCCCTTACCCAATGCACAAACACAATGTGCAAGGAAAAGACAGGGTTCATTTAATGA
Source organism: Flavobacterium sp. (assembly GCF_043756175.1). Classification (GTDB taxonomy): domain Bacteria; phylum Bacteroidota; class Bacteroidia; order Flavobacteriales; family Flavobacteriaceae; genus Flavobacterium. Next base: position 1,976 of record NZ_JAYURN010000067.1, read on the forward strand.
AGAAAGTTTTGGATTATGTAATTGAGAATAACAAGTAAGCATACTATACCTGACAAGTTTTGAAAACCTGTCAGGTTTTTTTTTTCTAAAACACAGACATTCCTGTTTTTGTAGTCAACAATTCTAAAGCACTCATTCCGAGCTCAGAATTTCCTTTTTCATTGAGTCGTGGTGACCAAGTCGCAACTACAAAGTTTTTAGGATATAAAGCTGCAATTCCGCCACCTATACCACTTTTTCCAGGCAAGCCCACTTTATAGGTAAACTCTCCAGATTCATCATAAAAACCACACGTTTGCATTAAAGCATTCAACCGTTTTACTTGACTTTTAGTCAAAATTTGTTCTCCTGAAATGGACATGCCTTCATTCGCAAAAAAGAAAAACGAATGAGCCAATTCTTTACACGTCATTTCTAAAGAACATTGGTGAAAATAAAAATCAAGAACGGCATCAACATCATTATTTATATTACCGAATGATTTGAGAAAGTTAGCCAAAGCTGCATTTCTAAAACCTGTATCTTTTTCAGATTTGGCTACTTTTAGATTGTAATCGATAGTTTCGCATCCAGAGATTTTATGAATAAATTTTAAAAAATCTTCTTTTGGATTCTCTAAACTAGAAACTAACATATCAGCAATAACTAAAGCTCCAGCGTTTATAAATGGATTTCTAGGAATTCCTTTTTCGTATTCTAATTGCACCAACGAATTGAATGCACTTCCCGATGGTTCTACCCCTACTCGTTCCCATACTTTTTCGTCTAAAAAAGAAAATGCCAAAGCTACAGTCAACGCTTTTGAAACCGATTGTATAGAAAATTTTTCGTCACTATCACCTATTCCAAAATCTTGATGATTGATGGTTGTAAGATGAATTCCAAATTTACTTGCCTCGATTTTTGCTAGTTCAGGTATTGATGAGGAAACACTTCCAATTGTTGGAAGTGATTTTGTTTCTTGGTATATTTCTTTTAGAATCTGCTCGTAATTCATTTCATTCTTAAATTAAAAAAACAAAGATAAAAAGTAAGGCTTCGATTTCCCGAAGCATTTTAATATTAAAAAAAACAATTTAATTCTTAATCACTTTACTTGTTGCAGTTCCTTTTTCAGAATTTACTTTAAAAAAATACATTCCTGATGGCAATTTTGAAATATCGATATTGTTAGAGGTGCTATTTAAATTTTGGTTTAACAATACTCGTCCATTGATATCGTATACTTGCAAAGTTAGATTATTCAAATCGCTAAACTGAATCGTTACATTATTTGTTGCTGGATTTGGGAAAATGCTTAATTTTGATGCTAGCTCAAAACTAGAAGTTCCTAAAGTGTTTGTAGCAAAATCAAAATACACCGGAGCAGACCAATCGCAACATAATTCTTTTACACGTAGACGCACACTATAATTAGCTGGCGATCCAACAGTTGGTACTGTCCAATTAGCAGTTTGTGTTGTGAAAGTTGCTAGAGGCGAAGCTGTTGATGCACTTGCTAAAAATACAACCCATTCATATTGAACTCCCATTGTAGTAGTATCAAACAAATAACTTGCACCTTCAGAAGTGGTCGATGACATGGTAGTATTGAATGTTGGTAAGTTTCGAGTTTTTACAATCGATACAAAATTATTGAAAGCATTCCCATTATTAATGTTTTTATAACCAATGGAATTATATGTTGTTATAATTGTTGGTGAAGTTGTTGTATAACTAGAAGTTGTCGCTGTTAAATCATTGATGAAACTTGCTGTTGGTTCTAACGCCCAAACACCTGAAGCACTTGTTAAAACAACCTCAGAATTAGTACAACCATAATAATTTGCGGTTATTGTTGGATTTGGAATAATCGTAACCGATGGCGAAGAAAATACAAAATCTGTACATAGTTGACTTGTAAACCCGCTAGCACCCGCTCTACCAGCACCGCCAGCACCGCCAGCACCGCCAGGACCACCAGCACCACCTTCACCTATTTCAGCAGTACATAATGTATTTCTAACTCCGCCGATTCCACCGTTACCGCCAGTACCACTGTTACCGCCAGCACCACCAGTTCCAAAAGCGCCATTTATTAAAGTCGTTTGAGTAATATTTGCTCCAGTTGAACTTAAAGTTCTACAGATTGAAAAAGATGACCCTCCGCTTGTTCCACTTTGACCGCCTGTTCCGCCTTGACCGCCACCTCCGCCGCCTGCGCCTCCATTACCAGGGCCATTATCACAGAATGTACAACTTTGGCTACCGCCACCGCCACCGCCTTTACCCCCGGCTCCGCCGCAACCGTTAGCTCCTGTTCCTCCCGTTGCACCAGGTACAAAAAAACCAGATACAAACGTACCGCCAAATGCAGCTGTTCCTACAACTCCTGCAGCTCCTGCAGCCCCTGAGGCTCCATTTTGACCATCACCTCCCGGGTCTCCACAACCGCCACCAAATCCACCTGTTGTACCTGCGGCAGCACCACAAGAACCATTACCGCCATTTCCTCCAGTTTTACCACTATTGCAAGCAGTTTGTCCACCCGAACCTCCGGCGCCACCGCCACCGCCATTACGGCCAGTACCTGCTGTGCCTGCTGTGCCATTTGCATTTATTACACCTGTACCTCCAGCACCTGTACCTCCGGCACCTGTACCTCCGGCACCTCCAGTTCCACCATTACCATCCACATCGCAAGAACCGTTACCGCCAATAGTTCCATTAGCACCTGGAAGTCCATTAGTACCTGGAGCTCCATTTACGCCCGAACTTGCATTTCCGCTAGTAATAACACACCTACTTATTGTGTAGTTACTGCAGTTATTTAACCAAACGGCATAGTTTGACTTACCTCTGTTTGAGGGATCTAGACCTGCAACATTGGTTGTTGTAATATTTAAATCTGTCAATCCCCAACCGCTTGTACCATTTGCTTTTATACCCATACGATGCGTAACACCTGACGCAATTTCTTCACCAGAAAAATTTATCGTTGTTGTGGCCGAACTTGATTTAGTCCAAACACCAGTCGAAACGGTGAATCTTCCCTCAATTTGTACATTGTTCGGTAAATTAATTATTGAGGACTCGTTGTAAACACCAGCCTCCATTCGAATAGAGGTAGTTGTAGCAGTGAGCAAAGTCATCGCATAACTTAATGTTTGTACTGGTAATGGTTGTGTACCTGGATTAACATTGTTTCCTGTTGTTGAAACATAGATGTAATCGCAAGTTTGAGCCAGTAAAGAACTTGTTAGTATAAATGTAAAAATACTAAGTATTATTTTTTTCATGAAATCAAATTTATATATTGTGAATGTTTGAGGTAAAACTAAACTATTAAAACGAAAAAAAACTGTTTTGCAAAAAGTAAATTCTTGAATTCAGCAACCAAAATCCGTTTTCCAGTTCTGCATAGCTAAGATCTAACTTAATAATCAGTTTTGGTTATTTTTACAAAAAATAAAACATAGTTTTCTTTTCTTAGATACACTTTAATTTTAAACGAAATTATCCTAAAAAGTTTATGTTTTCTGTTTTTTCTTTCTTGCTGCGGGAAACAATATATTATTTAAAATTAATCGGAAACCCGGCGAATTTGGGTGTAAATCTAAAACCGTAGGTTCATCACCTACTCGATGTTGAAAATCTTCGGGATCATGACCACCATAGAAAGTAAAAAAACCTTTTCCTTTTTGTCCATGTATATAACGTGCTTCTTCGTTAATTTGGTTTTCTCCTAAAACCAAGACATTTGTTTTTATTAATTGTCTATCGAAAGATGTTGTTTGCCCCATAAACCCTTTGACTAAGGATGTGTGGTTTTGGCATAACATAGTTGGAATAACATCCCATTTTGCTGAGAATTCCATAAGCGTAAAATAATCTTTTTCGAAAGGAACTTGTCTTTTTTCAGTCATATCTATATTCGAAAATTCATAATGCTCGGGTTTTCTGTCTAAGATAAAATCTTTGAAAGCAAATGTTTTCGAATAATCAATTTTCGATTGGTAATTGGCTTCGCTCACATCTCCATCAAACATAGGTTCGCAAATATCGACTCCTTCGGCAGCCAATGCAATATCGAAACTATCGGTTGCAGAACACATGGCAAACATGAATCCACCACCAATAACAAAATCTCTAATTTTCCTGGCTACAGCTCCTTTTTCTTCGGAAACTTTGTTAAATCCTAGCTTTTTTGCCAATGCTTCGGCATCTTGTTTTTGTTGAATATACCAAGGTGCCGTCCTATAAGCTCCAAAAAACTTACCGTATTGTCCTGTAAAGTCTTCGTGATGCAAATGCAACCAATCATACAAAATTAATTGATCACTCAATACTTCCTCATCATAGATTATAGTAAACGGAATTTCTGCATAAGTTAAAACCATAGTCACTGCATCGTCCCAAGGTTGCTTCCCTGGTGGAGAATAAACCGCAACTTTAGGCGCTTTTTCTAAGACGACGGTTTCCATATTTTGTGATGGAGAAGAAATATCTGCGAGGATATTATTAGTTTCAGTATCAGAAAGCACTTCAAAACTTACGCCTCGTATTTGACATTCTTTTCTAATTTCAGAAGCATCTGGCAATAAAAAAGATCCACCACGATAATTAAGCAACCAACTTGCCTTATATTGTTTATCTAGGGCCCAATAAGTAATTCCGTAGGCTTTGATATGGTTTTTTTGTGAAGTTTCATCCATAGGAAGCAAAATAAAATTTGCTTTCACAGAAAACGAAAAGAGGATTATTAAACTAACGAATAACTTCTTGAACTGCATTATAATTTTTAATTTCAAAGATAATAGTTTTAATGTATGAAAAAAGATAAAAATGTTGATTCAAAATTTTAACCAATAGATTATAAATAAAAATTAAATGTTTTATTTCTAGATTTTATTTTGAAAACTAAAATTAAACCTTATATTTGCACTCGCTTACACGGGGTGTAGCGTAGCCCGGTTATCGCGCCTGCTTTGGGAGCAGGAGGCCGCAGGTTCGAATCCTGCCACCCCGACTAAAGTCTTTTCATTTATTTGAAAAGACTTTTTTTTGTTTATTCCATTTATGTTTTTTGTTTATATACTTTAAAGTGAATCTAATAATAGGTATTATATTGGGCAATCTAACAATCTTGAAGATAGGATTCACAGGCATAATTCCGGATATGACATTGCAACAAAATCAGGCTCTCCTTGGAAATTAATTCATCATTTCCAATTACAGACTCGTTCTGAAGCAATGTTATTAGAAAAGAAAATCAAAAAAAGAGGTGCTAAACTATTCCTAGATGACTTAAATAACGAACAGTAATAGCGTCAAGCCAAGGCGTGAAGGCCGTCCCGCTTAGAAGCGGGACCACCCCGACTAAAGTCTTTTCATTTATTTGAAAAGACTTTTTTTTGTTTATAAAGCACGAAAATTACTTTACCTACAGACATACAATACATAAATGTTGTTATATTTACAATCATAATGTTTTACAATTGTACTATGGAAATATTTTCACTTGTTCTCGCTATCGGTTTTTTATTTTATATTTCTAATACCTTAAAATCAAAATTTGACAAAATAGATGAAAGATTTAAAGAGCTAAAGAAATTAGTAGAGCAATTAAAGGTAAACGAAAAAGTAACGCAGCCAATTACTTCTCCTATATATGAGAAAGAAAAACCTATAGCAACTTTTGAAGAAGCAAAACAAGCCATAATTACTCCTGTTATTGAAGAATTTAATCCAGAAATACACAAAGAAATAGTTTTCTCTCCGTTAGAGAGCCAAAATATATCAAAAACAGAAGAACCAAAACCTATCCAGAAACCTTACATTTCTGTTCCTCCCAAAAAATCATTTTGGGAGAATTTTAAAGAAAAAAACCCTGATTTAGAAAAATTTATTGGCGAGAATTTAATTAGCAAATTAGGAATCCTAATTCTTGTTCTTGGAATTAGTTATTTCGTAAAATATGCTATCGATAAAAATTGGATAAACGAACCTGCTCGAGTTGGTATTGGCATTCTTAGTGGCGCTTTGGTTATGGGAATAGCTCATAAGTTAAGACTACAATATGCTGCATTTAGTTCGGTTTTTGTAGCTGGAGCTATTGCAATTTTTTATTTCACAATAGGAATAGCTTTTCACGAATATCATTTATTTAGTCAAACAGTTGCTTTTATAATTATGGTAGCTATTACTGGATTTAGTGTGTTTATTTCCTATTCCTATGATAGAATAGAACTCGCTGTACTTTCCTTAATTGGTGGTTTTGCCGTTCCATTTATGATTAGCACTGGCTCAGGAAACTATTTTGTATTATTTAGTTATATTATTATTTTGAATGTCGGAATTTTGGCATTAGCCTATTACAAAAAATGGAGTTTGCTTAATACGTTAGCATTCATTTTTACAGTACTACTTTACGGCGGTTGGTTATCGACCGAAATAAATGAACCTAAACCTCATTATCTTGGTGGTTTACTATTTGGATTTGCCTTCTATTTTATATTTATTCTAATAAACATCATTAACAATATAAAAACAAAAGGTGTTTTTACCAAAATACAACTATCCCTTTTAGCACTAAACACTTTCTTATTTTATGCTGCTGGAATGGTAATTTTATCTAATTATCATCCTGAACTAAAAGGTTTGTTCACAACATTTATTGCGCTTTTAAATCTAACTTATGCTTGGTTCTTATACAAGAAATTTGGGTTAGACAAAACGGCGATTTATTTACTAATTGGTCTTACACTAACATTTGTAACACTTGCAATTCCTATTCAGTTTAACGGACATTACATCACTTTATTTTGGGCTGTTGAAGCTGTTTTACTTATTTGGTTAGCACAAAAATCTGAAACAACCAGTTATCGTTTTGCTTCGGTAATTGTACATTTCTTGATGTTTATAAGTTTAATCATCGATTGGGGGAAAATTTATGGAGGTAATAGTATTCTGAATATTATAATTAATCCAATTTTTATAACAGGATTATTCGCCATTGCTTCATTATTCGCTATTTATTATTTATTAAGAAATGAAAACGAAAACTATAAACAGTTCGGGATTACTTTTAACCCCGAAAATTACAGGAAACTTGCTTTCTTACTAGGAATTATTCTTAGCTATTTTGTAGGAATTATCGAAGTTAATTATCAAGCTCATGATTATATTCAGAATCCAGATTCGGCTATTGCATTTCCAATAGTTTATCACTTATTATTTCTTGCTACACTGTCTTACATTGTACTTAAAAACAAAAACGAATTTGCTTACAATTTCGCAACAGTTATAGCCGTTGCAAATATTTTCTTATTTACATTTTGGTTCTCAAATTATGCTTTTTCCGAGCACGAACAATATATCAGTACTGGAATTCATCAAAGAATTGCTTTTTATTTACATTATTTTTCGCTGGCAATTATTATTTATTTTGGATACCAATTATACAAAATGGAAAAAGATAAAGTTATTTCTGAATTCTTTAATAAAAACATCTTTATCTGGATTTCAGCCTTCTATATTATATTTTTAGCTAGTACCGAAATAATGCTTCACGGATTAGTAATCATGAATTCGCCAGTTACTCTACAAGATATAAAAAGCAGTGCTATGTATGCCGATTACAAAACGGATATTGAATATTTACGTAGTCTGATTGCTTACGATTTCATTTCAGATGCAAGAACTCGAATCTGGAAAGCTAGTTTTCCAATTTTATGGGGATTTTTAGCCTTTATTTTCCTAATTATTGGAATAAAAAAACAAAACAAAACCATACGAATAATTGCATTGTCTTTACTCGGATTAACTGTTCTAAAATTATTTGTGTACGATATTAGTAATGTTTCCGAAACTGGAAAAATTATTGCATTCATATTATTAGGTGTTTTAATTTTGATAATATCGTTTGTATATCAAAAAATAAAAGTTTTGGTTATTGATGATGTAAAGCCAGAAGAATCTGAAGAAATGAACAAAATTGATGAGAATGAATAAATTTTTTATCCTATTATTTATTGCAAACTTATCGTTTGCACAAAATAATATTACAACAGCAAAAATAAAATCTGACGGAAAAGACGGTTTACACAAACTAGTTTTACCAACGCAACTTCGTTCATTATCGAATGACGATTTGAGTGATTTTAGAATTTTTGACAGCAAGAAAAATGAAGTTCCCTATTATTTTGAGGCCAGAAGTAATCAATCTAGTAATACTAAATTTGTTCCTTATAAAATTATTTCTAAAACTGTTGTACCAAACAAAAACACGGTTCTAATTTTCGAAAATCCAAAATCGACAATCAATGAAGTAATACTAGAAATGGCTAACTCAAACATTACAAAATCCTATAGTATTAGCGGTAGTATGGACAACGAAAAATGGTTCGGATTAGTAAACGATGATTTTTTGTCACCTGTTTACCCTGAAGAATCTTCATCAGGATTTTCGACAGTTTCTATTCCAATTTGCTTTTACAAGTATTTAAAAATAGATTTCAATGACAAAAAAACACTTCCGATAAATATTTTAAATGTTGGTTATTTTAATTCGAAGACTTCAAAAAACACATTACTAAACGTTTCATATAAATCAAAATCTGTAACAGAACTTAAGCTAGAAAAAAAGACACGAATTCGAATTAATTTTGACAATCCTCAAATTTTAAATCAGATTTCATTTGCTATTTCTAATCCAAAACTTTACAAACGAACTGTCTCTGTATACAAAAAAGCAACTCGAAAAGTAAAGTATAAATTTGAAAACTATCAAGAACAATTGGCTAGTTTCGAGCTAAATTCTGAAACAAATAATACATTTGATATTTCTCAAATTTTCGAAAAGGAGCTTTTAATAGAAATAGAAAATCAAGACAATCAGCCACTAATTATTTCTAATATACAATTTTTTCAAGTTCCAATTCATATAATTACCGATTTAAAAGCTAACGAGAATTATACCATTACAACAGGAAATAAAGATTTAAACATACCTCAATATGATTTAGAAAACTTTAAAAATAGTATTTCTACAAATCTACCAAAAGCTCAAATTATTGAAACAAAACAAATTAAAAACAACGCTGAAACTACAGTAAGTAAAACATTATGGCAGGAATCTTGGTTTATGTGGGTTTGCATTTTGGTAGGAGGAATTGCCATTGCCTATTTTGCAACAAGTTTAGCAAAAGATATGAATAACAAATCTTAATTATAAAAAGATAAATTCCTATTTTTGCTCCATTAAACGACACACTTATGCTGATTATAGGAATTGCAGGCGGAACAGGTTCAGGAAAAACAACCGTAGTTCATCAAATCATGAACCAGTTACCAGATACCGAAGTAGGAATTATTTCTCAAGATTCTTATTATAAAGAAACTCAAAATTTAAGCTACGACGAACGTTCACAAATAAATTTCGATCACCCAAGAGCTATCGATTTCGAATTATTAGTACAACACCTCAAAGATTTAAAAGCAGGAAAAACAATAGACCAACCTGTATATTCGTTTGTAAAACACAATAGAACAGACGATACCATTTCTACTCATCCAAGAAAAGTAATGATTGTAGAAGGAATTTTGATCCTAACAAATCCAGAATTACGCGAATTATTTGACATCAAAATATTTGTTCATGCCGATTCAGACGAACGACTAATTCGCCGTCTAAAACGTGATATTGCAGAACGTGGTCGTGATATGGAAGAGGTTTTAAACCGATACCAAACTACACTAAAACCTATGCACCAGCAATTTATCGAGCCAACAAAAGCATTTGCCGATATTATCATTCCAAACGACAAATACAACACCGTTGCTATCGATGTGGTAAGAGCAGTAATAAACCAACGAATTTCATAAATTATTTATATATTGTCACCCTGAGCGTAGTCGAAGGGTGGAGCTATTTCCCGCTATTCGTTACAATCTTTTCTCCCGAAAAAAAAGCGGGAAAAAAGGATTTTTACTGCTATCGGGGCTAAAAACCAGTAAAAAATGAACAATCCATTCAAAAACAAAATTCCGTACAAAATCCTACTCAATAAGTATGTTATTGTATCCGTGTTTTTTGTAACTTGGATATTGTTTCTAGACAATTATTCCTATCTAGATCATCGTGTTCTCAACAAAGAGATAAACGAACTAGAAGACAATAAAATATATTACCAAGAAGAAATAAAAAAGGACAAAGACCAAATAAAAAAGCTAAAAAATCCAGCCCAAATAGAAAAATATGCTCGCGAAAAATACTATATGAAAAAAGACAGCGAAGACATATACATCATCGAATTTGAAGGAGATACTTTAGAAAAAAATATTAGATAAATCGTACCAACACAAACCATAAATACAAACATTTTGGAAACCAATTTATTCAGCGATTTCGATTCCCTTTCCTCAAAACAGTGGAAACAACAAATTCAATTTGAACTAAAAGGTGCAGATTATAATGAAACTTTAGTTTGGGAAAGTCCAGAAGGAATTAAAGTAAAACCATTTTATCACAAAGACGAAGATTATAAAACAACAAATATTGTTACTGAAGCTTCAAATTGTACAATAGTTCAAAATATCTTTGTTTTCGATATCGAAAAATCTATTCGCAAAGCAAATGATTCAATTGCACGTGGTGCCGAAAGTGTACGTTTCACGATCGAAAACGAAGATTTAGACATCACAAAATTACTGTCCGAAATAGCTTTAGATAAAATTCCTGTTTATTTAAATTTAAAATTCTTATCAGCAAATTTTATCAAAAAAGTAAACGAAATTGCATTGTCTAAAAATGCAATTATTAATTGCTTGGTCGATCCAATTCACCAATTGACTTCCGATGGAAACTGGTTTGAAAGTGAAACAAAAGACAATTTTGATGTTTTAAATTCCATTTCTAAAGAATGCAAAAATGTATCATTCATTAATATAAATGCAACTTTATATCAGAATGCAGGAGCTAATATGGTGCAACAATTGGCATACACATTAGCACATACAAATGAATATTTCAATCATATTCAAAATATAAACCAACCCATAACTATCGAAGTTTCGGTAGGAACAAATTATTTCTTCGAAATAGCTAAACTAAGAGCTTTACGACTACTTTTCAACACACTAGCTAAAGAGTATAATCATAATTTCGATTGTCATATTATTGCAACACCAACCAAGCGTAACAAAACATTATACGATTACAATACAAATATGTTGCGCACTACGACAGAATGTATGAGTGCTATTCTTGGCGGCGCAAATGCGGTTGCAAATTTAGCTTATGACGCTATTTACCACAAAGACAACGAATTTGGCGACAGGATTTCACGCAATCAATTGTTAATATTAAAGAAAGAAAGCTATTTTGATATTGTAAACAATCCAGCCGACGGAACGTATTATATAGAAAATTTAACAGCGCAACTTGCCGAAAAATCATTACTTTTATTCAAAGAAATTGAAGCAAATGGCGGATTAATAAAACAACTGAAAGAAGGAAATATTCAGAAAAAAATACAAGAAAGTGCTCAAAAAGAGCAAGAATTATTCGAATCTGGAAAAGAAGTCCTTTTGGGAACTAATAAATATCCGAACAAAAATGACAAAATGACTCATGATTTAGAATTATTTCCTTTCGTAAAAATAAAACCAAGAAAAACATTAATCACACCAATTATCGAAAAAAGATTGGCAGAAAAAATGGAACAAGAAAGACTAGAAACCGAAAAATAAAACATATGAAAACTATCCTATCATTTATAATACTATTTGTATCACTGAATACCTTTTCTCAAACAAAAAAATTAGAAGTTACCAATAACCAAACAGGTAAATCTATTCTTTTTCAAGAAGCACAACGTGTAAAAGTTACTACTGTAAAAAGAGAAAAATTAGTTGGAATCTTAACATTCGAAAATGCAGAAAGCATTGCTGTAAATGGTGTTCCCGTACAAATTGACAACATAAACAGTATTAAATACTTTCCTAAAAAAGGAAGAGCCCTAAAAAATATTGTTTTAGGAACAGGATTGGGATTAGTAGCAGGATCTGGTGTTGCAGCCGCATTTGGAAACGGAAATGCCTTTTCATTATTTGCCATAGGAGCTGGAACAACAGTTGTTGGTGGACTCATTGGTAATAGCAACAAAACCTATATTAAACAACGAAGTACATTCAAAATAATTGAATAAAGTAATGCGTAAAAACGTTCAACATATTTCATTAGAAAAGACAGAAACCAAAAACCAAGAGGCAAAAGGCAAAAGCTACCTAACAGCCGAAGGGATTGAAGTAAAATCTGATTATTCAGAACAAGACACCAAAAATCTCGAACATCTTGATTTTGGAGCTGGCTTTGCGCCAAATTTACGCGGACCTTACGCTACAATGTACGTTCGCCGACCTTGGACCATTCGCCAATATGCTGGATTTTCGACAGCCGAAGAAAGTAATGCTTTTTACCGCCGTAATCTAGCTGCTGGACAAAAAGGCCTTTCTATTGCGTTCGATCTACCTACACACAGAGGTTACGATTCTGATCACGAACGTGTCGTGGGCGATGTAGGAAAAGCAGGAGTTGCCATAGATTCGGTAGAAGATATGAAAGTATTATTCGATCAGATTCCACTCGACGAAATGTCGGTTTCTATGACGATGAACGGTGCCGTATTACCAATCATGGCTTTTTATATCGTTGCTGCTGAAGAACAAGGTGTAAAACCAGAATTGCTTTCGGGAACCATTCAAAATGATATTCTAAAGGAATTTATGGTACGAAATACCTATATCTATCCACCAACGCCTTCCATGAAAATCATTGCAGATATTTTTGAATTTACGAGCAAAAAAATGCCAAAATTCAACTCTATCTCTATTTCAGGTTATCACATGCAAGAAGCGGGAGCTACCGCCGATATTGAATTGGCTTATACTCTTGCCGACGGTTTAGAATACATTAGAACAGGACTAGCAACAGGAATGAAAATCGATGAGTTCGCTCCTCGCCTATCTTTTTTCTGGGCAATAGGAATGAATCATTTTATGGAAATTGCCAAAATGCGAGCTGGCCGAATGATTTGGGCAAAATTAGTCAAACAATTTGAACCAAAAGACGATAAATCATTAGCTTTAAGAACGCATTGCCAAACATCAGGCTGGAGTTTGACCGAGCAAGACCCGTTTAACAATGTGGCGAGAACCACTGTAGAAGCCATGGCGGCAGCCTTTGGCGGAACACAATCTTTACACACCAATGCACTTGATGAAGCTATAGCTTTACCAACAGATTTTTCGGCACGAATCGCTAGAAACACCCAAATATACATTCAAGAAGAAACTAAAATTTGTAAAACTGTCGATCCTTGGGCTGGAAGTTTTTATGTAGAAAGTTTAACCAACGAAATAGCCGATAAAGCTTGGGCACTCATCGAAGAAGTCGAAGAATTGGGCGGTATGACAAAAGCCATCGAAGCCGGAATTCCTAAATTACGTATCGAAGAAGCCGCAGCCAGAAAACAAGCTCGTATCGATTCTAGTCAAGACATCATTGTTGGGGTAAACAAATACCGATTAGAAAAAGAAGATCCGTTGCATATTCTCGATGTTGATAATCAGATGGTTCGCAAACAACAACTCGAACAATTAGACAGAATAAAAGCAACTCGTGATAACGAAAAAGTTCAGAATTCACTCAAAAAACTAACACTTTGTGCACAAACTGGCGAAGGTAATTTGCTAGAAATAGCGGTAGAAGCGGCTAGAAACAGAACCACTTTAGGCGAAATTTCGGACGCATTAGAAACCGTTTTCGGACGATACAAAGCACAAATTAAAACATTTAGTGGCGTGTATAGTAAAGAAATAAAAGACGACAAAAGTTTTGAAAAAGCAAAACAACTAGCCGACGAATTCGCCAAAAAAGAAGGTCGCCGTCCTAGAATTATGATTGCAAAAATGGGGCAAGACGGACATGATCGTGGCGCAAAAGTAGTCGCCACAGGTTACGCCGATGTCGGTTTTGATGTCGATATAGGTCCATTATTCCAGACACCTGCCGAAGCGGCGAAACAAGCCGTGGAAAACGACGTACACATTTTAGGCGTTTCCTCATTAGCTGCAGGACATAAAACCTTAGTACCACAAGTTATTGAAGAACTCAAAAAATATGGTCGTGAAGACATTATGGTTATTGTAGGCGGTGTAATTCCCGCACAAGATTACCAATATTTATTTGATGCTGGAGCAGTTGCCGTTTTTGGCCCTGGAACAAAAATTAGTGAAGCTGCGATTAGTATTTTGGAGGTTTTAATTGGGGATTAGTTTTACACATTAACACCTGACAAGTTTTTAAAACCTGTCAGGTGTAGAAATTATTTAGCGATTAAGATTTGATGGAAAATAATTTTAAAAAATAAAATGGTTTTGAAAACCTGTAACTAAATTATATGCAAGACTTTCAGCCACTAGAAAACGGAAAATATTATCACATATACAATCGAGGTATAAATAGTGATACTATTTTTAAAGAGAATGACAATCATGAGTATTTCCTAAGATTATATGACACACATATTGACCCGATAGCCGAAACTTATGCTTGGTGTTTAATGAAAAATCATTTTCATTTTTTGGTTAGAATAAAAGATGTTGACGAAATAGATACTGAAAAGAAAATCCAACCTTCACAATCTTTTTCAAATTTATTTAATGCATACACGAAAGCTTTTAACAAAAGTTATAACAGACATGGCTCTCTTTTTGAAAGACCTTTTAGAAGAAAAGAAATAAATCATAATAAATATTTTCAAAATGTTATAGCATACATTCATAATAATCCTGTACATCATAATATTTGCGACCATCCTTTAAATTATCCTTGGAGTTCTTATATTACTTGCCTCTCAGATAAACCAACAAAACTTAAAAGAAAAGAAGTTATTGAAATATTTGAAGATATAGAAAATTTCAAATATGTTCATGAATTAAAAAATAATGATTTTTCAATTGAAACAATATTAGGAATTTAAATTTGACACCTGACAGGTTTTTAAAACCTGTCAGGTGTAGAAACCGAAAAACCAAAATTAGTGAAGCTGCGATTAGTATTTTGGAAGTTTTATTGGCAGATTAAAATAAATAGAAATAAATAATTATAAAAACACTGACTGAAAAGTTGGTGTTTTTTTTATAAAAAAAATTAAAAAAAATCATTATATTTCTATTTTTCTTGTATTAAAGAAATTTTTTATCAATACTTTTGCTAATAAACATTTTTTTATGTCGAAAAAATTAACTTACATCGATTTATTTGCTGGCTGTGGTGGACTTTCATTAGGTTTACATCAGTCTGGATGGAAAGGTGTTTTCGCTATTGAAAAAAGTCCAGATGCATTTAAAACACTTGAATATAATTTAATAAATCAAAAAGACCATTTCAATTGGCCTCAATGGTTACCTCAGAAACCTCATGAAATAAATGAAGTTTTAAAAGAATATAAATCTCAACTTGAAAAACTAAAAGGAAAAGTGACAATGATAGCGGGAGGACCGCCTTGTCAAGGTTTTTCTATGGCAGGAAAACGTAATGAATATGATTTAAGAAATGACTTAATTAATTCTTATATTAATTTTGTGAAAATTGTAGAACCAAAAATTATTTTCTTCGAAAATGTAAAAGGTTTTACAATGGAATTTAAAAAAAATAAAGAAAAAGGAGTTGCCTATTCCTCACAAGTTACTCAAAAACTTGATGATGCAGGATATTATGTAAAAGGTCAATTAGTGAATTTTGGAGATTATGGAGTTCCTCAAAAAAGAACTCGTTTTATTCTTATAGGAATTAAGAAAACTTTAAAAAATGCTACACAAGAAAAGGCAGAAGCTTTTTTCAATTCCTTAGAAAACAATAAATTTGATTTTTTAAAAGAAAAAGGATTAAACACAAATACTAATCTTCAAGACGCGATTTCCGATTTATTCAAGAGAAACGGATTAGAAGAAACTCCTGAATATCCAAGTTTTCAATCTGGTATTTATGGAAAAGAAAAAGGTAATTATCAAAAACTAATGCGCGAAGGTGTAAGTAATAAAATTGCTGATAGTCACCGTTTTCCAAAACACTCTTCAATAATTATCGAAAGATTTAAAAACATTCTGGAAGAAACCAAAGACAGACGAAATTTAAACATAAGCAAATCAATTCAAGAGAAATATAGTATTAAAAAACGTACTGTTATTCCTCTGAATAGCATAGACAAAACACCTACAATAACCACTTTGCCAGATGATTACATTCATTATTCCGAACCGCGCATATTAACTGTTAGAGAATATGCAAGAATTCAATCTTTTCCTGATTGGTACAAATTTCAAGGAAAATATACAACAGGTGGAAAATTAAGAACACAAGAAGTACCAAGATACACTCAAATTGGAAATGCAATTCCGCCTCTTTTTAGCGAACAAAGTGGATTGATTCTTAAACAACTAATTAGTTAATGAGCGATAGCAACAAGTTACATTTTAAAACTAACATTCAATTAAAAAGTATTATTGGTAAAGACCTTATCAATGATGACAATATTGCTATTTTAGAATTAGTCAAAAATTCGTTTGATGCTGATGCTAAAAAAGTAGAAGTACAATATTTGAATCTTAAAGGAAATGACGACAATGCCGTTGTTGAATTTTCAGACAAAACATCTAGGCTTATTATCAAAGATAATGGTTTAGGAATGGATTTGAATGACATTCAAAATAAATGGTTAAACATTGCCTATTCTGAAAAAAAATCTAATAATCGCCAACATAATAGAATGATGGCAGGAGCAAAAGGAGTTGGAAGATTTTCTTGTGATAGATTAGGAGAATATTTAAATCTTTATACAAAAAAAAGAAACTCTGACGATTATTTACTTTTAAAAATTGATTGGAAAAAGTTTGAAATTGATGACAATACCAAAGAAATTCAAAGTATTGATTTAGATTACGAAACTTTAACAAAAACTGAATTAACAAATAGGAATATTGAAGCTTTTGAGCAAGGAGTTTTATTAGAAATCATCAAACTAAGAAGTAATTGGGTTTATGAAACAAAAGATGCAAGAAACTGGAATACTGATAAACTAGTAAATCTTAAAAAATATCTTGAAAAATTAATCAATCCAAATCAAGCATTTGAAAAAAATGATTTTGGTATTTTTTTAAATGCTCCTGAATTCATTGAAGAAAATAATAAAAAAGAAGAACACGAAAAATTTATTGGAAAAATAGAAAATACTATTTTCGAAAAATTAGATTTCAAAACTACAAGCGTCGAAAGTGAAATTATTGATGATGGGAAAGTCATATTCACAATATTAAAAGATAAAGGACAAACTATTTTTTGGATTAAAGAAAAGAATGTTTTTTATCCAAAAATTAAAGACATAAAAGTGATTTTATACTATTTAAACACTTATACAAAATCATTTTTCACAAAACAAACAGGAGTACGTCCTGTTGATTATGGTTCAATCTATTTATTTATGAATGGATTTAGAGTAACTCCATATGGGGAAGATGGTAATGATTGGTTAGGCTTAGAACAAAGAAAAGGTCAAGGATATGCACGCTTTTTGGGAACAAGGGATTTAGTTGGTAGAATAGAAATATTAGATAATGATAATGATTTTCAAATTGTATCAAGTCGTGAAGGAGTAAGAAGAGATGAGAGCTATAAGGCTTTAACTGATACTGACGGATATTTTTTTAAATCTTTTAGAAGATTAGAAAGATATATTGTTAATGGTCTTTCTTGGGATAGTTCTTTTTACGATAAAGATGATCCGAAACTGAAAGAAATTGAAAATAAAATAATCAGAGGAGATATTAATGAAGATGAATTAATCTTCAGAGAAGATGATATAACTAAAAAGAGGAGGGTTTACGAAAGTATTCATTCGATAATTTCTGCAAAAGCAGATAATGTTTTAGAGCTCTATATCAATGAGGATTTAATTTTAAATAAAATTGAAGAAGAAAAACTTAATGCTGAAAGAGAATTTGAGCAATTAATTTCTGATTTTGAAAACAAAAAAATTGACGGAGAAACATTAAATCGCATTCTTCTAAAAAAAGCTCTTGATAATAAAGACCTAGAAAAACAGATTAATGATTTATCTAAATATAATACAAACGATGCAACTACAAAGGCTATCGCAGAATTGCAATTATTTAAAGATACAATCGGAAAACAAACCAAAATAATTGAAGATTTAAGGAACCAATTAGAACGAGAAAAATTAGAACGAGAAAAACAAGAGAAAATAATTGAAGGTTTAAAGGCCGAGAAAGATAGTGCTGAAATAAAATTTGTTGAAGCCGAAAAAGAAACTGAAAAAGTTAAAGCCGAGAAAAAGTTAATTGAAGAAGAACTTGTCTTTGAGCAAAAAAAAGGGATTTTTAAAGGTGCTTTAATTGGAACTGATAAAGAGCGAATAGTTGGACTTCAACATCAAATTTTTCATTCCTCCAGTCGAATTGAAAGAAATGTAAAATTGCTAGTTGAGCATTTGAAAAAAAGTAATTTAGATGAAAAAACAAAAAAACACATTTCTGTTATTTCTTTAGAAGCTTCAAAAATAAATTCCATTGCAAATTTTATTACTAAAGCAAATTTTAATTTAAAAGCAACCGAAATTAAAACAGATATTCTAAATTTTATAAAAGAATATTTAGATGAAATTTATATAAATGAAAGTTCAATCATCGATTCAAAAATCGAAGAATTTATAATTGACTTTTCTAATGACATCAATTTTATAATTGATTTAAAACCTCTTGAAATATCAACTCTTATTGATAATTTAATCAATAATTCCGAAAAAGCTAATGCAACTAAAATAAAAATAAGAGCTTTTAAAAATGATAATAAATTAAATATAGAATTTGAGGATAATGGTGTCGGAATAAATTCAAATATTATTGATAAAGCATTTGATTTTGGAGAAACTACTACAAATGGATCTGGAATTGGTTTATTCCAAGTATCAGAAATAGTAAAAAATCTCAGTGGGGAAGTTTACATAGATAGAGAGTTTAGAAATGGTACAAAAATTATAATTCAGCTATAAATGAAAATAGAATATAAAATACTTTGGTTAGATGATAAAATTCAAGACTTCATCGATGATGAATTAATACTTGAGATTGAAGAACATCTTATGAATGAAGGATTTAATCCGCTAATTATAACTTGTTCTAAAATTGAAGATTTTTATTCTAACTTAAATAATTCTTATGATTTAATTTTAACAGATTTTCATTTAACTGAAACCTTAAATGGAGATAAAGTTGTTGAAGAAATAAGAAAACCTGAAAACGCAATATTTACTGAAATTCTTTTTTACACAGCGCAAGCAGACTTAAAAGACACTGATAAAATCAGTAGAATTACATTTTTAGAGACTAATAAAAAAGTTGGTAGACACTCTGAAATATTAGTTTCTGAAATAATAGCCTTAATAAATCTAACCATTAGGAAGTTTCAACATATTGTTAATATGCGTGGAATGATAATGCATGAAACTAGTAGCTTGGATGCTCAAATGTTAGAGATCATAAACTCTTCTTTCACAAATGAGAATATAAATCTTTTAGAACTTTCTAATTCGATTTATGATCAACTTAATGAATTATTCGACCGTAAAAATGAAGTAGTAAACCAATGTAGAGAGAAAGCTAGTTTTAAAAATTTAACAAAAGACAATTTTATATTTAGTTCAGATTATAAAATTCAAACTTTAAAAAAGATAATTGAGAGTTTTGATGATATCCAAGATTTTTCAGATGATTATAAAGAAAGTATTAATTCAATTAGAAATAAATTTGCTCATGCAATCTTGGAAGAAGACGAAAATGGAAGGAAATATTTTAAATATAAAGAAGAAGGAATAAATTTTGATGAAAATTTGTGTAAAGACATTAGAAAAAAAATAATATTACATAAAAAAAATTTAGATAATCTTCAATCTAAATTTTAATTATTTACCCACTCCCAAAATCACATCAAAAAACACAGAAATTTTTATTTACTATGCGTGCATAATAAATATTTTTACTACATTTGAAAATCAAAAATAAAAACTATGAATTTTTCAGCAAAAATGCTTCGTGATAATGCGCTTTCAGACAAAGTAATTGTAGTAACTGGTGGCGGAAGTGGCTTGGGTAAAGCCATGACAAAATATTTTCTAGAATTAGGTGCAAAAGTAGCCATTACTTCTCGTGACTTAGAAAAATTACAAAATACAGCCAAAGAATTAGAAACTGAAACTGGCGGAAAATGCTTGCCATTGCAATGTGATGTCCGTCATTATGACCAAGTAGAAGCGATGTTGGCAGAGGTTCTAAAAACTTTTGGTCGTGTAGATGTTTTGTTAAACAATGCTGCTGGAAACTTTATCTCTCCTACCGAAAGATTATCGGCAAATGCTTTTGATACCGTAATAGATATTGTACTAAAAGGTTCAAAAAACTGTACGTTAGCTTTCGGAAAACATTGGATAGATACCAAACAAACCAATTGTAATGTTTTAAATATTGTGACTACTTATGCTTGGACAGGTTCTGCTTATGTGGTGCCAAGTGCTACGGCAAAAGCTGGTGTTCTTGCCATGACTAGAAGTCTAGCTGTAGAATGGGCAAAATACGGAATCCGTATGAACGCTATTGCGCCTGGACCATTTCCTACAAAAGGTGCTTGGGACAGATTATTACCTGGAGATCTTGCCGAAAAATTTGATACTTCAAAAAGAGTTCCGTTGCGACGCAATGGTGAACACCAAGAATTAGCCAATTTAGCTGCTTATTTAGTTTCTGATTTCTCAGCATATATAAATGGTGAAGTTGTAACTATAGATGGTGGTGAATGGTTGCAAGGTGCTGGACAATTTAACGATTTGTCTGCAATTCCTAAAGAACTTTGGGATCAGTTAGAAATGATGATTAAAGCAAAAAAGAATAAATAAAGAATATCGTAAATTTAAAAAAAGAGATCCCAAAAAGATCTCTTTTTTTTAGCCCACATAGGAACGATATCCTTTTTATCAAGCCTTTTCGGCGATACAAAAAGATATAGTGGATAGCTGGATTGGCTCCTAAAAACAGTAATCTATAAACTTTGCAATTTTGTTAACAAATAAGATTTCCTAAACTCATAAAAAATTGTATTTTTACGACTCAAAATTTCAAAAATAAAATGGGTAAAATCATTGCAATTGCTAATCAAAAAGGTGGTGTTGGAAAAACCACAACATCTATAAACTTAGCAGCATCTCTAGGTGTTTTAGAACAAAAAGTCTTATTAATTGATGCTGATCCACAGGCAAATGCCAGTTCTGGATTGGGAATTGATGTAGATAATGTCGAGATTGGAACTTACCAAATTCTCGAACACAGCAATACGCCTGAAGAAGCTATTATAAAAAGTTCGGCACCAAATGTAGATGTAATTCCTGCTCATATCGACTTAGTCGCTATCGAAATCGAACTTGTCGACAAAGAAAACAGAGAGTATATGCTTAAACAAGCCTTGGCTTCTGTTAAAGACAAATACGATTATATTATTATAGATTGTGCGCCATCATTGGGTTTATTAACTCTGAATGCATTAACATCGGCAGATTCTGTGGTGATTCCTATTCAGTGTGAATATTTTGCTTTGGAAGGTTTGGGTAAATTATTAAACACGATAAAAAGTGTTCAAAAAATACACAATCCAGAATTAGATATTGAAGGTTTATTGCTAACGATGTATGATTCTCGCCTTCGATTATCGAATCAGGTGGTTGAAGAAGTTCAAAAACACTTTAACAATATGGTTTTTGAAACTATTATCCAGAGAAATACTAAGTTGAGTGAAGCACCAAGTTACGGAGAAAGTATCATAAACTATGATGCAACAAGTAAAGGAGCTGCAAATTATTTGAGTTTGGCTCACGAAATTATTAAAAAAAATGCTAAATAATATATGGCACTAGCAAAAAAACAAGCAATGGGTCGTGGTCTTTCCGCTTTATTGAAAGATCCAGAAAATGATATTACCTCTGTTAAAGATAAAAATGCAGATAAAGTTGTTGGAAATATTATCGAATTAGAGTTAGATCTTATCGAAATAAATCCGTTTCAACCTAGAACTAATTTTAATGAAGATTCTTTACAAGAATTGGCTACTTCTATTAGAGAATTAGGTGTGATTCAACCCATTACAGTTCGTAAAACAGAGTTTAATAAATACCAATTAATTTCTGGAGAACGTCGTTTGCGTGCCTCAAAAATTGTAGGTTTAACAACTGTTCCCGCTTATATTCGTTTGGCCGATGATAATGAATCATTAACCATGGCTTTGGTCGAAAATATTCAACGTCATGACTTAGATCCAATCGAAATTGCTTTATCATACCAAAGATTAATCGACGAAATTCAACTTACACAAGAACAAATGAGTGATCGTGTGGGTAAAAAACGTTCGACAGTGGCTAACTATTTGCGTTTATTAAAATTAGATCCAATTATTCAAACAGGTATACGCGACGGATTTATCTCTATGGGACACGGTCGTGCGATTATAAATGTCGAAAATCATGACATTCAAACTGATATTTACCAAAAAATTGTCAGTCAGAACCTTTCAGTTCGTGAAACCGAAGCATTGGTAAAAAACTACCAAGAAAGTTTAAAACCAAAAACGGAATCTACAGTAAAATCATCGTCATTTGAAATTAATGACAATGAGAAAAAATCATTTAATGATTATTTTGGTACTAAAGTAGATGTAAAAGTAGCTGGGAACGGAAAAGGGAAAATTACAATTCCTTTTCACTCTGAAGAAGATTTTAATAGAATTATCAAACTAATAAAAGGTTAGTGAAAAATTGGTTTTACATAGTGTTTTTTGTCACTGTTTTCGGAAATTTTTCTGGATTTAGCCAAGATGATTTAAAACTAATTACTTTAGACACTACATCAACAAAAATTAACCCATTAGCTCCTGCAAAAGCTGCTTTTTATTCGGCACTTTTACCCGGATTAGGACAAGCTTACAATAAAAAGTACTGGAAAGTACCTGTTGTTTTTGCAGCTATTGGAACAGGAATTTATGCTTACTCTTGGAACAAAAAAAAATACACCGAATATCGTGATGCTTACAAAGAAAGATTGCTTTTAGGCACGCAAAGTACCGATGCGTTTAATAATCAAAACACTGGTGGTGTATATTTAAGTGAAGAAAAACTAATTATTGCACAAAAACAATTTCAACGTCAAAAAGATTTGTCTTTGCTTGTAACTGTTGCGCTATATATTTTAAATATTGTTGATGCTAATGTTGACGGTCATTTACGCCAATTTAATGTAAATGGAAAATTAACCGTTAGACCAGATATATATAAAAATGATACTGACTATACTCAAAATTTAGGGTTAACTTTAAATTATAATTTTTAATGAAAATTGCATTATTAGGTTACGGTAAAATGGGCCAGGTCATAGAACGAATTGCTTTAGAACGTGGTCATGAAATTGTACTACAAAAATCAAGCACGTCAACCTATGAAGGCCTTGAAATCGCAGATGTTGCTATCGATTTTAGCATACCAGATAGTGCCGTTTGTAACATAAAACAATGTTTTGATACTAATATACCAGTAGTATGTGGTACCACAGGTTGGTTAGAACATTATAACGAAATGGTTTCGCTTTGCGAGGAAAAAAACGGAAGTTTTATATACGGATCTAATTTTAGTTTGGGTGTAAACATTTTCTTTGAATTGAATAATTATTTGGCAAAAATGATGTCAAAATTTAATCAATACAAAGTATCGATGGAAGAAATACACCACACGCAAAAGTTAGATGCACCAAGTGGAACAGCAATTTCACTAGCCAAAGGGGTTATCGAAAATTCTGATTATACTAGTTGGACTATAGAAAAACCAATCGAGAATCAGATATATATTGATGCCAAACGAATAGAAAATGTACCTGGCACACACAGTATCTTTTATGACTCTAGTGTAGACCAAATAGAAATAAAGCATACTGCTCACAACCGTGAAGGTTTTGCGCTTGGAGCCGTTATCGCTGCCGAATGGCTTGTGAATAAAAAAGGTGTTTTTACAATGAAAGATGTCTTGAATTTAGATCGTTAGATTTTTAGACTTCATAGATCATTAGAAAATAATCGATAAACAGAGAATATAAAACAAAAGAAATTAATAAAATTTAGATATTTAAAACTTTAATATAATCTAAGAAGTCTAAAAATCTAATAATCAAACAATCAGAATTATGACAATATTACAATGGTTTATCTTTTTCCTAGTACTTCAAGTAGTGCATTATTTAGGGACATGGAAATTATACGAAAAAGCAGGTAGAAAATCATGGGAAGCAGCCATTCCTGTGTACAACGCCATCATTTTAATGAAAATTATAAACCGCCCAACATGGTGGACAGCTTTATTATTTGTACCAATTGTAAACTTAATTATGTTTATCGTTGTTTGGGTAGAAACTTTAAGAAGTTTTGGCAAAAACACGACTAAAGACACCATACTTGGTGTGGTAACTTTAGGTTTTTATATTTATTACATCAATTATTTCGAAGAGGCAACTTACAAACGCGACAGAAGTTTAGTTGCGACTACAAAAACTGGAGATACTATAAGCTCTTTATTATTTGCTATCGTAGTAGCAACCATGGTTCACAGTTATGTATTACAACCTTTTAATATTCCTTCTGCATCGTTAGAAAAATCTTTATTAATTGGTGATTTCCTATTTGTAAGCAAATTTCATTACGGAGCAAGAACGCCTAAAACAGCCGTTGCTTTACCAATGGTGCATGATAGTATTCCTCTAATTGGAACGAAATCTTACCTTAGTTGGCCACAATTACCTTCATTTAGATTCCCAGGTTTAGAAGCCATCAAGCGAAATGATATTGTAGTTTTTAACTGGCCAAATGATACGGTTTATAGGTTTTTTGACACTTCTAAACGACATGTAGACAAACCTCTAGACAAAAGAACAAATTATGTAAAACGTTGTCAGGGAATTGCTGGAGATAATCTTTCGATAAAAAACGGAGATGTTTACATAAATAACAAACGATTAATTCTCCCTGAAAGATCAAAAATTCAATATTCTTATACGGTTGTTACCGATGGATCTGTTCTTGATGGAAAATACATCATGCAAGATTTACAAATTACAGATGGTGTTTATGCTATAGCCGAAAACACTTATTTATTTAGAGCAGTAACTGATGAAGCAGCAGCTAAAGTAAGACAAATAACAGGTGTAAAATCGGTAACAAAGAACATAAATACAAAACCAGATTTGGCAGTTTTTCCTCATAATCAAAACTGGAATATCGACAATTATGGTCCAATATATATACCTGAAGCTGGAAAAACTGTGGCTTTAAACAAAGAGTCATTGCCTTTTTATAGAAGATTAATTACTGTTTATGAAGGAAATAAATTGGAAGAAAAAGGCGGTCAAATATTTATAAATGACAAACCTGCAACAAACTATACTTTCCAACAAGATTATTACTGGATGATGGGAGATAACAGACCAAACTCTGAGGACAGTCGTTATTGGGGATTTGTTCCGTTTGATCACGTAGTTGGAAAACCTGTATTTATATGGTGGAGTATCGATCCTAATTTGCCTTGGTCACAAGCCATCGATAAAATTCGTTGGGACAGATTGTTTTGCACTGTTGGCGGAGACGGGCAGCCAACTTCTTACTTCAAATATTTCTTAATACTTTTAGTAGGCTGGTTTGGATTTGATTATTTTAGAAAAAGAAAAAAATAGTCCCAAGTCTTAAAGTCGAAAGTCATAAAGCTAGAGTTAATACTGGAGCTTCAAGACTTTCGACTTTATGTCTTTCAAACTTTAGACATATTATAACCGAATGAACATTCTCATACACCCAACATATTTTCCATCTATTAGTAATTTTGTGGCGATAGCAAAAGCTGATTCTGTAACTTTTGAAATGGAAGATAATTTCCAGAAGCAAACCAACAGAAACAGAATGTATTTGTATAGTCCAAACGGAGCTTTTATGCTAAATATTCCTGTAAAAAACTCGAATAGTAAGCAAATGACCAAAGATGTAAAGTTGGAAACTACTTTCGATTGGCAAAAACAACATTTTAAAACATTAGAAGCTTCTTACAGAAATTCTCCTTTTTTTGAATATTATGAAGATGCATTGATGCCGATTTTTACAAAAAAACATACTTTTTTGATGGATTTAAATATTGAAACCATCGAAATTGTTTCAAAATGTTTGAAACTTGATTTTACACCACAAAAAACCATCGAATATTTTCATGAAGTAAATGGTTTAGATGATTTTAGAGTATTAGCAAACGGGAAAAAAGACAACAATACTTTTAATTCTTACACTCAAGTATTTCAAGAAAAACAAGGTTTTATAAACAATCTCAGCATTTTAGATTTGTTGTTTAACGAAGGACGATTTGCGTTAGATTATTTAAAAAATCAAACGTTGCAGCTTTAATCAATAGACAATCTAGTCATTACTGGAAGATGGTCTGAGTTTACAAAATCAGGAAAATTAGTAAAGCTTTTTACACGCATTTTGCTATCTGCAAAAATATAATCGATACGTGCAGGATAATATTTAAAACTATATGTTTGTCCAAATCCTTTTCCTGCTTCTTCAAAACAATCTTGCATATTTCCTTTTATACTTCGGTAAACATAAGAAAAGGCACTATTATTCATATCACCACAAATTACAATTGGGTATTTGCATGACTTTTTATGGTTCATAATAATCTCACCTTGTTGCTGTTGCTTTTTGAAAGCTTCACTGATTCGATTAAAAATAATTTGAGATTTTTCTTGATTGATTCCTTCCACATTTTCATTAATTTCCTTAACATCGGGCGAAATTTTTATTGATTGTAAATGTATATTGTAAACTCTCACTAAGTCCTTCCCTATTTTTAAATCGGCAAAAATCGCATTATTATTAGATTCTGGAAAAGCCAATTCGCCTTCGTTTACAATAGGAAATTTAGAAAAAATTGCTTGTCCTGTTCGTATTTTATTTCCGTGCATGAATATCGCTCGGTATGGATATATTTTTAAGTCAATTTTAGCAGAAGCAGAAGTCGAATATTCCTGAATACACAACACATCTGGATTGTTTTCGTTTACAAAATATAAAATATCTTGTGCTACATTATCTCTTGGAATCCAGTCGAAAAGATTCAACAATCGGACATTATAACTCATCACAACAAAATCTTTATCTGAAGTTTCTATGTCTTTTGATGAGAATTTATAAAATTTACTGATAAACGTAATTCCTAAAATAAGCACTAATCCTGACAAAACCATTTGCCTCTTGAACTGCAGAAACCAATACACAAAAAACAAACCGTTTACTATTAAAAATAAAGGTAAAATTAATGTGAGAACCGATAAAAATGGAAACCAATTAGGCGCCAAAAATGGTGAAAAATAAGCAAGAAAAGTCAATATAGTTAAAACTATATTACAAAAAAAAGCTAATTTATTAAACCAAGAGAGGTTCTTCATTTTCTTACTTTATTGAATTCCAACACAAATAAACGATTTATATCTTTAAGTCGAAAGTCTTAAAGTCAAATGTCGAAAGTAAAAATATAAAGCAATCCATACTTTCGACATTTGACTTTATGAAATTTGTCTATTTTCCAGCTTTAAACAAAAATTCTTTTTCGTCGGCTGTCAAACTATCATAACCTGATTTGCTAATCTTATCTAAAATTTCGTCAATTTGTTGTTGTGTTTTGTCTTTTGTCACAATTTTGCTCGCTGTTTTAGCAACGTTTATAGGCTTTGGGTTTCGATGTACTTTCTTAAATGGTGTTGCTTTTTTTGGTGAAAACAAACTGGCAAACCAATCGATTATTGTATTGAAACCTCGGGTTAAATCAGTTCCGTTTTGTAATAATTTAATATATACAAATCCGAATAAAGCACCACCAAGATGTGATAAATGTCCGCCAGTATTTTCTAAAGGCAACTGAATTAAATCGACAACTAGATACAATATGGCAATATGCCAAAGCTTGACCGAACCCAACAATGCTAAACGAATTTCCATAAAAGGTTGGTAAGTCATTGTAGCAAAAAGAATTGCCATAACAGAAGCTGAAGCTCCAACCAAAAGTGTATTTTGATTAGATAATGAAGGTAAAAACGTATAACAAACTAAATATACAATTCCTGCAAAAATGCCTCCCAAAACATACAAACCAAATAATTGCTTTTGTGTGAAAAACGTAACGAACAATCGACCCGAAAAATGAAGCATAATCATATTAAAAAGAAGATGTAAAAATCCGCTATGAAAAAATGAATACGAAACAATGGTCCAAGGTTTTAACACTAAACCACTGAAATTATTAGACAGCGCAACATAATTAAAATAATAGATCTTAATATGAAACAACTGCAAAACAGCAAATACAATTTCGGGAATAGCAAATAGCAACAGGTTCCAAAAGATTAATTTGGTAGCCATATCGCCATTTTTGTATTGCAGTTTTAAATCGTCTAAAATATTCATTTTATTTTTCTATTAATATTGATTTTTGACATTGTCATTGATATTTTTAATTCCAACGATTGTCATTAAAAGAGTTTTTCTTCCAATACCACATGATAATAAACCCTATTAATGCACCACCAACATGGGCAAAATGAGCAACACCTCCACCAAAAATCGAATATCCTGTTAAACCTGAAAATAAATCTAAACCAACTAAAACTGGAACAAAATATTTAGCTTTTACAGGAACTGGAATAAACATTAATGCCAATTCCGCATTTGGAAACATGAAAGCAAAAGCAATTAATAATCCGTAAATTGCTCCTGATGCTCCAACAGCGGGTACAGAATATGAAGACATTAAATTATCGAATTGTGAAGTTGACAATATTTCTTGCCAAGAAGTATTGTATTTTCCATCTATTAGAACTTTTAAAACATCAGTAGCTGAATTTCCGTTGGCTGTCAAAATATTTAAACTATCGTGAAAGTAGTAATAATTCATTCCTGAATGAACTAAAGCCGCTCCTAATCCGCATGAAAAATAAAAAAATAAGAACTTTTTGCTTCCCCAAATATTTTCTAATAAACTTCCGAAAGATACCAAAGCAAACATATTGAAGGCAATATGCATCAATCCGCCGTGCATAAACATGTGTGTTAGGGGTTGCCAAATCTTAAAACTTGGATTTTCAAAATAATACAATGCCAAAAGTTTTTCGGCACTTGGTACTGCCATACTACCAAGAAAAAATATAATATTAATTATCAGTAATTGCTTAACTGCAGGTGTCAAATTATTCATCATATACTAAATTTTTTATCTAAATCTTCTACACTGAGTGTGATAAAAGTTGTTTTATTAAAAGGAGAAACTGTTGCTTCTTTACATGCAAATAAATTATTTACGAGGTTTACTTGCCCTTCTTCGGTAAGATAAGTACCTGTTTTTACAGCTAAACTTCTTGCCATACTTTTTGCCATACTATCCATTTGGCTAAAACTACTATCCGGAACTTCGTCTTGCAAATCGCTTACTAATTGCTCTAAAACAATCGAAACTTCACTTTCAGAAACCGTAACTGGTAATCCCGAAATAACAATCGAGTCTTTATTTATAGATTCAAAAACAAAGCCAGTACTTTCTAACGATTGTTGTATTACTTGTATTAATGCGATTTCGTTTCCTGAGAAATATAAAGTTATTGGAAATAACAATTGCTGGCTATTGGCTTGATGAATCGTGATATTGGTCAAAAATTGCTCATACAAAATGCGTTGGTGCGCTCTTTGCTGATCTATGATTAACATACCCGATTTTATAGGATTTACAATGTATTTTTTATGAATTTGATAGGTTTTCGTTGGTGCTTTTTCTACTTCCGAATCAGAAAATAAAGAACTTGTAACCGTTTCCGATTCGAAACTCATCTCGCCAATATCTATCGATTTTGTATCTAAGCCAACATATAAACTTTCCCAATGCGGCAAATTCTCTGTTTTTGGTTTATAACTAAAATTAGCTTGTTTTTTTTCTTCTTGAAATGGATTAAAATTACTATCTACCTGAATTGTTGGTGTTTCCGCTTCTTTATTTTGATAACTATAAGGTGTGTCTAGATTAAAATCTCTTTCGAAATCTAAAACTGGAGCTACGTTAAATTGTCCCAAACTATGTTTCGCTGCAGAACGTAAAATAGCGTATAAAGCTTGTTCGTCATCAAATTTAATTTCTGTTTTTGTGGGATGAATATTAATATCAATAGTATGTGGAGGCACATTCAAATACAAAAAGTAACTCGGTTGCGCTCCGTCTCGAAGTAATCCTTCGTATGCATTCATTATAGCATGATGCAGATAGCCACTTTTTATAAATCGGTCGTTTACAAAAAAGAATTGTTCTCCTTTATTTTTCTTAGCAAATTCAGGTTTTCCTATAAATCCTTGTATCGATACAATATCTGTAGTTTCCTGAATTGGAACCAATTTCTCATTGGTTTTGCCTGAAAATATATTTACAATTCGTTGTCTTGCATTCGATTGTGGCAAATTAAACAATTCGCTTCCGTTATGATAAAAAGTAAAATGTATGTTGTGATGCGCTAAAGCTACACGTTGAAATTCATCGATAATATGACGCAATTCGACAATATCAGATTTCAGGAAATTACGTCTCGCAGGAATATTAAAAAATAAATTTTTGACTAAAAACGACGTTCCTTTAGGCAAAACAGCAACATCTTGTGACACAAATTTACTGCCTTCAATAATAATATGCGTTCCTAATTCTTCTTGGTCTTGCTTGGTTTTCATTTCTACATGCGCAATGGCAGCAATAGATGCCAAGGCTTCTCCTCGAAACCCTTTAGTATGTAGATCAAACAAATCTTCTGCTTGACGAATTTTTGAAGTGGCATGACGTTCGAAACACAAACGTGCATCGGTAACCGACATTCCCTTACCGTTATCAATCACTTGAACCAATACTTTTCCTGCTTCTTTACAAATTAGTTTAATATCGCTTGCTCCTGCATCGATAGCATTTTCCAACAATTCTTTAACTACAGATGCCGGTCGCTGAACGACTTCGCCAGCGGCAATCTGATTGGCAACATGATCAGGAAGTAATTGAATTATGCTTGACACTATTGAATTTTAGGTTTTGAGTTATTAGGTAAGGTATTAGTTTAAAAACCATCGCTTACAAATTTAAGGAAAAGGTTTTGGATTTTGATATTAAAGATTTCTTAAAAAAATAAAAACCTACTAAAATTATCTAGTAGGTTTTTCTCTTTTTATAATTTATTAAGATTTACTCCTCAATCTTCAAAGGCAAACCTTCTATTTGTAACTGATTTGCACTTAATAATTTTTCACTTTGAAACTGATGTCCCAAATTAGCTTGTTGTCTCAAGTAAGCCATTTTTATTGCAGCAATAGCGGCTTCAGTTCCTTTGTTTCCGTGTATCCCACCACTTCTATCGATAGATTGTTGTTCGCTATTATCGGTTAGCAAACAAAAAACAGTAGGTACATCTGACAAAACATTCAAATCTTTTACACCTTGAGTCACGCCTTCGCAAACAAATTCAAAATGCATTGTTTCTCCTTTTATCACGCAACCTATTGTAATTACTACATCAGGTTTTTGTGTTTCAATCATTTTTTTTGCTCCGTAAATAAGCTCAAAACTTCCAGGAACATTCCAACGAATAATGTTTTTGTGCAACGCACCACAATCGGTTAACGCTTCAATTACACCTGAATATAATCCTTCGGTAATATGATCGTTCCATTCTGAAACAACAATCCCAAACCGAAAGTCTTTCGCGTTTGGGATTGTGTTTTTATCGTAATTTGATAAGTTTTTATTTGCTGTAGCCATCTTTATTTAAGATTGCAGATTTTAGATTTTAGATTTCAGAAAAAATCTGAAATCTAAAATCTAAAATCTAGTTTATTGTGCCATTCCTATTAAAGCATCGATATTTTGAGCTTCCGGAGTTGTATCAAAATTGTCTTTAATATCTGTGAAATATATTAAAGCCTCTTCTTTTTTTCCTAAAGACATCGCTGTTTGACCTGCTTTTAATAAAAAACGTGGTGTTGTAGCATCATTTTTATTACTTTCTGCTGCTTTAACGTAAAATTCTAAAGCTTGTTCTGGTTTTTTTAACTCTGAATAAGCATCACCAGTTGCACCAATTGCCATAGCATTTGTAAAAGCATCATCTGATTTAAAATTTGCTAAATGATCAATCGCTGCCTGAAATTTCTTTGTGTTTAATAAAGCCATTCCAGCATAATATTCTGCTAAATTCCCAGCATCTGTTCCTGAATGAGATTTGATAATATCAAGAAAACCTTGTTTCCCATCTCCTCCATTTAGTGCTAAGTTATATAATGAATCGCTTGCAGTTCCTTCTACAGCTTTCTTAAAATATTGTTGTGCTTGGAACATATCACTCGCAGCTTCACTTTCCTTCGGTCCAGAAATAAATTTATTATACAATAAATACCCTGCTGTAATCAAAGCTATTCCACCTACAATAGATAAAATGATATTTTGGTTTTTTGCTACAAATTCTTCCGTTTTAGAAGCTGTTTCATCTAATGTATTTAAAACATTAGCAACATTACTCTCTTTTTCATCAATATTGATTGTATTTTCAATATCATTTACATCAGTATCTACTTTTTCTTCTTCAGGTTTTGAAGCTTTATATCCTCTTTTATTATAAGTTGCCATTTATAGTTTAATTTAATGAGTTGCAAAAATAAAATTTTTATTCATAAATAAAAGATGTTTTACGGTTATTTTTAATAATTTGCAATCCTAATTGAAATGTCCCACAATATATAGTCTAAAAAGGACATTCCTACGTATTATATGTATCTAAAAAAAATCTCTTTATTTAATTTTAAAAATTTTAGCGACGCTAGTTTCGATTTCGAACATAAAATAAATTGTTTCGTAGGAAAGAATGGTGTTGGAAAAACAAATGTACTTGATGCAATTTATCATTTGTCGTTCGGCAAAAGTTATTTTAACACATTGGCTGTTCAAAATATAAAACATGATGAAGATTTTTTTGTGATTGATGGCGAATTCGAAAAACAAGAAAGAACCGAAAATATCCTTTGCAGCTTAAAAAAAGGGCAAAAGAAAATCCTGAAACGCAACGGGAAAATATATGAGAAATTTTCGGATCATTTGGGTTTTATTCCGCTAGTAATTATTTCTCCAACTGATGCTGATTTAATTCGTGAAGGAAGCGAAACCAGACGAAAATTTATTGACAGTGTGATTTCTCAATTAGACAATCAATATTTACAAGAATTAATTTTGTACCAAAAAGTATTAAGTCAACGTAATGCATTGCTTAAATATTTTGCAGTCAATCGTGTTTTCGAAACTGGAACTTTAGACATTTATAACGAACAATTGAATGATTTAGGGCAAAGTATTTACGAAAAGAGAAAGCAATTTTTAAATGATTTTATTCTCATTTTCAATTCGTTTTATCAAAATATTTCAAATTCAGCCGAAACGGTACAATTGGAATATGAAAGTCAGCTAGAAAACAAGGATTTACTATCTCTTTTACAAGAAAATATAAGCAAAGACCGAGCATTACAATATACAAGTGTTGGAATTCACAAAGATGATTTGTCATTTAATATCGAGCATTATCCGATTAAGAAATTTGGTTCACAAGGGCAACAAAAATCTTTTTTGATTGCTTTAAAATTGGCTCAATTTGAATTTGTAAAAAAACAAAGCGGAGAAAAACCTATTTTACTTTTCGATGATATTTTTGATAAATTAGACGAAACTCGTGTCCAAAAAATTGTAGCTATGGTAAACAATGATGATTTTGGTCAGTTATTTATTTCCGATACGCATTCCGAACGAACAGAAAACATTGTGAAAATGACACATCAGCGTTATAAAATATTTAATCTTTAATTGTTATATTAGCTAAAAAAATTTAAAATGAAAAAAATAATTTCTATTCTATTAATTGTTGTGATTTTTACAAGTTGCAAAGGTCAAACTTCAAAAGCCATACAAACTATTGATGTAAAAGCTTTTGCAGAAAAACTACAAACGACTAAAAAACCTCAATTACTTGATGTTAGAACACCCGAAGAATATACTGTCGAACACATAGAAAATGCAACAAACGTGAACTGGAACGGAACTGATTTTGTAGCTAAAGCCAGTAATTACGACAAAGCAAAACCCATTTTTGTGTATTGTAAAGTGGGTGGAAGAAGTGGTCAAGCATCCGAAAAACTAGCCGAATTAGGGTTTACACAAATATACAACCTTGATGGTGGTATTATGAAATGGAACGCTAGTGGAATGGCGCAACCAAGCAACAAAATTATAGGAATGTGTGAACAGGAATTTAATGAACTATTAAAATCTGACAAAAAAGTAATGATTAATTTTTATGCCGAATGGTGTGCTCCGTGTAAAAAAATGTCACCTTACATTCTCAAAATGCAAGAAGAATTGAAAGGCAAAATAAATATTGTAAGATTAGATGCCGATAAAAACAAAACTCTTGTAGACACCCTAAAACTTGATGGCTTACCTGCAATCATACTTTATGAAGATGGTAAAGAAATCTGGAAAAACATAGGTTATATTTCTGAAGAAGATTTAAAAAAACATTTATAAAATGATTACCAAAGAAGCAATTCAGTTTATTGACGACCTAAAAGCCAATAATAACACAGAATGGATGCATGCCAACAAAAAACGATACGAAAGTTACAAAAAAGACTATCATCAGTTTATTGCATCGGTGTTGGAAGAAATGAAACCTTTGGATAAATCGTTAGAACAGTTAGAAATTAAAAATTGTACTTTTCGTATTAATCGTGATATTAGATTTTCTAAAGACAAGCAACCTTACAAAGCTAATATTGCGCTTTGGTTAACCACTAATAAAAATAGAAAAAATAGCCCTGGTTATTACATTCATTTCGAAAAAGGAAGTTCGTTTATCGCTGGTGGCGTTTGGTGTCCAGAAGCAAATGAGCTAAAAAATATTCGCAAAGAAATTGCTTTTTTTTACGATGATTTAGAGGCAATTGTGAGTAATCCAACTTTCAAAAAAGAATTCAAAGAAATTACTCGAGAAGAAAGTAATTTATTAAAAAAAGCTCCAAAAGGCTATGAACCAAACCATCCTGCTATCGAATTTCTAAAACTAAAAAGTTATACTTGTTCGCAAAAAATTGACGATAAATTATTTTTAGATAAAGATTTTTCAAAAAAAATAGCACAAAAACTAATTGCTTTAAAACCACTAAATGAGTTTTTAAATCGAGCTTTAGAAACTGAAGAATAAATATTATAATGCAAAAAAAACGAATTCTTTTTCTTGGAGAAACCTATCGTGCCGACGCCATAACTTGGATGAATGGCTTGAAGGAGTTTGGTGATTTCGAAATCGTAACTTGGGAATTACAAACCCGTAGTTCAGGTATTTCTAGAATAAAAAGATTAATCGAACTATCTAAATCCTTTCTAACTATTAGAAATACTGCAAAAAAATTTAATGTAGATATGGTTATTGCTGAAAGAACCACAAGCTACGGATTTCTTGCAGCACTTTCAGGAATAAAACCTATAGCCATTGCGCAACAAGGTATAAGCGATTTATGGCCAGAAAATTCTCTTTTGTTCCCATTTAAAAAAATTCTTCAAAATTATGCCTTCAAAAAATCGGATTTAATTCATGCCTGGGGGCCAGTTATGGTAACACACATGCAAAGTAGTGGTGTAAACATGAATAAGGTTATGGTTTTACCAAAAGGTGTAAATCTAGATTTTTTCGAATTTCAAAACAATAATGATGAATCAATTATCAAAGCCATTGTGACTCGTTCTTTGCTTCCAGAATACAAGCATGATATTATTTTGAAAGCTTTTGCAATACTAAAAAATCAAAATATCCCATTCGAATTAACAATTGTTGGAGATGGGATTTTATTAGAAAAATTAAAGAAATTAAGCACCGAATTAAATATTGAAGACATTGTAATATTTACAGAAAGAATTCACAATAACGAATTACCAAAACTACTTCAAAATTCAAATATTTACATAAGCATGCCAACAACCGAAGGAGTTTCGGCATCCTTATTTGAAGCGATGGCTTGTGGTTGTTTTCCTATTGTGACTGATTTACCCGGAAACAGAAGTTGGATTACCCAAAAAGAAAATGGAGTTTTAGTCGAGTCCGAAAACACTAAAAAACTAGCCAAAGAAATTATTTGGGCTTTCAACAATCCTGAAATTAGACAAAAAGTAGTTTTTGAAAATAGAAAATTTGTAGAAGAAAATGCCAATTATGCTATTAATATGAAAAAAATTGCAAACAAATATCATGAATTAATCAAACAAAAATCTAGTTAATTTATGTGTGGTATAAACGGAATATTTCATCTTAATAACAAATCGGCCGATAAAAATCAGCTTGTAAAAATGCGCGATGTTCTCGAGCATCGTGGTCCAGATGATGCAGGTGTTTTTATCGAAAACAACATTGGTTTGGGTCATCGAAGATTATCTATTATAGATACTTCATCGGCAGGACACCAACCTTTTTATTCCGAAAACGGAAGATATATTATTGTTTTTAATGGCGAAATATACAATTACAAAGATTTTTATCCTGAGTTAGAAAATAAAGGCCTAAAACTAAAATCTGGCTCAGATACTGAAGTTTTACTCAAATTATACGAACTATATGGTTTAGAAATGTTGCCTCGCCTAAACGGAATGTTCGCTTTTGCCATTTGGGACAAAATAGAAAAAAAACTCGTTTTGGCAAGAGATAGAATGGGTGTAAAACCTTTATATTACTCGTTATACCATAATACTTTATACTTTGCATCGGAACAAAAAGCACTATTTGCAGCAGGAATTCCTATACAAATATCAGAAAGTGGATTAGAAGAATATTTCTTTAATAGATTTGTAGCTGGCGAAAACACTTTATACAACTATGTTAACAAGCTTTTGCCAGGACACCACATGACTATTCATGAAAATGGAAATACAAAAACCATAAAATGGTGGAATCTTAAAGAAGAAATACAAAATCACAGTCACATTCTGAATCCTAAAAAATGGTTTGAAGAAACCTTTTTCGAATCGGTAAGACTACGTATGGTAAGTGATGTTCCTGTTGGTGTTTTACTTAGTGGCGGATTAGATTCTTGCTCTATTTTATCTTCATTATATCATCAAGATTACAAAAACATTCAAACATTTAATATTGGTTTTTCAGAACAACAACACAACGAATCCCATTTAGCAAAAAATATTACTGATCAATTCAATTATGAATTTAATTCTATAAAAGTTGAAGGTGATTCACTTTTTGATAATTTATTAGAATCTACTTATTTTCAGGACGAACCACTCATGCATCTAAACGAGCCTCATTTACTTTCCGTGTCCAAACTAGCCAGCTCTAAAGTAAAAGTTTTACTTTCTGGCGAAGGCGCAGATGAGCTTATGGGTGGTTATGTACGCTACAAAGCCTTAAAAAACCCTTCGTTATTAAAAATTATTGGTCAAGTCAGTAATTTAGAATATTTTAACAACAATCCGAGGTATGATAAGTTAATTCGCTATTCAAAAATCAACAATAAAACAGAGTTAATCTTGTTTAACAGTACCAGTATTTACCCCAATGATATTAATTCATTTTACGGACCAAGAATAAAACCACTAAACGAATATCGTTATCAAATCATAAAAGAAGCACAGGAATTATATCCTAATAGCACGCAAAGACAAGCGTTATATTTTGATCAACATACTTATATATGTTCGCTCTTAGATAGAAATGATCGTTGTACTATGGGAGCTTCTATCGAATGTCGTGAGCCGTTTTTGGATCAACGTTTAATTGCTGGTTTAGGAACACTTGATGACAAATGGTTGTTTTCTGGCAAAAAAGGAAAATATATTTTAAAATCTTCGATGGAAGACAAACTGCCTCAGGAAATTATTAATTTCAGAAAAATTGGACTTAGCGCACCATGGCATAGCTATCTATTATCTAATAATAAATTTAGAGACGAATTGCAAAATTTTGCAAAAAGTGAAATTTTCAATATGCCTTTTTTAGAAAATCTAAACGGCAAAAAAATTGTCGAACAGATCGAAAAGGGTGACAAAAAAATAATTCCATACATCTTACCATTATTTATGTTACATATTTGGCAGAAAAATTACTTTGAGAAGTTTGTTTAAAATTCTTTATCCTATTTTTGCATATAAAATTGATTTTTGATGAATATAATTCCTAATTTTTCTCTAAAAAAACACAACACTTTTGGTATCGAAGCCAAAGCAAAACAATTTATAGCAGTACATTCTGTCGATGATTTGAAAACCGTTTTACAAGAAAATTTAACAGAAAAAAAGTTTGTTTTAGGCGGCGGAAGCAATATGTTGCTCACACAAGATATTGATGCATTGGTTATTCATATCGATTTAAAAGGTAAAAAAATAATCAAAGAAGATGAAAATTTTGTTTGGATAGAAAGTCAAGCTGGCGAAAACTGGCACGAATTTGTACTCTGGACCATCAACCAAGATTTTGGGGGATTAGAAAACATGTCACTTATTCCAGGAAATGTTGGCACAACACCTGTACAAAACATAGGCGCATACGGAACCGAAATTAAAGATACTTTTGTTTCTTGCGAAGCGATGAATATTGAAACTCAAAAAATGAAAACTTTTACAAATACCGAATGTCATTTTGGTTATCGTGAAAGTATTTTTAAACACGAAGCAAAAGACCAGTATATAATTACATCGGTTGTTTATAAATTAACAAAAAAAGATCATAAGATAAATATTTCTTATGGAGATATTCAATTACAATTAGCCAATAAAAATATTGTAAATCCAAGCTTAATAGATGTTTCTAATGCTGTAATTGCTATTCGTCAGAGCAAATTACCAGATCCAAAAGAATTAGGAAACAGCGGAAGTTTTTTTAAAAATCCTATTTTATCAAAGTCGGAATTCGAACCCATTCATAAAAAATTTCCAGAAATGAAATTTTACGAAATTTCAGAAACCGAAGTAAAAGTTCCTGCGGGTTGGCTCATTGAGCAAGCTGGATTCAAAGGAAAACGATTTGGCGATGCGGGAATTCACAAAAATCAAGCTTTGGTTTTAGTCAATTATGGCAATGCAACTGGACAAGAAATTCTAAATGTATCCAAAGATGTACAAAAAACAGTTTTCGAAATGTTTGGCATTCATATAGAAGCCGAAGTAAATGTGATTTAAGTAAAACAAACCACATTATGAATAATAAAAATATCCTTTCTACTTCAAATTTGAGTATTGGTTACAAAACCAAGAACACAACGATTACTATTACTCAAAATCTTAACTTAAATTTTCAGCAAGGCAAACTTATTACTTTAATTGGCGCTAACGGAATAGGAAAATCAACATTATTAAGAACATTAACAGGGATTCAAAAACCTATTTCTGGAGATGTTTTATTAAATAATAAATCGATTGAGAGTTATGACAACAAAACATTAGCTCAAAATTTGAGTGTGGTTCTTACCGAAAAATTGCCTCCTAGTAATTTGACAGTTTACGAATTAGTTGCGCTAGGAAGACAACCTTATACCAACTGGATTGGAAAACTTTCTGCAATAGATATTCAAAAAATAACTGAAGCCATACAACTTACAAATATTGAGCATTTATCAGATAAAAAGCATTTCGAAATTAGCGACGGACAATTACAAAAAGTATTGGTCGCAAGAGCTTTAGCACAAGACACACAACTTATTATTCTTGACGAACCTACGACACATTTGGATTTATTACACAAAGTTTCTTTGTTTAAATTACTGAAAAATTTGTCGAAAGAAACAGGGAAATGTATTCTTTTTTCGACTCACGATATAGATTTAGCCATTCAATTGAGTGATGAAATGGTAATTATGACAAATGAAATAGTTATACAAGATGAACCTTGCAATTTGATTACCAAAGGGGCTTTTAATACTTTATTTAAAGATGACAATATTCTTTTTGATGACCAAAAAGGGAAATTTATTTTTAAATAATTAGTATTTATTTCACATCTGTTCATCATAAATAGTTGTAATTTTATGAAAATTTAAATCTTTTAAGATGAAAAAAATATTCCTTACTTTATTCTTCGTGGCAGCAATCTCTTCACAAGCACAATTAAAACCTATATCTTATTTAGACGGAAATCAAAAATTAGAAGGCCTGTTAGCACAACCTAAAAAAACTCTTAAAAATAAAGCTGGAGTTTTGGTTTTACCCGCTTGGATGGGAATTGAAACCAATGCAAAAACCAACGCTACTGAATTAGCAAAACTAGGATATATTACTTTTGTTGCTGACATTTATGGTGTTGACAAAAGACCAACAAACACAAAAGAAGCAGGTCAACTGGCTGGTTATTTTAAAACTAATTATTTAGAATATCACAAAAGGATTCAACTAGCGCTAGACCAATTGATAAGAGCTGGTGCAAATCCTGATAAAATTGCCATTATTGGATACTGTTTTGGTGGAACTGGAGCATTAGAAGCTGTTAGAGCTAATTTTAAAGTGAATGG
The DNA here is from genome assembly GCF_043756175.1 of Flavobacterium sp. Lineage (GTDB taxonomy): Bacteria > Bacteroidota > Bacteroidia > Flavobacteriales > Flavobacteriaceae > Flavobacterium. The sequence continues at coordinate 42,765 of NZ_JAYURN010000067.1, forward strand.
CGTGGTTTCTTTTCATGGTGGTTTAGGCAAAGACGCTTCGAGAGTAATTGACCCTATTAATACTAAAGTTTTAGTACTTCATGGTGCTGATGACTTTTTCGTATCAGATTCAGAAATCAAATCTTTTCAAGACGAAATGCGCACCGCAAAAGCAGATTGGCAAATGGTTTATTATGCCGATGCAGTGCATGCTTTTACACATAAAGACGCTGGAAATAACAAAAGTACTGGTGTAGCTTATAACGAAAAAGCGGATAAACGTTCTTGGCGTGCGATGTTAGATTTTTTTAATGAGATTTTTGGAAAATAATTATTTAAAATTAATCTGCCTTCTCGCCTCACCTACTACAAATGCTACCGAATTAGCAATGTTATAACTCCTAATCTTATCAGACATAGGGATAGTCAAATGATTTTCGAATAAGTTTAAAATTTCTTTGCTTAGTCCTACACTTTCCTTACCAAAAACCAACCAATCCCCTTCCTGAAATTCGGCTTCATAATAAGATTTTTCAGCATGGGAAGACATTAAGAATACTCTAGATTTATCTGGAATTTGATCTATCCATTCTTGTGTGTTTTGATATTGATTCCAATCTAAATGCACCCAATAATCCAATCCAGAACGTTTCAAATTTTTATCATTAATCTCAAAACCAAACGGATGAATCAGATGCAAACGATTTCCAGTTCCTACACACAAACGGCCAATATTCCCCGTATTATTAGGAATTTCTGGTTCTACTAAAACTATATTCAACATTTCTTATTGATTTTTGATATTGTCATTGATTTTTGAGAAATCGCTTGTTTCTAAAACTTCTCCTACTTGTAAATTATTTAAATGTACATTTCCTATACGAATTCTTACCAATCGCAAGGTAGGAAAACCGACAGCTGCAGTCATTTTTCGTACCTGACGAAATTTTCCTTCGGTTACCACAATCGAAGCCCAAGAAGTTGGCCCGTGGCGATCGTCACGAATTTTCTTACCTCGCTCTCCGAAGTTAGGTACTTCATTAACAATAAAAGCTTTGCAAGGTTTGGTCATATATTTTGCACCATCGAAACCTATTTCGACTCCGTTTTGTATTTTTTGAATTCCTTCCTCCGTAATAATACCGTCAACTTGAACATAATATTCTTTTTCGACTTTTTTGCTACGAACTATTTCACTCATTTTCCCATCTGTTGTCAGCAATAATAAGCCTTCTGAATCTTCGTCTAATCGACCAATAGCCATAATTCCTTCGGGAAAATCGTGTAATTCTCCTAACAGTTTTTTCTTTCGTTTTAGTTCATATTTAAACTGAGATAAATATCCGTAAGGTTTGTGAATAATGAAATGTTGGTGAATAGTCATTTTGCAAAAATAACATTTAGTTTGGTGATTTTAATTTATTGTCTCAGATATTCCTAAAAACAGAATGAGACTGCTCTTTCCCCAAAGAAGCAATCCCATTCATAAAAAAAACAATTTCAAGCAACTATTTTTAAAAACTAATATTTCACAAAATTTAAAAAGTTATAAAAAATTACAATTATGGGCATGTGATTAAAGTCCTTACTAATGCTCCTGTATTATCTACGGTAATTCTCCAACATCTGCTATCAGGACTTTTTAATATAATCCCAGAACCAATACTATCAATATTAACATCTCCTCCTGAGACTTGCAAAATAGATTTTGGATTAACATTACCAATACCTATATTACCCGCAGGCGCAACAAATAATCTAGTAGAGCCATTTGTCATCAATCGGACATCTTTCGCTGTTCCAGTTCCTGTACCTATATATAGGGATTCTCCTTGGCATGTAAGTGAAGCATAACTTCCTTTGAAAGTAAATATATCTATATTTGAAGTACCCGCTTCTACTCTTAAATACGAACTTGTATTAGTCCCTAAAGTACCAACTTTTAAATTAACGCTAGCACCTAAATCAAAAGAGATTTCATTTCCGTTTGCAGGTCCTTGAAAATATAATCTATTTGTATTTTGAGTTACTATTCTATCTCCTGTTAATGTACCATTATTAACATATATATTATCTTTTACTGAGGCATCACCTACTCTTATCCATTTTGTACCATTATTATAATAACTTCCGGGTGTTACATCTCCTGCTGTTGCAGTGTTATAAATTGTCATTCCTGCAACATGCGAAAGCAAAGGCGAAAAATTAGTTGTTGCAACCAGTGGCACTCTTGGCAAAAGCAATCCTTTGTTTGCAGAAAAAACATCTAACATTGAAGATTCGTTTGGACTAGTTGTGTTTATACCAACTTGTGCATACAAATTTGTTATACACAAAAACAGAAAGCAAAATAAAAATTTAGTCATGGTCATTAGTTTTAATATTTGTGGGATATTTTAATAAAAAGCAATATTTTATTTTGAGTAATCTATTGCTCATTAATTTTTGACAAAAGTAAAGTCAAATCATAAAAAGCCTGTTTTTTTAACTTACGCAAATATACTTAAGAGAGAATTTAATTTAAAACCTACTGATTTTTAATGGTTTACTAAAGTTAAAATAAATACGTTTTTTTTATAAAAATAAAAAGTATGTTGTTAAATTTATTTCTAAAAATTACACTAAATTATTTTTTGAGCTTTATTATATCATTTTGAATATTATTGTCAAAAACTAAAAGCAAACCCGATTTTTTTTGGACTGGTTTTTGTATATTGGAATCAAATATTTTCTATTACTTTGCCTTCATTGTAAATTAGCCTGAAATATTTAAAAATGCGATACATAAAAGTCGCTGTAAAGTTTTCAATAAAAATTAGAATAAATATATAATTAGCAATAAATGCCCAATAACACTAGAAGCAAAGAATATTTAGAAGAAAAAAGTAAAATCATAGTAAAAAACTTAGTTTTTAATGCTGCTATGTTTTTTTGCTATTTTCTGTTTGATTTATATCATCATATATATGTTAGCTGTTTAATAAATTTATTTGTATTTATTTCACTTTTATTACTAACACGTGTAAAAGATAGGCATAATACTAAAAAACAAGTACTTGTATTTGTTTCATTAAGTTTAGTGAATTTTTATTTTTCATCTCAATGTGGTTATGAATCTGGACTATTTCTGTATTATTTTAGTTATTTATTATTCATATCGCTATTTTTTAACTATGAAAATGATAAGAGAGAAATTATCATTGTGCTAACAGTCCTTTATTTAGAAATTTTACTATTATTTATAACTGACTTTTCATTGTTTCAATGTGATATATACACTCCTGAGATAAAAAAGACTTTGTTCAAGTTTACAGTATTTGGCATATGTATTTGCACCATTTATTATTCCTATCTGATACATATAAAACAACAATTGCTGTTGAAATATATGCACAAAACAAATGTTATCAATACAAAACTTGAATTTCTTGAAAGCAGAAAAATAGTTGGTGAATCCGATTTAAAAACACTCACTGATTTAGCCGTAAAAGGAGATAAAAATTTCTTTGTGAAATTTGAAATTTTATATTCTTTCTATTGTGAAAAATTATTACAAAAATGTCCAGATTTAACACAAAGAGATTTAGAATTGTGTGCTTATTTAAAACTAAATTATTCGACAAAAGAAATAGCAAATTGCACAAAATCGTCTGTTAGAGCAATAGAATCTAGAAAATATAGGATTAGAAAAAAGTTTAACATTCCAAAACAGGACGATATGAATGTTTGGATGATGAATTTCGAAAACACCGTAAAGTCTCAAAAATTAAAACAGTTACCTAATAATGATTTTAATACCAAAAAAATTGAATTACAAAAATTTGCAGATTTTTCTCCATACCCATTAATCATTTCTGAAAATAGAGAAAACAAAATTATTAATGTTTTTTTGAATGATATTTTTATTGACGAAATTGGTTACGATTTAAAAGATATCCCTACGATAGACGAATGGTTCACAAATGCTTATCCAGATGAAAAATATAAAAACGAAGTAATTGCCGAATGGACAAAAAAAGCAACAGAAAAAAAAGAAAACGAGTATGTAAAAATGAAGGCACATATTACAAGAAAAGACAACAAAAAAAACTGGTACGAAATTAAATCGACAGTAATAAACGATATAAACATTGTACTTCTGGTAGATATTGATAAAGAAATACAATTTCAAGCCGAACTAAAAAGAATAAACAAAAATAATGATAAAATTTTATCTATTATTGGTCATGACTTAAAAACACCCATTGCAAATTTAATGTCATTATCATCTCTTTTTAAATCTGGCGATATAACCGAATCAGAATTTCTAGAAATGGTAGAAGCCATCAACGAAGGATCAACCGAAACATTAGGGCTTTTAGACAATACCTTAAATTGGGCTAAATTAAATTTTGAAGAAATACAAACAAAAAATGAAGTTACAAATATCAAAAATATAATAACACCAATTATTGAGGTATATAAAACTATAATTAATAACAAAAAAATTACATTCAATCTCAATTTAGATAAAAAGTTTGAAGCAAATTCAGATCCTGAATTAGTAACAATAATTATTAGAAATATTATACCTAACGCAATCAAATTCACTCCAGAAAATGGTATTATTACTGTTAAAACGTTAAAAAACAAAATTAGTATTACTGATAATGGTGTTGGAATGTCCGACGATAAAATAGCCTCAATTTTAAGAAAAAACTATTCGTCAGAAAACGGAACCGAAAACGAAGTTGGTTTTGGCATAGGTTTACAACTAGTAATGAATGTCTGCGAAAAACTAAATTGCAAATTAAACATAAACAGTATAGTTAATGAAGGCACTAAGATTTCAGTAGTTTTTTAAATTAAAATTCACCCGACAGCACATTCTTATAAAATAAACCTAAATTTATTTATTAACTTTACAACAAATCATTAATTAATGAATTCATCTATTTTAGTACTTATTACATTTATAACTGCACTCTCCATTGGAGTTTTCATTGGAAAAATTATTTTTTCAGCAAAATCTCAATCTGAAAAAAATATTTTAGAAGAAAAATTAAATGCGTTAAAAGAACAATCTCAAATCGAGAAGATTTCTTTTGAGAAAAATTTACTTCAAATTAATACAGAAAAAGAACAAATTCGTACCGAAAAAGAAGTTGCAAACATTCAACTTGCAAAAAAAGAAGCCGATTTCGATTCTCTTTTAGAAAAAAATAAAGACCAAAAACAAGAAGTCGAGCAATTGCAAGAAAAATTTACCAAAGAATTTGAGAATTTGGCTAATAAAATTCTAGAAGAAAAAACCAACAAATTTACTGAGCAAAATAAGGAGAATATGAAAAATATTCTTTCGCCTTTGCAAGATAAAATTCTTCATTTTGAGAAAAAAGTAGAAGATACACACAAAGAAAGTATCGACTATCATGCTGCTTTACGTCAGCAAATATTAGGCTTAAGTGAAATGAATGCGCAAATGAGTAAAGAAACTTTAAACCTTACTAAAGCCTTAAAAGGCGATAGCAAAATGCAAGGGAATTGGGGAGAATTAGTCTTAGAACGTGTGCTGGAAAAATCAGGATTAGAAAAAGGTCGTGAATACGAAGTGCAACAAAGTTTTACAACTGCCGAAGGCAATCGTGTTTTCCCAGATGTTGTGATTAATTTACCAGATGGTAAGAAAATGATTGTCGATTCGAAAGTGACTTTAACTGCTTACGAACGGTATATAAATGAAGATAATGACGATTTAAAAACGCAACATTTAAAAGATCATGTACTGGCTATAAAACGTCATGTAGAACAATTAGGCGACAAAAATTACCATGATTTATATCAGATAGAAAGTCCCGATTTTGTGCTTTTATTTATCCCAATGGAACCTGCTTTTGCATTGGCACTAAACGAAGATACAACCTTATACAATAAGGCTTTCGAGAAAAATATTGTGATTGTTACACCATCAACATTATTAGCTACATTGCGTACTATTGATAGTATGTGGGCAAACCAAAAACAGCAAGAAAATGCGATGGAAATTGCACGACAAGCTGGTGCTTTATATGATAAATTTGAAGGTTTTGTAACTGATTTAATAAAAATTGGAAAGAAAATTGACGAAAGTAAAATAGAATATTCGGGTGCGATGAATAAACTTGTAGAAGGAAAAGGAAACCTGATTACTAGTGTCGAAAAACTAAAGAAAATGGGCGCTAAAGCAAAAAAAGCTTTACCTGAAAGTATTATAAATAGAGCCGAAACAAACGAAAACAATCTTTTAAACTAAATATTATGTTACGAAAAATCCTTTTTATCTTAATTACAACCATCATTTTAGGAATTACTGGTTACTTTACTTTTTTATATTATGCAACTTATAGCGAAGGCGTTCGTTCTGGTGAGTTAATAAAAATAAGTAGTAAAGGAATGATTTTTAAAACCTATGAAGGCGAATTAAGTCAAGGTATTTCGGGAGCTAAAATTTTTACTTTTTCTGTTTTAGATAAAGACACAAAGGTTATTGAAGAAATGAAAAACATGCAAGGTCAGTATGTAAAAGTGACATATGTAGAACGTTACAAGACTTTTCCTTGGTGGGGTGATACAAAATATTTTGTAACCGATGTTCAAAAAGAGAAATCTCCACATCTTAATAGATAAATATGAATACTGTTTTCAAAACCGTAAAAGCATCAAAAGTTACCATTTCTGAACTGATGTTGCCTTCGCATACTAATTTTTCGGGAAAAATACATGGTGGTTATATTTTGTCTTTATTAGATCAGATTGCGTTTGCTTGTGCCTCAAAATTCTCAGGCAATTATTGTGTAACTGCTTCGGTAGATACGGTTGATTTCCTGAATCCTATAGAAGTTGGCGAACTAGTAACTATGAAAGCCTGCGTGAATTATGTGGGCAAAAGCTCGATGATTATTGGTATTCGAGTAGAAGCAGAAAATATTAGAACTGGAGTTATCAAACACTGTAATTCTAGTTATTTTACGATGGTTTCTAAAGATACTGAAGGAAAAAATGTATTAGTTCCAGGACTCATTTTATCAAATCATGACGAAATACGTCGTTTTTATAATTGTATAAAAATGATTGCAGTTAGAAAAGAAAAACAAGAACATGAGGAAATTTTCGATTTCAAATCTGAAGAAGCTATATCAAATTTAAAAAACTATAATGTTCAGGTTCCTATTTCTTAAAAAACTCTGACTAAATTAAATCCAAAAAAAACATCTCCTTTACTCCAATCTCCAGTTGTATTTCCTAAATATCCTGCTTCATGTATTCCTTGCGAATTGGTAAAATGCATCTGAAATACGTGTCCACCGGTTTCGATGTCGACACCAACTGAAAGCGGATTGTTATATATAGATGTTGATGTTCTGTTTAGATGGGCTGCATAATCCATATTTAAGGAAACACGTTTCGATAGTTTGTATCGACCACCAAAACCTAACGCAAACTGGCTATTATCTTGCGAATCATCTACCACAAAGTTTTCATGAAAATAAGTAGGAGCTATTTCTAACGATAACTTATCGGAAAACTTTCTTGAAACTAGTAACTGATTTACATAAACCATTCTGTCATTAAACTTCATTTTGGGATAAATTGATTGTTTCAATAAGTTATTAGATGCTAAACTATTAAAACCAACAATTGTAAACGGGAAACCATCTTCAACTTGAGATTTTAATAAATATTTTACTGAAAAATCATAAGCTTGTTCACTTCTTCCCGCAGATAATGCTATTTTGTCCGAAATACCATAAACAAATTTAATTTGAGTGACGGCATTATCTAACCCGAAAAAACCTTTAAATCCATCTTGTACAGAACCAAAACGATGTGCAATAACGAGATACAGTTCTTTTTTTCCAAGCAATTTAGTCGATTCTAGGTTTACGATTTTCATCGCTTTAAACGCAGATGTTACTTTCTGATTCGTTTCTGTCGAATCTATTTGTGAAAGTAAATCGTCTTGTGCAAAAATTATTTGTGAAAAAGCAAGTAACATTAATAAAAGTATATATTTCATAGATCTATTTCTTAATTTACAATAATTTTTTTCCAAGATTTGTCATTTGCGTTTAATAATTCTATTAGGTAAACACCTGATGACAAACCTTTAATAGTAACCTCAACAGCATCTAAATTATTTACCATAATTGTTTTTACAAAAACACCAACTTGCGAATACACATTTATTTTATCTAATCCTGTTTTAGTTTTTATCATAAAATCTCCGTTTGAAGGATTTGGATAAATTTGAGTCGCATTTAGAGAAAAGTCTTCGAGTCCTAAAGCAGTTCTAGTTAGAGTTAAAAAACCACGTTCAGTAGGGTTGTTTCCATGATAAGCTAAAGCAACAGAAGTACCTTGATTGTAAATTATATTTATGCTTGAAGTATTATTTAAAAAAGTAAAATCTCCAGAAGACACTAAAGGTCTAGTGGCAACAACAGTTCTTGTAGCACCTGCCACATTATCTGAAACAATTGTCCAACTTTGTGATGCATCTGCCGAAGGAGTTGATTGACCTCCTGATGGAGTATAATCTCTATTTGCTGTTGAATTCCAGATAAACATATCAGTTACCGTTGACATCGTGCTTCCTCCAAAACCTATTCCTAACCATCTAGTATTAGAACCTGTTAGTGTCATTGTTGCTGTTGTAGCATTTGTATCTATTTTCAAAGTTCCTGTTCCAGTTAAATTAACAACCCCTGTTGTAAACTGTCCAAAAGAGCTAACTCCTACAAATAATAATAATAATAAAGTAATTTTTTTCATCTTTTTAGTTTTTAAGTTGGTTTATAATTTCTTGATTTCCTGAAAACACAGCAAACTCAAAAGCAGTTTTACCGTCTTTGTCTTTGTGTGTCTTGTCTGCTTTATATTTTAATAATAAACTCATAATATTAGTATTCCCGAACATAGCAGCATATATAAGTGGAGTCGTTCCATTACTATCGGCAATATTAGGATTCGCATTATTTTCTAATAATAATTGCACCAATTCAACTTGTCCTTTATAAGTGGCTGCCATAAGAGGCGTTCCCATATCACTAGAAGTGTCGATAGTTTTGCTGTTTTCTATTAAGAATTTTGCTACTGCCACATTTCCTTTGTAACAAGCTAATATTAGGGGTGTAAAACCATTTTCATTTTTAGTATTTATTACCTCTGAGTCTTTATTTACTAAAATCTTCAACTCTTCAATATTTCCTAAACGTGCAATATTAAAAACATTATTTTGCGAGAATCCACTTGATGAAAATGCCATCAAAACAATACTTAAAAAAGTTATTTTTAAAAGAGATTTCATTTTCTAAAATTATATTTATCAAATTTAACAAATGTTTTGTTATCTTATAAATGTTTATTTATAAATTTAACAAAAAAAAACGAATTGTTTAACTTATCTTTTAATTATTATGAATATAAAGCTTCTTTTTACAACAGCTATTTTAATAACCTTATCGTCTTGTAGCAACGATAGTACTTCGGATCTTGTAACACCAACAAATAATGCAGTGACTATTAAGTATAGTTCAGACATTGCTTCAATCATAAACAGTAATTGCTTAAGTTGTCATGCGTCTCCGCCAGTAAATGGTGCTCCAATGCAACTTACGACCTACGATGATGTAAAAAATGCAATTCTTACAGGAGGTTTAATTGATAGAATTTCTAGAGCCCAAGGTTCGGGAGGAATGATGCCAGATGCAGGAAATAGACTCCCACAAGCAACTATCGACAAAATTATAAAATGGCAAACTGATGGATTTGTAAACTAATGAAAAAAAGACTTATCTTATTTGCCCTAATCCTCATGAGCTATTTTGCAATTGCTCAAGATAAAATACTAACAAAAACTGGTCAAATTACTTTTGAAGCCTCAATACCTTCGTTTGAGGAAGTTAAAGCAACCAATAAACTTTCGGCTTGTGTACTAAACACAAAAACGGGAGAAATTGCTAGTGTGTCTATGATAAAAAGTTTTAAGTTTAAATCGGCTTTGATGCAAGAACATTTTAATGAAAATTATATTGAGAGTGATAAATATCCGAAAGCCATTTTTAAAGGAAAAATTGAAAATTTCGACATATCGAAACTAACAAATCAAAAACAAGAATTTATTATAAATGGCACAATAGAATTACATGGTAAATCTAAAAACATTTCAGTTCTTGCAAAGATTTATAAAAACGAGAATACGACCAGTATCATATCCAATTTCATTTTAAACACCGATGATTTTAATATCGATTTGCCTTTTCTAATTAGTAATAAAGTTTCTAAAAAAGTAGAAGTTAGTTTAGATTATAATTTGCTATAAAATTATATCTCAATTCGTTCGTGTAAATTCAGTTTATCTATATGAATAACTGTTTTTGTGTTGTCATTACTATGTTCAAACATTTGTAGGAACTTCGCTCCATATACAATTTCCTTAAAAATATAAGAGGTCCTAATTGCTACTGTATTACTAAACATTTCGTCAAAAGCTTTTAAGAATACTAAAATTTCGCCTTTTTCATTAGCGAAATCTTCTTTAGTATATTCGTACAACGGACTTTCTTCTGTAATATGATGCACTAATGTCCAGCTTAATGTTAATGCATTTATTGTATTATATTCTAAATCTAAAGGGAAAAATCGATTTACATTTACTCCATTTTCTTCAACCGTCATGGCTAATGTTAGTTTTGCTTCAGCATCAGTCAAATTTGTATTTTTGTAGGAAGCAACACGAATCATTAATGCTTTCCCCCCTTGAAAAGGAGCAATTATAGCATTTTCTGAAAATTTCAGATGTGCTTTGGGTTTACTAAATCGTCCGTATAACAAACCTGTTGCTAATGCAAAACCCAAAAGCCCCGACAATGCTTCTGTTGCCGCAATAGCACTCGTTAAAAATCCTTGAGGACTTATATGTCCATATCCTACAGTTGTAAAAGTTTGTGCACTAAAAAAATAAGCCTGAGCAAACTTTTCTATTTCAGAACTAGCAACAATGCCGTTTAGGTGTTCGACACCAATGAAATAGTAAATGGAAGCAAAAATAAAATTAATCAAAATAAAAACTCCAAAGATTATCATTTGAAATTTCCATGCTGGCAAACGCAAAAGTGTGTGAAACCAACTAATCTGGTCAAAAAAAGGCAAACCTCTTTTTTCTATATTAGCAGCGCCATTTTTATCTAAAAATCGGCCGCCATAATTGGCCGCATTGGTTCCAAAACCAGTTTGATTGTCTGTTTTTATATTTTTTTTTTCTTTTTTAAATACTTTCATAAAGTAAATTTAAACCATTTTATTTCATAAAAAAAGCCCAAATAGGGCTTTTAAATTATTTACTCAAATACATTTTCCTTCTCGAGTATAACTCATAAAACTGATCGTCTTTTAAATCATCTATAAATAAAATGCTTTCGCCAGTAGATTTCATTTCTGGACCAAGAGCTTTGTTTACATTTTGAAATTTACTGAAAGAGAAAACGGGTTGCTTAATTGCATATCCTTTTAGTTGCGGGTCGAATGTAAAGTCTGTAACCTTATTATGGCCTAACATAACTTTTGTTGCATAATTCACATAAGGTTCGCCATAGGCTTTTGCGATAAACGGAACCGTTCTCGAAGCTCTAGGATTGGCTTCAATAATATAAACTGTGTCATCTTTTATGGCAAATTGTATATTTATTAACCCAACAGTTCTGAGGGCCACAGCAATTTTCTTCGTATGGTCTTTTATTTGTTGCATGACAAATTCGCCTAAATTAAATGGTGGCAAAGTCGCATTCGAATCGCCTGAGTGGATTCCACAAGGCTCTATGTGCTCCATGATTCCTATAATGTACACATTCTCTCCGTCGCAAATAGCATCGGCTTCAGCTTCGATTGCTCCATCAAGATAATGATCCAGTAGTAATTTATTTCCTGGAATGTTTTTTAATAAATCGATAACGTGCTCTTCGAGTTCTTGTTTGTTGATGACGATTTTCATTCCTTGTCCTCCTAAAACATAAGATGGTCGAACGAGTAATGGAAAATCTAAAACATCAGCTAAAGCACTTGCTTGGTCTGCATTTTCTGCAATTCCAAATTGTGGAAACGGTATTTGAAGCTCCGTTAATAATTCGGAGAAACGTCCTCTATCTTCGGCTAAATCTAAAGCGTCGAACGAAGTTCCCAGAATTTTAATTCCGTATTTAGATAATTTTTCAGCAAGTTTCAATGCTGTTTGACCTCCTAATTGTACAATAACTCCTTCTGGTTTTTCATGACGAATAATATCGTAAATATGTTCCCAAAAAACAGGTTCGAAATACAATTTATCGGCTGTATCGAAATCGGTCGAAACCGTTTCTGGATTACAGTTAATCATAATGGTTTCGTAACCACATTCCTTTGCAGCCAAAACACCATGCACACAAGAATAATCGAACTCAATTCCTTGTCCAATTCTATTTGGTCCAGAACCTAAAACCACTACTTTCTTTTTATTAGTTACTATACTTTCGTTGTGAACGTATTTTTCGCCAGTTGCAGTTTCTATTTCTGCTTCAAAAGTAGAGTAATAATAAGGTGTTAATGCTTTGAATTCGGCAGCACAAGTATCCACTAACTTATAAACTCTGTTAATATTTTGTTCTTCACGCAAAGTGTAAACTTGACTTTCCAAACAACCCATCATGTGAGCAATTTGTCTGTCGGCAAAACCTTTTTGTTTAGATTCTAGTAATAAATCTCTAGGTAAAGTATCAATTTTATATTTAGAAATTTCTTTTTCTAAACTGTATAATTCTTCATATTGTTTCAAAAACCACATGTCTATTTTTGTGATTTCGTGAATACGTGACAACGGAATTCCCATCGCAATCGCATCATAAATTACAAAAACACGATCCCAACTGGCATGAGTTAGTTTATCGATAATTTGTTCGTAGTTTTTGTATCCTTTTCCGTCTGCTCCTAACCCATTTCGTTTAATTTCAAGCGATTGCGTTGCTTTATGCAAAGCTTCTTGAAACGAACGTCCAATTCCCATAACTTCTCCAACCGATTTCATTTGAATTCCCAAAGTTCTGTCGGCTCCTTCAAATTTATCAAAGTTCCATCGTGGAATTTTTACAATAACATAATCTAAAGTGGGTTCAAAAAGAGCTGAAGTCGATTTGGTAATTTGATTTTGAAGTTCATCAAGATTATAACCCAAAGCCAATTTTGAAGCGATTTTAGCAATTGGATAACCCGTCGCTTTTGATGCTAATGCTGATGAACGTGAAACACGAGGATTTATTTCAATCGCTACAATATCTTCTTTATCATCTGGTGAAACGGCAAATTGCACGTTACAACCTCCTGCAAAATTACCGATACTACGCATCATCAAGATTGCATAATCTCGCATTTTTTGAAAAGTTGTGTCTGACAAAGTCATCGCTGGCGCTACTGTAATAGAATCTCCAGTATGAATCCCCATTGGGTCCATATTCTCGATAGTACAAATAATAACTACATTGTCATTTTTGTCACGAAGTAATTCTAATTCGTATTCTTTCCAACCCATTAATGCTTTGTCGATAAGCACTTCGTGAATGGGTGACATTTCTAATCCGTAAGTTAGTTTTTCGTCGAAATCCTCTTTTTTATAAACAACAGCAGCTCCTGTTCCTCCTAAAGTAAATGAAGGACGAATTACTAACGGAAAACCGAATTCTTGTGCAATTTCTTTTCCTCTAAGATAAGAAGTGCAAATTTCTGCAGGAGCAGAAGGAACTCCTATTTTACTTAGAAGTTGTTTAAATTGCTCCCTATCTTCTGTGATATTGATAGCTTTAACGTCTACACCAATCATTTTTACGCCAAAGTCTTTCCAGATTCCTTTTTCGTCAGCTTCCAAACAAAGATTTAAAGCTGTTTGTCCACCCATTGTCGGTAAAACTGCATCAATTTGCGGGTGCTCTTTTAGGATTTGAATTATAGATTTGGTAGTAAGTGGCAACAAATAAACATGATCCGCCATACTTGGATCGGTCATAATAGTTGCTGGATTGGAATTGATAAGAATTACTTCGATTCCTTCTTCACGAATAGAACGTGCTGATTGTGATCCTGCGTAATCAAACTCACAGGCTTGCCCGATTACGATTGGTCCTGAGCCTATAATTAAAACCGATTTAATTGAATTGTCTTTTGGCATTGTTTGTTGTAGTTAGTTGTGTGTTATAGCCCCGATAAAAATGTAAATCCTTTTTATTTTTTCTTTAAAAATAAAAAAATTGAAGTGAATAGCGGGAAATAGCTTCAAAGATTTATTAATATTTATGAACAGGTTTAAAAAAAAGCCGCTACTAATAAAAGTAACGGCTTTATATATGATAATTAAATCATTATTTTTTGTGTCTTGGTTCGCAAGAAACAGTCAATTTATGTCTTCCTTTAGCACGACGACGAGCTAAAACTTTTCTTCCATTTGCAGAAGCCATTCTGTCCATGAATCCGTGTTTGTTTCTTCTTTTTCTTTTCGATGGTTGGAACGTTCTTTTGCTCATTTTGTGTATCTTTAAATTCTTGTATAAATATCTTGTTGTAGGTTTCTTTCAAACCGAGTGCAAATATACAATGATTTTTTTTTCTTGCAAGTGGTTTTATAAAAATATTTTAATTCTTTTACTATATTTGCCATTCATTATAAAAACACTATTATGTTTCATAGAAATATTAAGCTTGTAATAGCATCTCTCATTATATTTACTGGGATTTGGCAATTTACCGAAGGGAATATTGGAAATGGTATTTTCCTTATTTTATTATCTGCAATCCCTATTTTCTTATATTTTAAAAACGAATTTATTCTTTTAGCCTTTTTAAAATTAAGAAAACAAGATTTTGTAGGTGCACAAAACTGGTTAAATAAAATTAAAAATCCAGAAACGGCCTTGGTACAAAAACAACAAGGTTATTTTAATTATTTACACGGTTTGATGCTTTCGCAAACAAATTTGATTCAGGCGGAGAAATATTTTAAGAAAGCAATTAGTTTGGGTTTAAATATGGATCAGGATTTAGCGCTTGCAAAACTAAATTTGGCAGGAATTGCTTTAAGCAGAAGACGTAAAATTGAAGCTACTAATTTGCTTACTGAGGTTAAAAAATTAGACAAACAAAACATGTTGAAAGACCAAGTAAAAATGATGAAAGATCAGATGAAAAAGATTTAAATTGTAATAAAAATGTTTAAAATCACGCTTTTTAGCGTGATTTTTTTTTATATGTACGCATATAAACGAGTATTTTCAACGCTTCAACGATTATATTGATTACCAAAATATAAGTTATTTACCTTTATACTAATCAATTAATTTTGTCATGAAAACAATTTATACATTCTTAGTAATTTTTCTTTTTATCTTCTCAGCAAATTGCCAGGATGACCCTAACAGTTTTAATTATGTTATAAAAAATAATATTAAGAAATATAATCTTGAAAGCAATCTTGCTTTTGAAAATAAAGATTCAGAAAAAGGTCAAATTTTATTTGATTCTTTAGTTTCAAATCATTTAATAGGAACTCGTTTTGAAGATTATACTCTTAAGGGTTTTGAGAAAAGAAAAATAAAACTAAGCGAATTCAAAAAACCATTATTTATTTTGACTCATGCTTCTTGGTGCATTCCTAGTAAAGGGGAAATTCCTGCACTAAATAAATTAGCCCAAAAATATGCTAAAGATGTTCAGTTTGTTATTCTTTTTTGGGACAAAAAACATAACGTTAAACAAATAGCTAGAAAATTTAATCACAACATTAGTGTTTGTTATGCTAACGAATCATACAAAAATGACGCAAGCATAGTTGCTAATTTGAAACATCCTTTAGGTTTTCCTACTTCTTATTTTTTAGATGAGAACTTGAAAGTAATAAATATAAAGCGTGGTGGTGCTCAACCAAGCAATAAAAGCACTTATGTAAAAGCTTATACCATGAACTATAATAATTTTAGAGATGGTTTAGGTAGTTTGCTTATTGAGAAAAACATCTCGAAAGAACAATTATCTACAAATTAGAAAACTTCTACTTATTTATAGAAAAAGTACGCTCTTGTTAGCGTACTTTTTTATGTTATTTATATTTAAAATTAGTTATAACCTTCGATAGGAATTTCGATTTGGTATTTCTTTTTTGTAGGATTATCTAATTTTTTATCACGCAACCAAGGATTGTGGTATTTTAAAATTTTATAATTAATTCCTTGCGCTTTCGCAAAAGTTGACAGATTAGAAATTGTACTATCAACTTCAATTTTTCGAATAGGAAGATTAGTATATAATTCTTCTTTTTGAATATTAAAGCCGTATAAAACTGGGTTTTTCATAATCTCTTTTAATGCCAAAATTCTGAAAACATATCTGGAGGTTTCCTCATTTAGTAATAAATCATAGTAATTATTAACTTCTTGAAATTCTATTTGTTTAGAAACACCAGCCATTCCGCCATTATATGACGCTGCAGCAAGTGTCCAAGAACCAAATTTTTCTTTTGCAGTAAGCAAGTATTTACAAGCTGCTTCGGTAGATTTTTCGAGATGGTATCGTTCATCGACAGTTTCTGAAACTTCCATACCTTTTTCGACAGCGGTTTGTTTCATAAATTGCCATATCCCACTAGCTCCAGCTTTTGAAACTGATGCAGTAATTAATGAACTTTCTATAACTGCTAAATATTTGAAATCATCTGGAACATTATACTTGGCTAAAATGGGTTCGATAATAGGAAAAAACTTATTAGCTCTTTTTATGATTAATATGGTTGATGAATGTAGGTTTTCATTTATCAACAATTCTCTATCCATTCGCTCACGAACATCATAAATTTGTAATGGCGTTTTTTCGCCAGCAAAATCTATTTCTTTTGGAAAATTAGTTGTCGCAATATTTGAATTTCTATTGTATGTTGTCGCAAAAATTAAAAATCCGCTTCCAAGAATAATTGCAAAAACAATTACTATATTTTTTATTATTTTCATATTTAGTGTGTAAGACGTAAAAGTATAAATTAATGTTTTATTTCAGAATTATATCCGGCAAATTCTCGTTAAACCACTTGTATCTATTAATAATCATAATATGCGTTCCTAATTTTACATTGATACAGTTTTTAATATTTTGAACAGGAAAAACACTGTCGTTATCTCCGTGAATATGAACTACATTTTCATCTACAATTATTCTTTCCCAACACACAACTTGTTCTATAGCCCAATCTAAATAGTCTTTATCATGCATCGTGAGATATTTTTTATACATCTTCAATCTTTCCTTAATCATTGTTCCAAAAGCATATTTTGTAAGTGCTTCAACATTTGAAAGTAAACTTGTCGGGATTAGTTTATATGCTTTGGTGGTTTTGGCAATTTTCATTCGACTTGGCAATTCTTTATTAGATTTTACACTCGAAATAATTATTAATTTTCTGAGATCTAAAAACTGGGCCATTTCCTGAACTAAAATTCCACCAAAAGAAACACCAATTAAAACTGCCTTGTCATGTTTTATAAGTTTAGACATACGCTCAGCATATTCCTTTAACGACTCTAGTTTTTTTGGCATTATCCAATCCAGCAAATGAATTTCGAAAATATCTTCAGGTAATTTTATTTTTTCGAATATAGAAGAACTCGCTGCCAAACCTGGCATAAAGTATATGTGAATTTTACTCATTTTAACATTAATTTAGCAAAAACGGTTTATTTTCCCTATTTTTGTATAAAAATAATTCATTTTGATTGACTTGTATGTATAGTCAATATTATTTTTTGAAAAAATATGGAAATTAAAGACAATACGTTTTCTCGACAATTTGAGACCACATTGAATGGGCAATTAATTTCTGTTGAATATTCTTTTCAAGAAAAGAAGATATTTTTAACTCGTTTGAATGTTCCTGAAAATTTTACCGATGAGGATTTTATTTCCGATTTATTAAAAAACATCATGGCAATTGCCATAGAAAGAAAACTAAAAGTAGTTCCTATTTTGCCCAAAATTGTATTGTTTTTTAAGAAAAACCCAGTTTATAAAGAATTACTTCCTCCGGGAATTAGACTATAAATTATAACAGAAACCGTTTCGAAATTTGAGACGGTTTTTTTTGCAAAAAATTATATCTTTACGATATGACTTCAGAAGAAACAAACCAGAAAATAATTCAATTTTTCGAAAATATCGAAAAGTATTATGGTTGTAAAACCGAAATTACCGAAGGTTTGTATTCAAATTCAGAAATAGACAATCACGATTTTATAACCTGGAATTTATCCGAATTTACACTCATCCGTTCGGCTTACCGAAATAATGGCGAACGATTTATGTTTGAAGGAGAAAAAATGTACTTCGAAATTTCTGCTAAAAATATTATTAGTTTAGAAGAACCTGGAAGAAATAAATTCGAGTTTTTAGAACAATATGGCGAAACCGTTTTTAGAATTACTAAAATTCGTTTTCATTATAAATATTAATAATTTATTAACATAAGAAAATACTTATTTTAGATTTAAAAAATTAATTTTGCACCCAAAATAAAAAAACTTCAAAATGAAAAAAAATTATTCTTTAATTATCCTTTCTTTTATTATTTCTATTACCACAAACGCACAAACTATTTGTGGAATCGTAAATGAGGGTCAAAATTTAACTTTAACAGCTCCTGTTGGACAAGTAATAACTTCAATAAATTTTGCTAGTTATGGAACACCGACTGGTACATGTGCTTCAAATAATTTAGTGATTTCAGGTTGTCATTCTAACACTAGCAGATCTCAAGTTGAAGCATTAGCACTAGGAAAAAACTCTTTCACTATTGCTGCTACAAATACTGTTTTTGGGGACCCATGTGGTGGTACTGTAAAAAAATTAGCAGTTATAGCAGGTTATGGTGTGTTAGCAAATACTACATTTTCAATTAATTCAAAAATAAGTATGTATCCTAATCCAGCTCAAAGTATTGTTACAGTCAGCTACAAATCATTAAGTTCTGCTAATTTAGAAATAATGGATTCTGTTGGAAGATTGGTTAGCATTAATAAACTAAATGAAAACACTACTGAAATTGACATTAGCAACTTAAGCAATGGTACGTATCTTTTCAAAATTACTTCTGAAGAAGGAATAGGAGTAAATAGAATTATTAAAAACTAGGCTTAAATAAATCATTAATATAAAAAAGTAGGATAACTTAACAAATTATCCTACTTTTTTTTATATTAATAATGTATAGCTAAAAACATTAACAAAATTCCATTCTTACGCTTCCGTCTTCATCAATTTTTGTTAGATTTATTTCGTGTAGTGTATTTATTAATTCTGGATTCCAAGGTGTTTTTACTTTGACATAATTTTCTGTAAATCCGTGAATGTAGCCTTCTTTGTTTTCACTTTCAAAAAGAACCGTTCTGTTAGTACCTAATTGGTTTTCGTAAAAAGCACGACGTTTTTTAACAGAAAGTCCACGCAACATTTTACTTCTTTTGTTTCTAACATTCATTGGAACAACGCCTTCCATCGTTGCTGCCTCAGTATTATCTCTTTCGGAATAGGTGAAAACGTGCAAATAAGAAATATCCATTTCGTTCAAGAAATTATAGGATTCTAGGAAATGTTCGTCAGTTTCGCCCGGAAATCCAACAATCACATCGACACCAATACAAGCGTAAGGCATAACTTGACGAATATTGGCAACTCTATCTGTATAAACTTCGCGTTGGTAACGACGCTTCATTTTACCTAAAATCTCGTTGCTTCCTGATTGCAACGGAATATGAAAATGCGGTACAAATGTTCGGCTTTTTGAAACAAAATCGATGGTTTCGTTTTTTAGAAGATTTGGTTCGATAGAGGAAATTCTCAATCTTTCGATTCCTTCTACTTCATCTAAAGCTTTTACTAAATCAAGAAAAGTATGTTCGTGTTTTTTGTTTCCAAATTCGCCTTTTCCGTAATCGCCAATATTTACACCTGTTAAAACTATTTCTTTGATTCCTTGTTTAGAAATATCAGAAGCATTTTTCAATACGTTTTCTAAGGCATCACTTCTAGAAATTCCGCGTGCTAACGGAATTGTGCAATAAGTACACTTGTAATCGCAACCATCTTGAACCTTCAAAAAAGCACGGGTTCTGTCGCCAATCGAGTAGCTTCCTACGTAGAAATCGGCTTCTTCAATCTCGCAAGAATGAATTTCACCCATATCATTTTTGGACAAATCGTTTATATAATCGGTGATTTTAAATTTTTCGGTAGCACCAAGAACTAAATCTACACCATCTACAGCTGCTAATTCTTCGGGTTTTAATTGAGCGTAACAACCAACAGCAGCAACAAATGCTTTGTCGTTCAGTTTCATTGCTTTTTTTACTATTTGCTTGAATTGTTTGTCGGCATTTTCGGTTACCGAACAAGTATTGATAACATACATATCAGCAACTTCTTCAAAGTCGACACGATCGAAACCTTCGTCTTGAAAATTTCTTGCAATGGTTGAAGTTTCAGAGAAATTTAATTTACAACCTAAAGTGTAGAATGCTACTTTTTTTCTATTTTCCATAAGATAGCTCAATTAATGAAATCGTTGTCAAAAAAATTGAGAGTGCAAATTTAGGTAAATTATAAAAAAGATTATCACAAGAAATAACTATTTTATTAAAACCATGTGTAATGAAAAATTCATTTGCAAAATTTTATCAAGATGATTAGAAGAATGATGTAAATAATATAGATAATTATGTAATTTTTTTATAGCAATAATAGTGAACTTTGACATTTTTAAATGATCTAAAATTAAAATTATGATAGTTGAAATAGCAAACGAAGGAAAAAAATTTGTGGGATTTAAAGCAGTTGGCTCAGTTAATGCAGATGATTTTAAATCTGTTGTAATACCAATAGTTGAAGCTTTTGTAGAAAAGCATAAAACATTAAACTATCTTCTTCAAATTGATACGGAATTATCAAATTTTACCGTTGGTGCTTGGTTACAAGATGCGGTTTTAGGCATAAAAGTGTTTTCAAAATGGAACAGAGCCGCAATTGTAACTGACACGGAAGGTATAAAAACTTTTACTGAACTATTTAGTAAAATCATGATTGGCGAGTTCAAATGTTTTAAACATGATGAAATGGAAGCCGCTATTACTTGGGTTTCTAGTGAAAAATAACTCCTTAAAATATAAAACATTTAAGGAGTTATCAATTTAAAATACTAAAGTTGTTTTAGTATATCTTATATTATTCTTTTCTATATTTCTTAGTTTCCTCAAAAACATGTTCTAAAATCTTAGCATCTTCATCAGAAAAGTCAATTTGGCGGCGAGCCATTACAATTTTAGCGGTTTGAAAAGCTTTACTAGTCAAATAAGTGGTAAATCCAGAAGCACCTCCCCAAGAAAAACTCGGCACAAAATTTCGAGGAAAACCTGAACCAAAAATGTTTGTAGAAACACCAATAACGGTTCCTGTGTTAAACATAGTATTGATACCACATTTGCTATGATCGCCCATCATGAGTCCGCAAAACTGTAGTCCAGTTTTAGCGAAATTTTCGGTTTCGTAACTCCATAATTTCACTTCCTCGTAGTTGTTTTTTAGGTTAGAATTATTGCTGTCTGCACCAATATTACACCATTCGCCAAGAACAGAATTTCCTAAAAATCCATCATGACCTTTGTTAGAATAACTAAATAAAACCGAATTATTAACCTCTCCACCAATTACAGAATGTGGCCCAACAGTTGTTGCACCATAAACTTTTGAAGCTAATTTCACTCTTCCCGACTCACACAAAGCAAATGGCCCACGAATCACGGAACCTTCCATTATTTCGGAATTATTACCTATATAAATTGGTCCTGTAGCCGCATTTAATGTTACAAATTCTAGCTTTGCTCCTTCCTCAATAAATATATTTTCGGGCGAAATCACATTGACGCTTTTAGGAATTTGTTGCGATGTTCTGCCTTCAGTTATGAGTTCGAAATCTTCACGAATTGCTATGTCATTTTTTTGAAAAATATCCCAAGTATGCTCGATGGTTAGGCAATCATCATTGTATTCTATGATTTCATAAGTATCAAAATCGACTTCTTCTTGACTATCTTCTGTGAAAAAGGCAATAACTTCCTCTCCTCTAAAAATCGCTTGATTGACTTCTAGATTAGAGACCATTTCTGATAAAATATTATTTGGCAAAAAAGATGCATTTATCATGATGTTTTCTTCCAACTCGACCATTGGGAATTTTTCAGAAAGATATTCTTCTGTTAAAGTTGTAGTAGTAGAACCCAAATATTTTTCCCATTTTTCACGAATAGTTAAAATTCCGACACGAATATCGGCAACTGGTCGTGTAAATGTAAAAGGCAATAAAGCGTTGCGAACGGTTCCGTCAAAAAGTATATAGTTCATTTTGTTGTTTATTCGGTTATTTGTTTAATCGGTTATTTGATAAAAGTATATCGAACAAACCCAAACTCAAAGTTACAAAGTTTTTTGAGAGATAAAAATAAAAAAACCTTCCGAATTGGAAGGTTTTCTTTGTATGGTGACAAACAAGTTATTATTTAACGTGTTTAGCGTATTTAGTTTTAAATTTATCGATACGTCCTGCAGTATCAATAAGTTTAGATTTACCTGTGTAAAAAGGGTGAGAAGTTCTAGAGATCTCCATTTTAAATACTGGATATTCAACACCTTCGTGTGTGATTGTTTCTTTAGTTTCTACTGTAGATTTTGAAATAAAAACGTCTTCGTTAGACATGTCTTTAAATGCAACTAATCTGTAATTTTCTGGGTGAACTCCTTTTTTCATGGTAATCTTTTTATTAAATGGCTGTATTTATTTTGCTGCTTTTTTATAAAAGGTATAAATAGAACACAACTTTTTGTTGATAATTTTTTTATTTATTCAGGGTGCAAATGTACAACTAATTTTTAGAAATCAAATTATTGTGTAACTTTTTTTCATTTAAAGTAACTAATTGTATGTGTTGTATAATTCTTATATTTGTAAATTAATTTAAACTGAAGATAATCATGAATGAAATAGTCAAAAAGAACGGAATCAATTATGGAATAATAACTGGTGCACTGTCTTTACTTATAACAACCTTAATATATATTATTGACATCAAGTTATTTGTATCTCCTTGGCTTGGTTTTTTAAGTATTGCTTTGTACATAATTATTGGTGTGATTTTATTATCAAAAACCAGAAAAGATTTTAAAGCAAGCTTGACTTTTAAAGATGCATTTACTACTTATTTTATTTCGGCAGTAATCGGAATTCTTATTTCAGTTGTTTTTAATATTATTTTATTTAATTATGTAGACCCTTCGATAAAAGAAACCATCAAGGAATTGACAATGAAATATACCGTTGAAATGTTGCAAAAATTTGACACCCCAGCCGCAGCTATTAACGAAACTATTAAGTCATTAGAAGAAAACGATCAATTTTCTGTATTCAAATTATTACAAGGATCACTTTTTAGTATATTAATTAGTGCTTTATTTGGCCTAATACTTGCTGCATTTTTCAAAACTAAATCATCATTCCCACAATAGTGAACATATCTATCATAATCCCTTTACTGAACGAACAAGAATCGTTGCCAGAATTAACTTCTTGGATTGAAAAAGTCATGCTTGAAAATAATTTTTCTTACGAAGTTATTTTTATCGATGATGGCAGCACCGATGATTCTTGGGAAACAATAAACCAATTGTCTAGCAAAACTCCCTCGGTAAAAGGCATTCGCTTTTTTAGAAACTACGGAAAATCTCAAGCTTTGCATGCTGGTTTTGCAAAAGCCCAAGGCGATGTTATTATCACTATGGATGCTGATTTACAAGACAGTCCTGACGAGATTCCAGGATTGTACAACATGATTGTAAATGACAATTATGATTTAGTTTCAGGTTGGAAAAAGAAGCGTTACGATAATGCTGTAACTAAAAATTTACCTTCAAAATTATTTAATGCTGCTGCGAGAA
Source organism: Flavobacterium sp. (assembly GCF_043756175.1). GTDB lineage: Bacteria > Bacteroidota > Bacteroidia > Flavobacteriales > Flavobacteriaceae > Flavobacterium. Next base: position 66,792 of record NZ_JAYURN010000067.1, read on the forward strand.
AAACTTCGGGTGTGCAACTAAATGATTTTAATTGTGGATTGAAAGCCTACAAAAATGCGGTTATAAAAAACATAGAAGTTTCGGGCGAAATGCACCGTTACATTCCTGTTTTGGCAAAAAATGCTGGTTTTAACAAAATTGGAGAAAAAGTCGTGATTCACCAAGCTAGAAAATATGGCGAATCTAAATTTGGAATGAGTCGTTTTGTAAACGGTTTTCTGGATTTGATTACGATTTGGTTTTTATCTAAATTTGGCAAAAGACCGATGCATCTTTTTGGTGCTTTGGGAACGATAATGTTTCTAATCGGTTTTTTATTAGCTGGTTATATTGGAATTTCTAAATTGATAAAACTATTTTATTTAGAACAAGAAACTATATTGGTAACTGACAATCCTTGGTTTTATATAGCATTAACAACAATGGTTATTGGGACTCAGTTATTTCTTGCAGGTTTTCTTGGAGAAATTATTTTGAGAACAAAAAATAACGAAGAAAGATATAAGGTTTCGACAGAGATAAATTTATAAAAATTAGGTTTAAATTATACGGCTACTAGCCCCGATTGTAGTGAAAATCCTTTTCTTTTTTTCTTTAAAAAAAGAAAAGATTGAAACGAAAAGCGGGAAATAGCTCCTGAAAAAAAATAAAAAAATGCACATACCACAAAACATATTAGACGCAGTAAATATTTGGCTTACGCCAACATTTGACAGTATAACGCAAGACGCAATTAAAGAAATGATGACTTCTTCTCCTAAAGAATTAGAAGATTGTTTTTATAAAAATCTCGAATTTGGTACTGGCGGAATGCGTGGTATTATGGGTATTGGAACCAATAGAATAAACGAATATACATTAGGAAAAAACACACAAGGTTTATCGGATTATTTGCATAAATCGTTCCCAAACCAAGAAATAAAAGTAGCTATTGCTTACGATTGTCGTCATAATAGCGATACGTTGGCAAAAGTGGTTGCTAATGTTTTTTCGGCAAATGGGATTAAAGTTTTCTTGTTTTCGGATATGCGACCTACACCTGAATTGTCTTTTGCGGTAAAACATTTGGGTTGCCAAGCCGGAATTGTGCTTACAGCTTCTCATAATCCGCCAGAATATAACGGTTACAAAGTGTATTGGGAAGACGGAGGACAACTTGTTCCGCCACAGGATAACGAAATTATTCAGGTCATTGATGCTTTAAATTATGACCAAATAAAATTTGATGCCAACGAAAAGTTGATTGAATATATTGATGTAAAAGTGGACGAAGCTTTTATCGATTCGACTATTGAAAATGCAAGTTTTAATACTTCGGTAACAGCTAAAGAGAATTTGAAAATTGTTTTTACTTCTTTGCACGGAACTTCGATAAAATTGATTCCAGACGTTTTAGAAAAAGCAGGATATAAAAATGTACAAATTGTTGCTGAACAAGCTATTCCTGATGGAAATTTTCCTACGGTAAAATCTCCAAATCCTGAAGAACCAGAGGCTTTGACAATGGCAATGGCTTTAGCAGAAAAAACAAATGCCGATATTGTTGTAGGAACCGATCCTGATTCGGACAGATTAGGTGTTGCTGTGAGAAATACCGAAGGCAAAATGGTTTTGCTAAACGGAAACCAAAGCATGGTTGTGATGACAAACTTCCTTTTAGAACAATGGAAAAAACAAGGTAAGATTACTGGAACAGAATTTATAGGATCGACAATAGTTTCTACACCAATGATGCTAGAATTAGCATCGGCTTATGGTATTGAATGTAAAGTTGGATTAACTGGTTTTAAATGGATTGCGAAGTTTATTAAAGATTTTCCTAACCAAAAATTTATTGGTGGTGGCGAGGAAAGTTTCGGATTTATGGTTGGCGATGCTGTTCGTGACAAAGATGCTGTTGCGGCTACACTTTTAGTTTGCGAAATTGCAGCTCAAGCCAAAGAAAAAGGAAGTTCGTTATACCAGGAATTACTTCAAATGTATGTCGGTTTTGGTTTTTATAAAGAACATTTAATTTCTATTACCAAAAAAGGAATAGAAGGTTCGAACGAAATTAAACAAATGATGGTTGATTTACGTGAGAATCCTTTGAAAGAAATAAACGGCGAACGTGTTGTATTTATTGAAGATTACCAAAATTCGACCGCCAAGAATCTATTTACTAATGAAATAGAAACATTAAACATCCCGAAATCGAATGTGTTAATTTACTATCTTGAAGACGGAAGCAAAATTTGCGCAAGACCAAGCGGAACAGAACCTAAAATTAAGTTTTATTTTAGTGTAAATTGCGCTATTCAAAATGTTACAGAAGTTTCTGAAGCTGAAAACCAATTAGATAACAAAATAAAAAATATCATTGTTTCAATGAACTTAAACTAATGGATAACAATATAAAAAAAATATTTCCTTTTGTAAAACCTTACAAAAATCATGTTGTCTGGAATATTTTCTATAATATTCTTTACGCTTTGTTTAGCACACTATCATTTATTGCTTTAATGCCAATGATGCAAGTACTTTTTGAAACTACAAAAGCAGTAAACAAAAAACCTATTTGGACTGATATTTGGAATATAACTTCTTACGGAAAAGAATATTTGTACTATAATATTACGCTTTTAGACAAAAAAGACGCTTTAATTTTAGTAATTATTCTAATTATTTTCACTTTTTTCTTTAAAAATATTTTTAATTATTTAGCCTCTTATCACATGATGCATTTGCAAAACAATGTATTGAAAGATATGAGAATTCAACTTTTTGAAAAAATTATTTCGCTACCCATAGGTTTTTATTCAGAACAACGCAAAGGCGATGTAATGTCTAGAATGCTAGGAGATGTAGGTCAGTTTCAAAATACTTTTTTTGTGGTTTTAGAACTTATAGTTAGAGAACCACTAACTATATTATTCACCATTATTGCCATGTTTAATATTAGTGTGAAATTGACATTGTTTGTTTTTGTCTTCATCCCAATTTCAGGATTTATTATATCAAGATTAGGAAAAAACTTAAAAAGCAAATCTAATAAAGCGCAGGCAGAATCAGGTTTTTTTATATCTATACTTGAAGAAACTTTGGGAGGAATGAAAGTCGTAAAAAGCTATAATGCCGAGAATATATTTGCCAAAAAATTTAAAGATTCGATAATGAGAATGATAAAATTATCTTACAGTATTGGAAATAAAAATAATTTAGCATCCCCACTAAGCGAATTTTTAGGAATCGTAACTATTGCCATTTTATTATGGTATGGCGGTAAAATGGTTTTAGTTGATCACACTTTAGAAGGAGCCGTTTTTATTGTTTACATGGCATTGGCATACAATATATTAACTCCTGCAAAAGCAATTTCAAAAGCTTCTTATTCTGTTAAAGCTGGTATGGCTGCAGCAGAAAGAGTTTTGGTAATTTTAGAACACGAAAACCCAATCACATCGAAAGAAAATGCTATTGATAAAAATACTTTTGAAGACAAAATTGAAATCAAAAACATCAATTTCCGTTATGAGGAAGAAAATGTTTTAAAAGATTTTACCATTACAGTTCCAAAAGGAAAAACCATCGCTTTGGTGGGACAATCTGGTTCAGGAAAAAGTACAATTGCCAATTTATTAACTCGTTTTTATGATGTAAATGAGGGCACAATTACAATTGACGGTATTGATATAAAAGACATGAAACTCGAATCTGTTCGTGGTTTGATGGGATTAGTTACGCAAGATTCAATTCTTTTTAACGATACTATAAAAAATAATATTCTATTAGGTAAAGAAAATGCTACCGATGAAGAAGTTTTAGAAGCGCTAAAAATTGCAAATGCTTATGAATTTGTAATGAATTTGCCAAACGGAATCGAAACCAATATCGGAGATGCTGGAAACAAACTTTCTGGTGGACAAAAACAACGTTTATCAATAGCTCGTGCTGTCTTGAAAAATCCTCCGATTATGATTCTCGACGAAGCTACTTCAGCTTTGGATACCGAAAGTGAAAAATTTGTTCAAATTGCATTAGAAAACATGATGCAAAATAGAACCTCAATCGTGATTGCTCACAGATTATCTACTATTCAAAAAGCAGATAATATTATTGTTATGAAAAAAGGAGAAATCGTAGAACAAGGAACACATACGGAGCTTTTAGCACTAAACGGAACTTATTCTAACTTAGTTACAATGCAAAGTTTTGAGTAGATGTTTAGACTATTAGATTGTTAGACTACTTAGATTTTTAGATTCAAAAGAATAATTTATAGTTTACGGTAAAATATTTTTCTAACAAAATGTACATAAACCACAACAATATTAGTCTTCCTGAAAATCCAGATACTGTTATTTGGAAATACTTAGACTTGTCTAAATTCTTGGATTTATTATTGTCGAAAAAAATGTTTATGTCCCGCTCGGATAAATTCGAAGACCAATACGAAGGCACATTTAGTGAACCTACTTTTGAAGAAATTAAAAAAATTGCAGCCAATAATCCTGATTTTTTAGATTATTACAAATCACACCGTGAGAAAGTTGCCATAAGCAGCTGGCATACAAACGAATATGAGAGTTTTGCTATGTGGCAAATTTTTACCAAAAACCAAGAAGGTTTGGCGATACAATCGACAATAGGACGACTAAAAGAAGCCTTGCAACCCGAAATAGATACCAAACAATATATTGGAGAAGTAAATTATATCGATTATAAGAAAGAATACATACCGTTTGATGATAATTTTTTTCCTTTCTTGTTTAAACGAAAAAGTTTTCAGTACGAACGTGAAGTTAGAATTATTACCGATGTTACGGAAGAAAATATTTCTATAAACGACGGACTTAAAATTAATGTTGATATTAATGCATTAATCGAAAAAATATACATTCACCCAAAATCTGAAAACTGGTACAAAAAACTAGTTATCGAATTAGTAACTCAATTGGGTTTCGATTTTGAAATTGAAAAATCAGATTTAGAAAGTGATATTTTGATTTAATGAATGAACGTAGTTTTGTTTGGTAAGACAGTTTAAAAACATTATTTATTCAATCTGATAAAACAATTTTATCCTAATTAAATTCTCATCATTTAGCCTTTCTAATTATTCTAATAAAAGTTTAAATGAATTCATATAAAAAACTACATTAGCACATCACAATTTCTATATCGATTTTCTATATAACATTTTAGCGTTCTATGTAATTGTTAAACTACAAGGAACGCTAAAATAGGGCAAAAAAGGTTAATCTGATATATTGACAATAATTAATTGACTTACTATTTTATAATTTTTTTTATTTGATAATTATTTTGACTATCAAAAACCTCAACAAAATATAACCCAGATTTCAAGTTTTGAACATTAATATTCACTACGTTATCTTGAGAATCATTCTTTTGCTCTAATACAATTTTCCCTAAAGTATCTCTCATAGTAACTAAATTGATAGTTGTTGGATTTTCGTATATAAAAACATCTTGAACTAATTCTATTTTTAAATTATCTGAGACAGGATTTGGATAAACTATCATTTCGCATTTATTAACATTAGTACCTTTTTTAATTTTATTGCATACAATGTTAGTTTCTATAGGATCTTCATAATCAAAAAATATTAATGCTTGGTTGCAAATACTTTCATCATTATCTGCATTAATAGAAGTGTTGGTTTTTATGGAGTATGAAATGTAACCATGACAACCTATTTCATCATACTGTTTAGGAGGCAAATTAATAGTATCAAATGTGATTTTTAATTCACCTGATGAAGAAATAACATATCTATAATTATGACTGGATTCTTTGATTTTAAATGTTTCTAAATTAAGGCCTTCAGGTATTGTATTTTCTACATTAATAAAGGTAGCTTTGTAATTTCCGATATTTTCAAATCGAATTTTGTAAGTTAACTCCTGATCTTTTAAAATATAACCTTCGTCACCATCTCCATTAGGTGTAACGGCAATGTCATTAGGGTCAATTGCTCCAACTAAAGACATGGAAAAAACATTCGTGTTATTTACCGTTTTAGTTTCCGTAATATTACCTGTAACATTAGTACTAACTGATAATTCTTCCCCAATAGATGCTGTGAGAGAGATATTGTCAATTAATCGGATATATTTTGTTTCATTTGGTTGAATAGAGCCTAAATCAAAGGAGTAATTTCCATTTCCATTATTGGTAAAGGCCATGTTAGCAGTGATCAATGATATTTTTGAAGGATAATTAAGGTTTACAATAGCATTATGGTTAGCTATTGTTCCATTGTTGTTCACTTGAATAATACTTTCGGAGTCAAAACCTCTACGCCATAAAGTTGCTACATAACTAATTTCTAAATCAGGTTCTTGTATAATAGCCTTTAAAGGAATATATACTGTATTTCCAGACCCAGCATTAGCATTGACAGTACAAACCCCTTCCCAATATTCAGAATTTTGTACTTCTAGTGTATATGTTCCATTAGGCACATTAATATTAAAATATCCTTGATCATTTGTTGTACAAGTCATTCCATTTTGAATAATTTTGAAAGTAATATCAGGAATAATTGATTCATTTGCATCTTTAATACAATTATTATTAGTATCATTAAATGTATAACCATAAATTGGTTGCCCTGTTTCTTCTATTATGGTAATAAACTGATTTACATTTATATTAGAAATAGTTTGTGTAATTCCTGAAGGCCATTCCACAATAATTTCTTGAATTGTGGTTGCGTTATTAAGTCCGAATTTTTGTCGCATACTATTTTGTCCTCCAAAACCACTTACAGGTGTTTGTTGTTTTCTTTGCCAAGTATTATTCGATTTAACTTTTATAGAAGCACCTATTCCGTCTTTATTACTTATAGTTCCTTGTAATTTTATATTTATCCAAGAATTATTGTTTTTCTTTCCATAAAAAAACAAATTAGTTTGATTTTCATCACGGGAAAGCAAAACATCTTCCATACCGTCTTTATCTGAATCTGCCCAAGCCATTCCGAAACAATTACCTAAATCGGCTGTAATGTTGTCGTTTAAAATTTTTGTAAACGAATTAGAACCATTATTTACATAAAGAAAATTAGAACCACTATCGTTGGTAACATATAAGTCTAAGTCTCCGTCGTTTTCTAGGTCAATCCAATTGCATCCATGATTGTGTCCTCCATCTTGCGTAATCGCATTACCATCGCCACTCAACATTCCAGAAACTACTTTTGTAAATGTTCCGTTTCCGTTGTTTTTGTACAAATTATTATTTTGTCCAGAAGCATTAGCAACAAACAAATCTTCCCAACCATCATTATCATAGTCGCCCCAAGTTGCGCCCACTGAGTTAAAGGCATCAATCCCTATAGCGCCTGCATTAATCTTTTCAAATTGAAAATTACCTAAATTTTTAAAAAGCGAATTAGGTCTGTCGTTACCATTAGGAATGAAAATGTCTATCAATCTGTCGTGATTATAATCGCATAAAACTGGCGCCATGGATCTTTCGGTTTCACTTGCTACACTATTAGTCACTTTCTTAGTGAAAGTATTGTTGCCGTTGTTTTTATAGATTTGATGAAATTTAGTTGCGAAAAAATTAGTCAGTAATAAATCAAGGAAGCCATCATTATCAAAATCGGCAAATACTCCTCCATGGTTATAATCAGGTTGGTCATTGATTCCTGTGTTTGTTAGTTCTGTAAATACTCCTACATCATTTCTGAAAAAACGATTTTTCATTTCTGTAGCATTTATGACTAAAACGTCTTTGTCTCCATCATTGTCAATATCACCCCAAAGAGAAGTTATCGATTTTGCATTAAATGAAGTTAATGGTGTATTGGTTACTTTTGTAAAGGTTTTATTTCCGTTATTTTTATACAGTTGATTAGGTTTCGTATTGTCTTTGTCCGAAATATATAAATCTTCCCAACCATCATTATCATAATCTACCCAAGCACTATTCCAACTACTTCCTGTTGTATTTGTAATAGCACTAGTGGGAGCGTTTAATAAATAGTTACAACTCATTAAAGCAATAGTTGCACTTTCAGATACGGTAAAAGTCCCGGTAGATTCACCAATTAAACAACTATAATTGGCAATGTCTAAAGTACTGGCATTTGTAATGGTATACGTTGAGCTTGTAGCACCCGCAATATTTACCCCGTTTTTTTTCCATTGATAACTCAATGTTCCACCATAAGAAGGACTTGCTGTAACCGAAAACGTATAATCCCCAGTAAAACAGCCACTAACATTTTGGGGTTGGGATGTAATTATAGGCGGATTTGCAATAGCACCACTGTTTCCATCATAACCACATATTTTCCAAATGGCGTTTGTAATAGGATTTACATACTCTATAGTATAAAACCCAGCAGCAGGAAGATTTGAATTATAGAAACAATAAGTTACTGTTGTTTTTCCATTCGAATAACTAGGAACCGAAGCTGGTCCGGCAACCACTGTTGATAATGTTGTGCCTATCCAAATTTTATTGATTGCAGGTGGAGCTGTTACATTCCCATCAAAAACAAATCGAATATTACCTGTTTTAGACATTCCGTTAAAAACAGTTGCATAACTAGTTCCTGTAAAGTTAGATGCCATTGGAGTTGAACCCACATTTGCACAAGAATTTGGTTGTCCGTTACCATTATTTCTAAAATCAATAAATGGACAATTTTGTGCCGATAAATTGGCGATAAAAAATATCCCAAATACTAAAAAAGGTAGTGCTCTTTTCATAAGTGTGAAAGTTTAGTTTCCAATGAAGTTATTGGACACTAAATACATCACAATTTTTATGCAAAAATTTACAAACTCAATATTTACAATGGTTTTGGAAATTTGAAGCTCTTTAAGATTCCAAATAATGGAAAATTTTCCTAAATTTATTATCAATTCTGGAACTTTTCAAATTATTTATGGAATATTCTTTTGTTAAAAAAACTGCTTTCAAGAAATAATTTGGTTTTTGATTGGTTGTTGTTTCCACTTTATTTAGATATTTTTTAATAAGTTGAACTCATTAAACTTTTTATTAGAATAATTAGAAAATCTAAATAATGCCAATTTATCCATGAAATATTATTGAATCCAATCGAATAAGTAATGTTTTGAAACTGTTTACCCAAGCAAAACTACATTCATTCACAAATCTTTTTTTGATACACTTTTTAATTGAATTCTCTTTTTGCACCTTGTTCAATTTTCTTTCTATTTCTGATGTTTTCTTTAATATTTGCCATAATATTTCTTCTACTACAAGCACGCCTAAATTCTTTACTATCAAAGCCTTTGTCCGCATTTAAAAAACTATTTTGAATAATTATTCCCTATACTTTTAGTCAATCTACCTTTTTCGAAAATTATGGTATAATTTCAAACAGATCATTAGGGTTGCCAATCAAAATTGGAACACCTCTTGAATCTCTAAAATTAAAGCATTCGATGTTTTGATTTTTTTTTAGAAAGTTGATATCCGAATGATTTACCTGATTTTTTTAGCTAAACTTTACATACCACTTAGGTTCAAATTCTCAATGTCTAAAAAAGTTTTTTAAGTTCTAAAAACAAATCAAACAACTCTTTAAAAACGTCTAACAAACTCCATCACCAATAAAACTAATGAAATAGTAAAAAACAAATTTCTCATAATTTGAAAATATATTAATACACCTAATTATAAAATACTGGAATATATCAATAAAATTATCATTTTTTTGTGAGATGAATATATCACACAATCTTTATGATTAAATAATGTCTCACCATCTTCGAAATTGAAAATGCAAAAGTTTACTAACTTAAAACAATTATAGTATACAACTCAATTGGGTTTCGATTTTGAAATTGAAAAATCAGATTTAGAAAGTGATATTTTGATTTAATTTATTGGCGAATATTCCTCAACCTTCCAGTCCTTTTTTTGCAAGTTTACAACATGATAATGCACTTTATCTTTCTTATCGAAAGCACCATTTTTGTTTATATCTTCAATGGTTCTAAAATACAAATGACTGTTAGATTCTATCAAATTCCAGTCTATAAGTTCTTGAAAATCCGTAGCGATTTTAGTGAATTTATTTCCACTAATGTCACTTAAATAGATAGTCTTAATATCGTTAGAACTTATTTTTCCATCGTTATTAGTATCCATATCTGCTAATGTATATACAAGTACTTGCTGTTTTGCTTTATCTGAAACCGTTTTCAAATAAGTAACTGTTTGTATAAGCACTGGTTTTTCTGTTAATAAATGCAGAGAATCAGAACCTATTTTCTGAAATTTAAAATTGCTTATATAACCAGTTATTTCGTACTCACTATAATTAGAAACCTTAAAACTTTCGTCTTTATCATAAGATGATGATGCCGAACCTGAGTTAACTTTAGAGATTCCCTCAGTCATGCTATATTCTCCCATTGGATGAATTAAAAAAGGTGTTCCTTCCATCTGAATGGGTAAATCGGCAATTTTTATTTGTGTCGAATCCTTTTTTACTGGTGCAACAACGGCTTTTGCATCTTCATAAATCACCTTTGGTTTTTTAGATTCTTCTTTACAACTTACTAATAGTATTAGTATTGGAAAAATATATATTGAGAGCTTTTTCATACTTAAAAATTTATATCAAATATAACGTTTTTTTAAATTACAACTTTACATTCAGTTTCAAACTAAAGACACGAGTTGTCAAATAATTAGGCACACCATATTGAGATTTTGTATATACATCACGAACCCAAGTATTTGTAATGGTATTTTGGTTATTAAACATATTAAAAATCTCTAATCCAATAGACAAATCTTTAAACTTTTTTAGCCAATGTCCTTCTTCTTTGGCTCTAGCTCTATCTGTAAAAACATACGAAAAACCCAAATCTGCACGACGGTAATCACGCAAGCGCAACTGGTAATCGTAAGGATCCGCATACGATGGCGAACCTCCTGGCAAACCTGTATTATAAACTAAATTCAAATACATTTTGAATGTTGGAATATTAGGCACATAATCCTGAAATAGGATTCCAAACTTCAATCGTTGGTCTGTTGGCCTTGCAATATAACCACGATTGTCTATGTTTTCTTCCGTTTTTAGATATCCAAAACTCAACCAAGATTCGGTTCCAGGAACAAATTCACCATTTAGTCGTAAATCTAATCCTTGTGCATAAGCTTTGGCATTATTATCTGCTTCATATCTTATTCGCACATTGTCTAATGTATAGGGATTTACATTGGTTAATGATTTATAATATAATTCCGAAACCAATTTAAAAGGACGTTGCCACATTTTGAAACTGAAATCATTTCCTAACACAATATGTGTTGATTGTTGTGCTTTTACATTAGGAACAACCTGACCATCGGCATTTCGTAATTCTCTGTAAAATGGTGGTTGGTGATACAAACCTCCTGAAATCCTAAATAACATATCTTTGTCCCAATCTGGTTTTATTGCAAATTGCGCTCTAGGACTAAAAGTTATTTGGCTTTTGCCAGAAATATTTTCGTCGCTTACTTGCCATTGGTGAGCACGAACTCCAATATTCGTAAAAATATCGTTAGCTCCCCATTTAGAACGTCGGTTCCACTGTGCGTAGCCAGAAAATCTATTAATATTTACATAATTTGTGGCTCTTGCATTATGATAAGGCACTAGCGGTCCGTAATAAGGATTGTATGGCTGCTCATTTTTAGGTATTACAACAGGTGGATTTATAGAAAATCCAGCCGAATCGATTACTTCCCATTCTATTAATCTATCACGAATGCTTTCACGAGTATATTTAATTCCCCACTCTATTTGTTGCTCATTTTTTTTATGAAAACCTTTCACTTCGACATTTACAATTAAAGCGTCTAAATCGTTTCTAGCATGAGTCAGTTGTGATCCAATAGCTTTCGAGTAATTGACATCGCCAAAGGTATCTGAACCCAAATTAGAATCTACATCTCCCAAACGATATTGAGCCAAAATATCAAAATACTCTTGTTCGGTGGTGTGGTAAGCTGACGTTATTAATTTAAAATTAAAATTATCATTTACCGTATAAGTAGTTTTAAAAGCACCGAAAAGTGTGTTATACCTGTCTTTTTCCTGACCTTCGTAAGCAACTAAAAGCGCAATAGGTTCGCTAATTGTTCCAAAATTTGTTTGACGTGTTAGCGGAATATAATCATATTTATTCTGAGCTATATTACCTAAAAAACTAAATTGCCATTTTGTATTTGGCGTAAATGTTATATAAGATTGTACATCTAGAAAACGTGGTTTAAAGTTCGTTTCCGTTTCTTGACTTTTCACCAAAAGTGCATTATCACGATATCTAACACCCGTTATAGATGTCCATTTTTGGTTTTTTGAAGCAGTCTCTACTGCCATACTCCCACCGAGAAAACTAGCTTCTAGCGAAGCGCCAAACTTTTTAGGGGTTCGATAAGTAATATCCAAAACCGATGATAATTTATCTCCAAATTTTGCTTGAAAACCTCCAGCTGAAAAATCGATATTCTGAACCAAATCTGTATTTGTAAAACTCAAACCTTCTTGTTGTCCTGAACGAATTAAGAACGGACGATATACTTCAACTTCATTTACATAAACTAAATTTTCATCATAATTTCCTCCACGAACTGCATATTGTGTACTCAATTCATTATTCGAGTAAACTCCAGGTAATGTTTTAAGAATATTTTCGACACCTGCATTTGCACCAGGAATTAATCTAACTGCTCTGGGCGATATTGTGGTTATACCTTCTACTCGTTTTCGGCTGTTGTTTGTAATAATTACTTCGCCTATTTGTTCTACATTATTTTTTAGTACAATATTAAATTCGTAGTCTTCATTTGATTTTAATTCTAAAGAAACTACAGCAGCTTTTAGTGATATATGTGAAAACTTTAAATTAGATTTCACATTAGAAGGGATTGTTAAACTATAAAAACCATTAGTATTTGTAGTTGCTTTGTTTTCCTGAAAAGTAACATTTACACCATCAATAGGTTCATTGTTTTCGTCAAGAATAATCCCTTTTACTCTGGCAGTTTGCGCAAACGAAAAGAAGGAGAAAATGAATAAAAGTAGTGTGAATTTAGTCCTCAAAATTATTTATTTTGTTTTATTAAAATTGGATTCAAAAGTAGTAGAATTTCCCAAATTATCTTTTACAATAATTAAAAATTTATTATTACCATTTATATATACACTATCAGATAAATAATGTGTTAATCTTTTTAATTTACTTTCATATTCCATGAGAATCCATTTTCCGTTTAAATAAGCATTATATGATGCAATTCCAGATAAATCATCGGTAATAGAAACTTTTAATGTTTGTTGTTTGTCTAAGTTTGCCCCGTCAATAAAATTTGGCTTGAGTACAAGTGGCGCGATTGTATCTTTAGATAAAAAGAATTTTCCTAGTTTTTTTGTTTTAATAGTAAACAAACTATCATTCTTCAACGTTGTGTTATATTCATTTTTTAGTCCATCTAAATTAGCAATAAACATTTTTTCTTTATCGGAAGCTACCATTTTTGAAACATCGAAAGTGATTGTCATATATTCACTTACTGCAACACTATCATCATGAAGCAAGAGTTCGTTGTTTTTTACATCAAATTTTAAATAAAAATCTTCATAAAAAGTATTGGCAGGAATAAATACCGAAATCCCTTCTTTTACATAATTATTCTCGTTACGTGCTTTAAGGAAATACGCTGTTTTTAAAGCTTCACTAGCATCTCTTGAGGGTAAATTATCATACGAAATAGGAATATTTACAATGGTTTCATTGCCATGAAAATCTTGCAAAACTATTTTATAATTCATAGTAAAATTTGACGAAATATCAATAACCCCATTATTTTTAGTGTTTTTTATAATATTATTTGCGTACATATTACCCACGAAAAGCTTTTGAAAACGTTGATTTTGAAATTTATATCTAGGATAATCTATAAAATCATTAATATATTTAGTTTCATCAAACGAAAAAGAATCAAACTCATAGTTATAATATGGCATTCCGTTAAGGCAAGCGTTTAACTTAAAAACTCCGTTTTTTCCATAATTATTTTCTGAAATATCGTAAGCATTTATTCCAAAGCCAATTTTGCCCCTTGCTGAAATTTTACTAGACAAATAAGTACCGTCTTTTTGCAAAGAAAGACTAATAGCTACTGGATTTGGCGAACCATTTACCTGAGCCCCATATGATAAAGGATAAACTAAAATTTCTGAAATTTGCGGTGCTTTTGTATCAATATAACTAGAATCATAACCAAAGAACAAAGGATTAATAATTTTTTCGGATTTTGTATCTCTAATTTCAAAATGCAAATGTGGTCCTCCAGAATTTCCTGTATTTCCAGAATAAGCGATTAAATCTCCTTTCTTAACAAGAATTTCATTTGGTTTAGGAAAAATTTCTATCTCATAGCTTTTTTTTGAGTAGTGTTCTGCATTTAAAATATTTTGAATTGCTGGAACTGCTCTTTGCAAATGACCATATACTGTAGTAAATCCGTTTGGATGGTCTATATAAATTGATTTACCGTAACCACCAGTAGAAATTTTAATTCTAGAAACAAAACCATCAGCGGTAGCATAAACAGGAAATCCTTCTTTTTTTTGGGTTCTAAAATCGATTCCAGAATGAAAATGATTGGGTCTTAATTCTCCAAAAGAACCTGCAATAGCCAAAGGGATATCTAAAGGTGATCTGAAATAATCTTTTGGATATTTTTCTTGAGCAAAAACAACATTAAAAACAAATAAAAAAACAATAAGAATTCTCATAAAAAAACATTTGTGCTAATATAACAAAATAGTTTTATAAAAATTGCGGTAGAACATATTGATAACACTAACATTATAAAGGATTTATAAATTAAAACTAAGAAATATTATTATTTTTTATAAAAGTTATTGCGTTAATTGATTAGGAATAGTAACTTTGTAAAGTTATGTAATGAATTTTTATTGCAATGAGTGAGATTGGAGAAATTATTGATTCTCTTGAAATTAGGTTTCAAAAGTTTTTAAAAAAGATGGAAGATTTGCAAGATGTAAATCGAATTTTATCAATGAAACTTGAAGAATCTGAGCGATTTATTTTAAATCAAAACCAAGAAATTAAAACTATAAAAGCTAATTTCGACTCGATAAAAATTACAAATTCATTACTTGGTAGTGACGAATACAAAAGAGATACAAAGCTTAAAATAAATTCATTAATTAGAGAAATAGATTATTGTATTGCACAACTTTCTGATTAGAAAGCATAATGAGTGAAAAACTAAAAATAAAAATATCAATTGCAGACAGAGTTTACCCGCTAACGGTAGATATAAATCAGGAGGAAGGACTAAGAAGTGCTTCTAAGAAAATTGATGCTATGATAAAGAAGTTCGAACAAAATTATGAGGTACGTGACAAACAAGATGTTTTGGCCATGTGCGCTTTACAATTTGCTTCTCAAGTAGAACAAAAACAAATTGATAAGTCAACAATAGAGGAAACTACTATACTAAAACTTGGAAAATTAAATGAATTATTAGGCGAATATCTAGAAACCCAAGGCGCAGACGAACTGGCTAAAGGTAAATAATACGTTCTTAACATACACTAAAATACTACCTACATTAGTACCTATTTGATAAACTCAACACTAACAAATTAAAATGAGCAAATCATCGTAACTATAGCAAGCCAATTTAGTTTGGAAGCTTGAACTACGAGTTAGCTTAAAACTTGTCATTCCGAGTTTATGCAATACCTTCTGATGTAGGTTTTTTTATATATAAACTTAAAACAAATATGGACATTTTAACAATAATAATATCAGCAATTGCTGGAATAGGTGGTGGATTCGGTATCTCAAAATTTATAGAAAAAAAGAACGTTTCTAACTTAGTGAAAAACGCTAAAAAAGAGGCCTCCTCTATCCTAAAAGATGCAAATCTTGAAGGAGAAAACATAAAAAAAGATAAAATTCTTCAAGCAAAAGAAAAATTTATCGAACTAAAATCTGAACACGAACAAGTCATTCTAACTCGTGATCGTAAAGTCGCCGAAGTAGAAAAAAGAGTTCGTGATAAAGAATCTCAAATTTCTGGAGAATTGTCTAAGGCAAAAAAAATAAATGACGATTTTGAAGCAAAAACTAGTGAATATAACACTAAAATTGAAATCCTAGAAAAAAAGCAAGTTGAAGTAGAGAAAATGCACAAAAGTCAATTGCAACAACTAGAAGTAATTTCTGGTTTATCTACCGAAGAAGCAAAAAACCAATTAATTGAAGGATTAAAAGGCGAAGCCAAAACACAAGCTATGGCTCACATTCAAGAAACAATTGAAGAAGCCAAACTTACTGCGCAACAAGAAGCTAAAAAAATAATCATCAATACCATACAACGTGTAGGAACTGAAGAGGCCGTGGAAAACTGCGTATCTGTTTTTAACATTGAATCTGATGATGTAAAAGGTAGAATTATTGGTCGTGAGGGTCGTAACATTCGAGCTATTGAAGCAGCAACCGGTGTCGAAATCATTGTAGATGATACTCCAGAAGCGATTATTCTTTCTTGTTTCGACCCAGTTCGTAGAGAAATTGCACGTTTGGCATTACATAAATTAGTAACTGACGGTCGTATTCACCCAGCTCGTATCGAAGAAGTTGTAGCTAAAACTACAAAACAAATTGATGATGAGATTATTGAAGTTGGAAAACGAACTGTAATCGATTTAGGAATTCACGGTTTACACCCAGAATTGATAAAAGTAGTAGGGCGTATGAAATATCGTTCTTCTTACGGACAAAACTTATTACAACACTCACGCGAAGTTTCTAAACTTTGTGGTATTATGGCAGCTGAACTAGGATTGAATGTAAAACTAGCCAAAAGAGCAGGTTTACTTCATGATATTGGTAAAGTTCCAGATGCAGAAAGCGATTTACCACATGCCCTTTTAGGAATGCAGTGGGCCGAGAAGTACGGAGAAAAAGAAGAAGTTTGCAACGCTATTGGGGCACATCACGATGAGATAGAAATGAAATCTTTATTATCTCCAATCGTTCAGGTTTGTGATGCTATTTCTGGCGCAAGACCAGGAGCTCGTCGTCAGGTTTTAGATTCATACATACAGCGTTTAAAAGACTTAGAAGAAGTTGCTTATGGGTTTACTGGAGTAAAAAGTGCTTATGCTATACAAGCTGGTCGTGAACTACGTGTTATTGTAGAAAGCGAAAAAGTAAGCGATGATAATGCAGCTAATTTATCATTTGAAATCTCACAAAAAATTCAAACTGAAATGACTTATCCAGGTCAGGTAAAAGTTACCGTTATTAGAGAAACTAGAGCGGTAAATATTGCAAAGTAATATTTTTAGTTAAAATTAAAAAATGCCATTCAACTTTTGAATGGCATTTTTTTTATGATTTTGAATTTCGTTTTCGTAAAAATACTACTAAGAAATTATTTTAAAAAATCGAAAATTAAAAAACCCTAAGTACTTCATTAAAAGTAATTAGGGTTTTATTTTGTAGCGAAAACGGGAGTTGAACCCGTGACCTCAGGGTTATGAATCCTGCGCTCTAACCGACTGAGCTATCTCGCCATTTTGTTAAGGCATTCATCTCTGAATGCGGGTGCAAATATAACACTATATTTAAAGAGTGCAAATGTTTTTGATAAAAATATTATTATTAAAAATAATTTTTTTATCAAACCATAATTATATATATTACACCCAAAATTACAAACAATGGAAACCAAAATACGATACGAATTAGAATTCCCTATAAACTCGTCTCCGCAGTTATTATACCAATACATTTCAACTCCTTCAGGGCTACAAGAATGGTTTGCAGACAATGTAAACTCTCGTGGCGAATTTTACACTTTTATTTGGAATGATTCCGAAGAGAAAGCAAGGTTGTATTCCAAAAAAACGGGCGAAAAAATCAAGTTCAAATGGATGGACGAAGACAATAAAGATACCGAATATTATTTTGAGCTAAGAATACTTGTCGACGAAATCACTAAAGATGTTTCTCTTATGGTTGTCGATTATGCCCAAGCAGATGATGTAGAAGAATCGAAACTATTATGGGAAAATCAAGTTTCAGATTTGAAACATGTTATAGGATCAGTATAGTTTCTAAAAAATATTAAACTTATATTTGCTCTGAATTTTTCAGGGCTTTTTTTATGCAAAACAATCGTGCTTTTTTATATGGTGATGCAGTTTTTGAAACTGTCAAAATTTTAGACAACAAAATTCTATTTTTAGAAGATCATTATTTTCGTTTAATGTCTTCTATGCGAATTCTAAGAATGGAAATTCCTATGAATTTCACTATGGAATTCTTTGAAAACGAATTATTATCCAAAGCTAGAGCAGAAAACATAGAACTTTCAGCAAGAGCTAGAATTACTGTTTATAGAAAAGATGGCGGTTATTATTTACCCAAGAATAATAATATTGCTTTTGAAATTTCAGTTTTAAAAATTGAAAATCCATTATACACAATTCAAAAAACTAATTATGAAGTCGATTTGTACAAAGATTTTTATATCTCAAAACAGCTCATTTCTACGTTAAAAACGACTAATAAATTAATAAATATAACAGGAAGTATTTATGCAAACGAAAATGGTTTTGATAATTGCATTTTGATTAATGAAGATAAGAATATTATTGAGGCCCTAAACGGAAATATTTTTATGCTAAAAGATGGTGTTTTATCTACTCCTCCAATTTCTGAAGGTTGTTTAAACGGAATTATGCGAAAACAAATTTTAATTTTAGCAAAAACTCTCGAAAATATTGAAGTAATAGAAGCGGCAATCTCTCCTTTCGATTTACAAAAAGCTGATGAATTATTTATAACCAATGTAATTACAGGTATTCAGCCAATAACAAAATATCGAAAAAAAGAATTCGAATCGAATATTGCAAACCAACTTCTTATAAAATTGAATTTAAAAACTAGGTTGGGTTAATTAAACATAGGGTTTTCTGGTGCGTTAGACCATATCAGGTAATCACCACCTTGTTCCATTATTTTTTCACGCCAAAAATCGGTCGATGATTTTCCTATAATTTTGTTATGAAGTTCGTTTTCAGAAATAATCCAAGAATTAGACTCTAGTTCTTCTTGTAATTGTTCTGCGTCCCATCCAGAATATCCCAGAAAAAAACGAATATTATTTCGAGTAATTTTTCCTTGGTTAATTAAATCTCGTGTAGAATCGAAACAACCACCCCAATATATACCTTCAGCAATTTCGATGCTATTTGGGATTAGCTGCGGTATGTTGTGTATAAAATACAAATTATCTTGCTCTATAGGTCCGCCGTTATACACTTTGAATGTAGCAGATATTTCAGGAATTAAATCTCTTATTGTATATCCTAAAGGCTTGTTCAAAATAAATCCAACCGAACCTTCTGCATTATGATCTGCTAATAAAACAACTGATCTATTGAAAGATAAATCCCCTGTAATAGCAGGCTCTGCTACTAACAAATTCCCTTTTTTTGGTTTTACAGCTATCATAATGTTTGATTTTTATTTAAATTTAACAAATAATATGTTTATAAACCAAATTTAATCGTTAAAAAACATAAAAAAAGCCACGCAGAGCGTAGCTTTAATATTCGACAATAAAATATTATTTATTTACTGATCCTTCTAATTCAGCACCTGCTTTAAATTTCACTACGTTTTTAGCAGCAATTTTAATAGTTTTCCCAGTTTGAGGGTTTCTTCCGTCTCTTGCAGCTCTATTAGATACTGACCAAGATCCAAATCCAACTAGAGAAACTCTTCCACCTTTTTGCAAAGTTCCTTCAACATTACCTAAAAATGATTCTAAGGCTAATTTAGCAGCAGCTTTTGTAATTCCAGCTGAAGCTGACATTGCATCGATTAAATCTGATTTGTTCATAATAATTGTATTAATTGATTGGTTAATAATTTATAACTTATACATACAAATTTAAAAGGATTTCCTATTCTCACAACAGTTAAGCCGTTTTTTTACATGTTTTGTTAATAACTTTATATATTTGTTTACAAATCAGGCTTTTTAATAACAAAAATACTATTTACATGTCTAAAACACCCTTGTTAATTCCGAAAACGCAACTCCATTTAGCAATTCGTGAGCCAACATTTTCTTTTTTCCAGGGAATTGAAGCGATAAAACATGAATAAAACCACCAAGAACTGCAATTTTCATTTCTTTTTTTGTTGTTAATATACTTCCTATTGCATAATCATGCGAAAGTAATTCTGGTTTAGTATCGTATATTTTGATACTATATTCGTTTTCTCCGTCTTTCAAATTACACCAAGCCGAAGGATAGGGACTCAAACCACGAATTAGATTGTATACTTCTGTTATGTTTTTTGTGAAATCTATTTTACAATTGTCTCTGTCTAATTTATAAGCAGTTTTTATACCTGAAGTATCTTCTTGAATTGTAGTTTTTACATTTCCGTCAGCAATTTTATCTAAAGTTTCTAAAACTGCATCGCAACCTAAAACCATTAATTTGTCATGCAATTCGCCAACGTTTTCAGATTCGGAAATTTCTAATTCCTTGCTTAAAATCATGGCGCCAGTATCTATCTTATCATCAATAAAAAAAGTAGTTACACCAGTTTTTGTTTCGCCATTTATAATTGCCCAATTTATAGGCGCTGCACCGCGATAATTTGGCAAAAGTGACGCATGTAAATTAAATGTTCCTAATTCTGGCATCGCCCAAACAACTTTCGGTAACATTCTAAAAGCAACGACGATATGAAGATTTGCATTTAAATATTTTAATTCTTCCAAAAAAGCTTCGTCTTTTAAATTTGTTGGTTGCAATAAAGTCAACTTATTTTCTAAAGCATATTCTTTGACTGCCGAATATTTTATCTTCTGACCTCTTCCTGCTGGTTTGTCGGCAGCAGTGATTACGCCTACTATTTCGTGTTGATTTTGTTTTACAATGGCATCTAGAATTCCTACTGCAAATTCTGGCGTTCCCATAAAAACGATTCGTAATGCTTTCATTTCTTAATTAAGTATAAATTGATTTTTTGAATTAATACTAATAATATCATGTTCTATTAGTTGCTTCAAAATTTTTAATATTTCAGATTCTTCTATATGTAATGTTTCGATTAATGTTCTCGAATTCATTGGGTTTTTAGTCAATAATTGAATGATTTTATTTCTAATTTCTTCAGAATTATATGTTTTTTCTTTTTTATTAGAACAATAAGAACAAACGCCACAATAATTAGTTATTGTTTCTCCAAAATATTGCAAAAGCAATTTACTCTTACAAGTATCTTTGTTTGAAACATAGTTTACAACCGATTGTAATTGGTTTTTCTTGACTAAATTTTGTTTTTCAAGATGTTTCGAAACCCTATTGATTGTTCTGTCATCTTCACGAACTTCTAGAAATGTTATTTTCGATTCATTCTTTTGTGAAAAATAATCGATAATATCCATTTTTTGTAATTTCTCTAACAAAATTAATACTTTAGCTTCGGATGTATTCGCTTTTTTTGCAATAAAATCGGTATTAATATTGGTTTGCAAATCGAAAATTCCTGGATAAGTCCTTAAAATGGTCGAAACTATAGGCTCATCGTCAGGATTTAAACTAATATATCTGATTACTTCTTTAGACTCAATTAGAAATTGAACCTGAGCTTTCTCCGAAAATTCTTGCGAAAGCGAAATAATACTTTGCCTATCTAGAAACTGAAGCGCATTATAGGTTTTTAATACGGGTAATTTGTAATGACTACAAAATTGATTCAAATTGAATGAAAACTCTTCGTTAATTCCTTCTCCATAGGCGATTCGAAGATAATTACATAATTTTACAAAAACATTTTTCAGAAAAATAGTATCCGGTAAAACTGCTATAAATTGGCTTTCTGCCATAATAATGTCTGAAGGTGAACTAATTAAAATCGCGAATGCTTTTTCTCCGTTTCGTCCAGCTCTTCCTGCTTCTTGGTAATAACTTTCTAAGTTTTCGGGTAAATTTATATGAATAACCGTTTTCACATTGGGTTTATCAATCCCCATTCCGAAGGCACTTGTAGCAATCATGACGGTTTTCTCGTCACACATCCACGAATTCATGTTTTTTTCTTTCTCTTTTACCGATAAACCAGCGTGGTAAAAAGTAGTTTTATGACCCAAAACTGATAAATGAGAAGCATATTCGTGACAGTTTTTTCGATTTCGAACATAAATAATAGCCGATTCTGGATTTTTTTGTAAAATCTGATTCAGTTTGTATATTTTGTCTTCGGCTTGAATAATGAAGTAGCCTAAATTATTACGAGCAAAAGATTGTTGAAAAACTTTTGGATTTTCCAACCCTAATAATTCAATAATATCATCTTTAACTTGTGGCGTTGCCGAAGCCGTAAGCGCCACAAAAGGAATTTTAAAAAAATGAGCTTTTAAGTTTTTAATCTTTAAATAAGACGGTCTAAAGTCATGTCCCCATTGCGATACACAATGCGCTTCATCTATAGCAATAAGGGAAATAGGCAAAGCTTTTATTCTGTTAAGAACCCAATCTTGTTCTAATCTTTCAGGAGATAAATACAAAAATTTGTAATTACCAAACTGACAATTATCTAACAAATTTATTAATTCGTCTGCCTTTATAACACCTGTTAGCGCAATGGCTTTTATATCTCGAGATTGTAAATTATTTACTTGGTCTTTCATTAAAGCTACCAAAGGAGAAATCACCAAACACAATCCATCATTTACCATTGCAGGAACCTGAAAGCACAATGACTTTCCGCCGCCAGTAGGCATAAGTCCAAAAGTATCATTTCCTTCCAGAACTGAATGGATAATATTATCCTGAACAGGTCGAAAAGAATCGTAATGCCAATATTTTTGAAGAATTTGTAATGCTCTTTGCATTTAAAATTTAGATTTCAGATTTTAAATTTTAGATTTTTTAGAATCTAAATTTGATCTAAGATAAAAAGAATTCTGTTATCTACGCTATCTTTTGGGACTTCGATAAGATTGTAACCGTATTTTTCGTAAGTTTCTACAAGGTGATTGTAAATAAGTTTTGCCTGTTCGTAGTTTTCATAACGCTCATTATCAGCAATATAAATATCTTCCCAAGGTGGTAAAATAAATATTTTAGTATATGTATTTTTGCGACAAGCTGTGTCAAAAAAAGCAGGATAACTATCACCTATATAATGCATATATGCTAAAACATCTGGAATTCCTCGATCAAGAAAAACAACATTATGAGGTTCGTTTTGTGCATTTACGAATTGTTTTTTTCTACCTTCTAGTAATAATTCGCTAAAAAGCAATGGGTTTTCTAGAAACAATTGCTCTATTCCTTCTTTTTTTGCTTCGAGAATAACTTCACGCGAAATTTCGGGATAACAGCAATAACCCTTTGCTAGCAAACCATCTATGATTGTAGTTTTGCCAGTTCCTGGTCCACCTATGATAACAACGATTTCTTTTTGCATTTTTCTAGAAATAAGGGGCAAAGATAATTAAAAATTGCGACCCGAGCAAAGCGAACAGGCCAAGCAATTTAAAATTACGAATTACGAATAAAAAAAAACAATTTTTAGCATTAAAACTTTACAAATATGTAATACAAAAACCTAGCTAGGCCTGATGCTGGAATTGCAGGAGCTCTTCGTCTCGTCATTAAAAACTGGACGAAAGCAACTTCCAGCAACAGGAATTTAGATACCAAAAAAGCCTGAGCAATTCGCTTCAAAAAATCCTGATTTCTATTGCTAAAATTGTATATTTGCTTTTATTTTAAGTTGAAGAATGGATAAGAAAGTTGAGGAATTCTACGAACGATTGAAAGTAGAATTAGATAATAGTAATACTTGGCCTGCGGAATATTTGTTTAAATTTATTGTCCCTACAGTTGATGATAATGTAGCACGTGTCGAAAACGCTTTTAATTGTTTGGGCGCAGTGATAAAAACTACAAAGTCTAAAACAGGCAAATTTACTAGCATATCTGTAGATGTGACTATGAAAGATGCCGATGAAATAATTGCTAAATACCAAGAAGTAGGTACTATAAAAGGTATCGTTTCCCTATAAATATGAATACAAAATATACAAAAGAAATTGCTGGCGATGTGGTTCAGTATTTAGAATATAATTCGGAAAGAAAACCGCTTATTATTCCTGAATACGGTAGGTATTTGCACGTTCTAATAGACCAAGCAACAGCTATCGAAGACAGAGCAGAACGTAATAAAGCTGCGAAATATATCATATCGGTGATGGGAAATTTGAACCCACATTTGCGTGATGTTTTAGATTTTCAGCACAAGTTATGGGATCAAATATTTATCATGTCTGATTTTAAATTAGATGTCGATTCTCCATATCCTATTCCGTCGCGCGAGGTTTTAAAAATGCGTCCTGATCCTTTGAAATATCCTCAAAATTTTCCTAAATATCGTTTTTACGGAAACAATATTAAGTACATGATTGATGTGGCAAACAAATGGGAAGATGGCGAATTGAAAAACGCATTGTGCAAAGTTATTGCTACGCACATGAAGAAATCTTATTTGAGTTGGAACAAAGACACCGTAACTGACGAAGTTATTTTCGAACATTTATTAGAATTGTCTGACGGAAAAATAAACTTGACTCAAAGCACGGAAGAGTTGTTAAACTCTAATGATTTGATGCGAACTAACAAACGCATGTCGAACAAAATTCAGACAAACAATAATAATGGTAAGCTAAAAATTGTAAAAAATGGCAAACCAAAACCTTTTGTAAAAAATAATAACAATCCGAAATAAATAGTTTGAAAATCGAATCGCATTTTTGTAATTCGTAATTCGTAATTCGTAATTTAAGATAAATGGGGACTTTTAAAATAGAAGGCGGTATCCGACTAAAAGGAGATATACATCCGCAAGGAGCAAAAAACGAAGCATTGCAAGTTTTATGTCCAGCATTACTAACTTCCGAAAAAGTTAGAATAACTAATGTTCCGGACATTATTGATGTAAACAAACTCATTGTTTTGCTTGGAAATTTAGGCGTAAAAATTCAAAAAAATGGACCTGGTGATTATACTTTTCAGGCAGATGAAGTAAATATTGATTATTTAAAAACCGAAGCTTTCAAGAAAGAAGGAGGTTCACTTCGTGGTTCTATTATGATTGTTGGTCCGTTATTGGCAAGATTTGGTTGTGGATACATTCCTAAACCAGGTGGAGACAAAATAGGAAGACGAAGATTAGATACGCATTTTGAAGGATTCATCAATCTTGGTGCTAAGTTTAGATACGAAAGAGAAGACCATTTTTATGGTGTAGAATGTGAAGGCAAACTAAAAGGTGCTTATATGTTACTTGACGAAGCATCGGTAACTGGAACTGCAAATATTGTAATGGCAGCAGTTCTTGCCGAAGGAATAACAACAATTTATAATGCTGCTTGCGAGCCATATTTACAACAATTATGTAAGATGCTAAACTCAATGGGCGCAAAAATTTCTGGCGTAGGATCGAACTTATTAACTATAGAAGGAGTAGATTCTCTTGGAGGTTGTGAGCACAGAATTTTACCAGATATGATCGAAATTGGTTCTTGGATTGGTCTTGCAGCTATGACAAGAAGTGAAATAACTATCAAAAATGTTTCTTGGGAAAACTTAGGTATTATTCCAAATACTTTTAGAAAATTAGGTATTACTTTAGAAAAAAGAGGCGACGATATTTATATTCCAACTCACGAAAATTATGAAATAAAAACCGATATCGACGGTTCGATTCTTACCATTGCCGATGCCCCTTGGCCAGGATTAACTCCCGATTTATTGAGTATTATTCTTGTCGTGGCAACTCAAGCAAAAGGAGATGTTTTGATACACCAAAAAATGTTCGAAAGTCGTTTGTTTTTTGTGGACAAACTAATAGACATGGGTGCAAAAATTATGCTTTGTGATCCACACAGAGCCGTAATTATGGGACATAATTTCGAATCGCAACTAAAAGCAACAACAATGTCATCGCCAGATATTAGAGCAGGAATTTCTTTGTTAATTGCTGCACTTACTGCAAAAGGAACAAGTACAATTCAAAATATAGAACAAATAGATCGTGGATACGAAAGAATTGACGAACGTTTAAGAGCAATTGGCGCAAATATTGTAAGAGAATAAATGAACTTAAATCAAGTTACAATTTCAGTTAAAAATGTAGAGCAATCTATTAATTTTTACCAGAATTTGGGTTTAAATCTCATTGTAAAATCTTTGCCCGACTATGCTAGATTTGAATGTGTCGATGGTTATGCTACTTTTTCTTTACATAGAAATGAAGAGGCTAACAACGGAACTTGGATTTATTTTGAAGTTGACAATGTTGATATTAAAATAAATCAACTTTTAGAAAACAATTTTATCATAGACGAACTTCCAGAAGACAAGCCATGGTTGTGGCGAGAAGCCAGATTGAAAGATTTAGACAATAATATTATTATAATTTATAACGCAGGGAAAAACAGAAAAAGTCCACCATGGCGTATATAATACTAACAAATCCCATTACTTTCGTTTTGGGATTTACTTTTTAAACTATATGGAAACCTATATTATAATTTTACTTTGTATTGCCTCATTTTTTGCTGGATTTGTAGATGCAGTTGTTGGTGGTGGCGGATTAATTCAGACTCCAATTGCATTAATTTTATTGCCTAATTTTCCAGTCTCTTCTATAACAGGATCACTAAAAATACCTGGAATTAGTGGTACGAGTGTTGCTGCTTATCATTATTTGAAAAATGTAACCATGAACTGGAAATTATTAATCATCATGGCTCTTTTTTCTTGTGCTTTTGCTTTTATGGGTTCCGAATTGTTAACGCTAGTGAGCAATAATTTTATGAAGCCTTTGTTATTTGGCATTCTTATTTTATTAGCGATTTATACTTTTATCAAAAAAGATTTTGGGCAACATCAAATCAAAGAATTATCAGAAACTAAGATGATACTTCTAGGTATTATCATCAGTTCTTTTATTGGATTTTATGATGGATTTATTGGCCCTGGAACGGGAAGTTTTCTTGTAGTAGCGTTTATCACCATTCTTGGTTTCGACTTTTTGCATGCTTCTGCCAATGCAAAAATGGTCAATGTCGCCTCTAATATCGGTTCAATTACTTTATTTATTATGAAAGGAAAAATCATTTGGCTCATAGCAATTCCTATGGCATTTTGCAACGCCTTTGGTGGTTGGTTGGGTGCAAAAACAGCAATAAAAAAAGGAAATGGTTTTATTAGAGTTTTCTTTTTGCTAGTTGTTATTGGAACTTTGATTCGTTTTGGATATGATGTTTTTTTTAAAAGGTAGTTTTTTTAAACACAAAGAACACAAGGTTTTTCCTTCGCCTGTTTGTCTTTTAGGCTCGGGTCACGAAGTTCACAAAGATACACTAGATTATTTATTTTGATAAAATCCGTATCAATAGATGTTTTGTATTTCTTAATATTGTTCAACTTTTCTTAAATAACTTGTATCAATTTCGACTGCTTCGTCAACTTTAAAAAATAATGACGGATAACTTTCAATTACACCATTTTCTAACTTTCTACGCTTAATTTCTGTAACTTTTCCTTTTAAGCGAAATACTTTGTACAAATCAGTAAAGTTTACCGTGTCTTTCCAAAGTTTTGCAAAGTAGTTTCTATCAGTAAAAGATAACTCCCGATTTAGAATATGATTTGGAGGTATAAGATATGATTTTGAATTATCAGTATTTACAGCTAATGTATCTATGTTATGTAATATTTGGTTAGATAAATAAACTATTCCACTGTCAATTGTAATTTCTCCACTTCTTGTGGATTCCATATGATGAACAAGTATGGTTGTGGTACATGTGTCACAAACTTTATATTCATCACTAAAAGTAATTTTTTCTTTTATCAATATTTCTTTATTTGACTTGTTATTACAAGCAAGTAAAAGAGGAATTAAAACTAAGGTCAAGTATTTCATAGAAATTTTACTATTTATATTTTGTGCTTACCCTAATCCAAAACATTCAAAAATTTTAATCCAAAAATCACACCATCGGTCTTAAAACCATTCTGATACGAGCGAATATAATCTAATCTAAAGATTTTAAATTTCCCGAAACCTAAATTATCCAATCCTGCCGAAAACTCATGATAAGGAATTTTGTTAGGAACCGAAAGATTATGATAACCTAAAATTAAATTCGATTTTAATTTATTTAATAATGGAATTTTATTTATAATAAAACCTTTATCATCATACTCAGTATGAACTTCAAAAAAAGCATCATTGGTACTGTTTATATAATACGGCATCAAGTTAAAAACATTTAAGTAATCATTTGTTTGCCCAATTCTAGTTTGGTTTCCTGCAAAATGTTTGTAATCTACAAATGAAATATTATCTGCGTTGAAGAATTTTCCAGCGATCACATTTATACCCAAATGGTCTTTGTTCCCTAAAGTAAAATCTTGTGTTACTTTTGCTTCTAAATAATCAAAATTATAATTGCTTTGGCTTCCAGCAAAACCTTTTTCATAAGTAAAATAAAGAACTGGATATTTATCATTTGGGATATTAAATTTTCCGTCAGGACGAGTCCAATATTCTTGACCAAAGTTTATTTTTCCTGTTATCTTTCCTTTTGCCAAATTATGTTTTACAATAGCTGGAGTCAAATTATCTAAAGGCAATAACGGATTGTTTGAAGTGTACAAATCATCGTTCTTTATGATTGTAAAATCCGTATTGTTATACAACGGTTTTCTTTCGGAATAGTCGAAATTGGTATAAACTGAAAAACCGTTTACCACTTCTTGGCTATAACTTAATTTGACAAAATTCTTATCAAATAATTTCATATAATTATCTTTAAAAAACAAAGTACTAACTGAGTTTACAATATCTGAAATTGGTTTTTTCTCGTTAAATTGAGTTGCTTCGCTTCCAACAGAAATAGCAAAAAAAGGATTATTATGATTGTTGAATTTTTTAGAGAAATCAGCAACCATTCTTAATTTTGTTTCAGCAAAACCATAATTAAATTTTGTTCCAAAATTTGTATAAGTTCTATCGTCAGGATTTCTTTTTGTATATGACAATCCCGCGGATAAGTTATAACCTTGAACCGTGTTAAATCGTAATGAAGTTAATGGACCACTATAATTTATAGTTGTGTTTTTGTACGAGTTTTTATAAATATAACCCGATAAAATTTGTTGAACATGAAACTTATTTTCTTTCTTGTCTATCGAATCAAGATACGTTTTCGATTTTCTTAAAATTTGAATACTGTCTTTCTTAACATAATCGGTACTTTCCTCAGTAGTTAAAGGAATAGGCCGAATCGTATTCCAGAAACTATCTTCTTTTTTGTTCGAATCTATTTCGAAAGTAAGTACTTCTCTGGTAAATGTTTTTTTGTCGAATTTTGGTTCAAACTCAAAATTACTATATACATAAGTAAAACGTCCTGAAACATTAATTCCCAACATTCCTGCAATAAAATCTATGCTTTGCGTATTTTTTGTCCAAATGTTATCCGTTTTATTGTAACTAAAACTTTGTTTCAAAACCAAATTATCAAGTGCGGGAGTTTGCATTCGGTAACCTTTCAAATCAACATCAACAGCATAAATTGCCCACGAATCTTCTACAATATATATATAACCTTCTACAACTGGCTCAGTATCACGACGAGGAATTACCTTTATTTTATTTACTTGTTGCTTGTCTTCGTTATAAAAACTGCCTTCCATTTTAAATTTATAATAATTGAAAGCATTGACGCTAAGTGGCGAAATTATACTGATTTCGAAAGGCAAATAATTTTCATAAAAATCGAAATCGACACCAGCAGCATTGTTAAAACTAAAACCATTGTCTTTACCGCTAACTTTAGATGCGATTATGGTTTCTTTCATCTTATCGGGCTTCTGAAAATTTAATCTCGAAACCGTTTCCGATAAATACAAAATTCCAGTCCTGGTAGAATCTAAAGCACCATCAAAATCACCAATCTCTTGACCTAAAATTTTCTTAGGCGCATCTTTTATTCTCATAAGTCCACGAGAATAAAAATCGGCATTGTATTTTGCGGTTTTTGCAGAGTTTTGCTTTTTTGCAACAATTGCATTCCGTATAATTTGATTAGCTGGATTTTCCTGATTGTTTATAATCACTTCGTTTAAAGCAAAATTTTCTTCGACCAACTTTACATTCAATTCATAAGGAAAAACTTCAATAGTAACTGGAATTTTTTTAGTTTTAAAACCTAAATATTGAAAAACAACAGTATATTTCCCTGTTTTCTTTACATTTAATTCATAAAAACCTTTTTCGTTTGACGAAGTGTTATTATATGAATTTTCGATAAAAATAGTAACTGAAGGAAGTGGTACATTTTTATCATCGGTTACTAATCCCTTTATTTGCGCATTAGAAATAAATGAAAATAACAAGACAAGAAACAAAATATTTTTTTTCATAATGCTTTTTTTACTGCTGATACAAACTTAAAGCATCTTAAGAAAGCAGGAAATTAATTAACAAAAAATTATTGATGATATTGTGATTCAGATTATGAGATTCCTCGTTCCTCGGAATGACAAAATGGGATTAATAACTACAAAAACGACTCCAATGCCAATTCATAGCTTTTTATACCAAAGCCTATAATAACTCCATTTGCATTTGGCGAAATATAAGACTGATGGCGGAAAGTTTCCCGAGAAAAAGTATTCGAAATATGCACTTCTACTGCGGGAGTAGTTATCGCTTTCACGCAATCACCAATTCCTATCGAAGTATGTGTGTAGGCACCAGCGTTAAGAATTATACCATCATAAGTAAAACCAACTTCTTGTAACTTGTTTATAATTTCACCTTCTATATTAGTTTGATAATAATTTAATTCGACCGTAGGAAATTTAGTTTTTAATTCTTCAAAATACGCTTCGAAATCTTGATTTCCATATATTTCAGGTTCTCGTTTTCCTAAAAGATTAAGGTTAGGTCCGTTTATGATAATAATTTTCATACGTAGTTGATATTTATTTTTTATTGGAATATGGTATATTTATGAGAAGATCTTAATTTAGCATTTGTGACTTAGTTATCATAAATATTTCATGGCTTGTTTTTTTGTAAAAATAAAAAAAGCATTCCAAATAAATGAGTAGTTAACATAATTTATACTGTAATAATTAGCTTGATTAATTATAAATTTTGATTAACATCAGATTGTCCCAAATTTTTTAGATAATTTAAGATTACCTTATATTTAGCTTTTCAACAATTTTCTTACAAATTTGTGTATTGAAAATTAAAAAACTTTTTAACAAAACAGCTTTGTGATTTATCTAATAAAAAACAAAAACAGTCATAATAATTAGTAAGCGAAGGCCTTAATACTAAACAGAAAATTATTTTTGTAGTCCAAATTATAAATTCATCTAACTAAATTTAGTTAGATTTGGATTAGATGAAATATATAAGTATTTGACTGTTAAATAAGTATTAAATTGTTAATAACTTTTGCTAACTGTAGATTAACCGTCATTTGATTTTAATATTTTTACATAAATTAATTTTAAAACAAAAACAATGAAAAAAGTATTATTAACTGCAGCTGCAGTATTCGCATTTGGTTTTACTAATGCACAAGAAATTAAATTTGGAGCTAAGGCTGGATTAAATTTATCTACAATCAAAGCAACTCCTCCTTCAATTAATGGAGCAATTGTTATTGCACCAGATAACAAAATGGCTGTAGGATTCCACGTTGGTGGTTTTGCAGAAATTGGAATAACTGAAAAATTTGCTTTCCAACCTGAATTATTATTTTCTATGGAAGGTTCAAAGTTTGAAGCTAATGAATCTGGTTCTGAAACTTTTGGTGGAGATACTTACACTTACTCTGATGTAAATAAAACTACAGTTAAAACAAGTTATATCAACATACCTTTATTAGCAAAATTTAAAGCTACTGAAAAATTATTTTTTGTTGCAGGTCCACAATTAGGATTTTTAATGAGTGCTAAAAGAGATTATACAAACACATATTCTGAGACTTTCAATGGTACAACTGAAACAGAAACCACATCAGTAAATGGTGTAGACATCAAAAAAGATTTAAAAGGTGTTAACTTTGCTTTAGATTTAGGAGCTGGTTATTTCTTTACTGACAATATCTTTGCTGAAGCTAGATACAACATAGGTTTATCTAATGATGCTAAAGAAGTTAAAGAAACTTTTAATGGAGTTGAATATTCTTACCAGCCAGTTTACAAAGCTAGTTCTATCCAAATTTCTTTTGGTTACAAATTCTAATCTAATTCTAGATTAAAATAAAGAATACTGGAAATCCCGTCTCGTTTTACTACGAGATGGGATTTTTTTTCATAAACACAACATAAAAATAGATTGTAAATTATAGCTAACTGACTATCAGTGCTATATAAACAAATCTGTCGAAAGTTATTTATTTACTTGTTTTTTTAAACAAAATACTATTAAATTTGCTCTGAATTTAAAATTTAAATAAAATGAAAAAAGTATTATTAACTGCTGCTGCAGTATTTGCATTTGGATTTGCTAATGCACAAGAAGGTACAACTACTAGTGATTACAAACCAACAAAAGGAACTGTAACAACTGAAGTAGGTTTGACAGGTGGTTTAAACAACACTGATTTTGATCTTAACACTGGAGTTTTAAAGTTCAGATATTTCTTAAAAGATGATTTAGGTCTTCGTTTAGGTTTTGCAACTAATTCAAACAAAACTGAAGAAATTGACAATTCAGATTTAACTAATGTAGCAACTTTAATTAACAAAAGATCAGATTTAACTTTAAATTTAGGAGTTGAAAAGCATTTTGCTGGTTCTGATAGATTATCTACTTACGCAGGTGCTGATTTATTAATTGGTTTTAGAGGTGCAAGTACTGAATACACTGAAAATAATTATTCTTACAATGTTGATGGTGCTAATGACTCTAATGTTAGTGGTAACTTCACAAATAATGGTGGTAATTATTTTGGTTTAAGATTATTAACTGGTGCTGACTACTATATTGCTAAAAAAGTATTTTTAGGAGTTGAAGCTGGTTTAAACATTGTTACTGGTAAAAATAAAGACATTGAAATCACAGAAACTGCTCAACCAAATGTTAGCATTACTGGAGGTAAAAATTCTGGAATTTCTACAAATGTAATTGGTGGTGTTAGAATTGGTTACCAATTCTAGTATTTCTGAATATTATATAAATTAAACCACGCTAATAGCGTGGTTTTTTTATGCCCAAAAATTTCGTTACTTTGTCATAATGAATTGGAAAAGCTACATTAAAAACTTTCAATCCTATCTAAAAATAGAAAGAGGATTGTCTAAAAATTCTATCGATAACTATGTGCTTGATATAGAGAAATTAAGTAATTATTTATCAGATAATGATATCGATGTTTCTCCAGTAAAAATAGACGACGAAACGATTCAGCAATTTATTTATGAAATTTCTAAAAGTGTTAATCCACGCTCGCAAGCCAGAACAATTTCTGGGTTAAAAAGCTTTTTCAATTATCTTATTTTTGAAGATTATCGTCCTGACAATCCTTTAGAGCTTATAGAAACCCCAAGATTAGGGCGAAAACTACCTGACACTTTGAATATTGAAGATATAGACAGACTGATTTCCGCTATCGATTTAACAACAAATGAAGGCGAGCGCAATCGTGCTATGTTAGAAACTTTATACGCTTGCGGTTTGCGTGTTTCGGAGCTGGTTTCTCTAAAAATTTCCGATTTATTTTTTGACGAAGGTTTTATAAAAATTACAGGAAAAGGAAACAAACAACGATTTGTTCCTATAAGCGAACACACGCAAAAATATATAGAAATCTATAAAAATACCGATAGAAATTTACTCCCAATTCAGAAAGGTCACGAAGATACTTTATTCTTAAACCGAAGAGGTAGACAATTGACCAGAGCCATGATTTTTACCATTATAAAAAACTTAGCTATTGAAATTGATTTGAATAAAGTAATCAGTCCACATACTTTCCGACATTCGTTTGCCACACATTTGCTGGAGAATGGCGCCGATCTAAGATCTATACAGCTCATGTTAGGACATGAATCGATAACTACTACCGAAATTTATATGCATGTAGACAGAAAGCATTTAAGCCAAGTCATGCAAACTTTTCATCCGAGAAGTAAATAAACAATTACGAATTACAAATTATGAATTCTTTTGTTCGTCAATTCAAACCCATTTTGTCAGTCTGAGCTTGTCGAAGACCTTTTTTTAAAATGCACTTCGACAAGCTCAGTGTGACAAATAATTATTGAAGCAAATTCTTCAATTCCTCAAAACTTACTTTTTGTTGTTCACCAGAAACTAAATTTTTAATAGAAAACTTATCGTTATTCATCTCATCATCACCAACAATTATAGCTAATGGAATACCACGTTTGTCTGTATACTGAAACTGTTTGGCAATTTTGACATTGTCAGGATACAATTCGACTTTTGTACCTAATTTTCTCAATTCAGTGATGGCTTTCATTGCATATTTTGTTTCTTCTTGACCAAAATTCAAGAAAATAGCTTTAGAAGTTGTCGTTACTGTTTCTGGAAACAATCCTAATTCTTCGATAACTAGATAAATTCTATCCAACCCAAAAGAAATCCCAACGCCACTCATGTTTTTTAGTCCAAAAATACCGGTTAAATCATCGTAACGACCACCACCACCTATAGATCCCATCGAAACAGCCTTTGGCGGAGCTACTTCAAAAATTGCACCAGTATAATAATTTAATCCTCGAGCAAGCGTTACGTCTAAATCTAAAATAGCAGAATTTAATCCTAAATTAGAAACATTATCGCAAATAAATTGTAGTTCTTCAACACCTTTCATTCCTTCGATAGAATCAGCAAGTAGAACAGATAATTTCACTATTTTTTCGGAAATAGAACCTGTAAAATTGAATAATGGTTGCACTTTTTCTATTGCAGTTTCAGAAATTCCTTTTTCGATCATTTCTTTTTTTACGCCGTCCTCTCCTATTTTATCGAGTTTGTCAAGTGCAACCGTAAAATCTATTAATTTATCCGATGCGCCAATCACTTCGGCGATTCCAGATAATATTTTTCTGTTGTTAATTTTGATGGTTACGCCATTTAATCCTAAATCGGTAAAAACGGAATCATACAATTGTACCAATTCTACTTCTTGCCATAATGATGTCGAACCAACAACATCGGCATCGCATTGATAAAATTCTCTAAAACGTCCTTTTTGCGGACGGTCAGCACGCCAAACAGGTTGTATTTGGTAACGTTTGAAAGGAAAAATAATATCGTTTTGATTCT
Organism: Flavobacterium sp.; assembly: GCF_043756175.1. Classification (GTDB taxonomy): domain Bacteria; phylum Bacteroidota; class Bacteroidia; order Flavobacteriales; family Flavobacteriaceae; genus Flavobacterium. Next base: position 102,264 of record NZ_JAYURN010000067.1, read on the forward strand.
GTACAACATACCGTGCAAAAGGAACTGTTAAGTCGTAACGAAGTGCTTTTTCAGAAATAGTTGACGTTAACTTATTACTATCTTTAGCTTCTAAAATCTCTGTATTTGCTTTAGCCAAATAATCCCCAGAATTCAATATCTTAAAAATTAATCGGTCGCCTTCTTCTCCGTATTTTCCCATTAAGGTTTCGGAATTTTCGAACGAAGGTGTTTCGATAGGTTGGAAACCAAATTTCTCGAAATGAGTTCTCATTTTCTGAATAATATATTGGCGTTTTGCAACTTCTGCAGGCGAAAAATCACGGGTTCCTTTTGGTATGCTTGGTTTCATTTAATTTTAGATTTCAGATTTTAGATTTCAGATTTGGAGGTTCTCGCATGAAAATCTAAAATCTAAAATCTAAAATCATAAATTGAACCGCAAATATCTTGTTTTTTAGCCTATTTATAAAATTTTAAATAGAAACTTGTAACAAAATCTGTAAATTCGTGTCAAATAAGTATTATGCTAGGATTATTTAAAGAAAATGTAAAAATTGCGTTGGGTTCTATAAGAACGCAATTGCTCCGTACAATTTTAACGGTACTTATTATTGCTATTGGGATTACCGCACTGGTAGGAATTCTGACTGTGGTTTCTGCTTTAGAAAACACGTTATCTAAAGATTTTGCATCGATGGGTTCTAATACTTTTTCGATAAATCAGTATAAAAATTCAACCCGAAGAAATGGTGGAGACGAAAGAGAGAAAATAAATCCTACTATTACTTATACCGAAGCCAAAGCATTTAAAGAAAATTTCAAATATCCTCTCACCTATACTTCTGTTTCATTTACAGCGACAACGAAAGCTGAAGTAAAGTTTGAAGCTGACAAAACCGACCCTGAAGCTTCTATTTTAGGTGTTGATGAATATTTTACGCCAAATTCAGGGTTGAAAGTAGTAAAAGGTCGAAATTTTACAACTTTTGATATCGAAAACAATATGAATGTCTGTGTTTTAGGTTCTGATTTTGAAAAAAAATTATTGAAAGATATCAATCCAATTGATAAAACAATTTCTATTCGTGGTGCAAAATTTAAGGTCATTGGCGTTTTAGAAGAAAAAGGATCCACTTTTGGAAATAGTCAGGATTTACGAGTTATGATTCCTATACAAGTGGCGAGAACTTTGTTTACCACTTCCAATATAAATTATACGACTAGTGTGATGGTCGAAAAAAAGGAGTTACTAAGTAATGCGGTCGATAACGCGACAATTGCAATGCGTAAAGTAAGAAAACTAAGTCCTATTGAAGATGCTAATTTTTCAGTTTCAAGAAGTGATGATTTAATAAATAAAATACTTGGCATTACTCAATATTTGGGCTGGTCTGCATGGCTAATTGGGATTATTACCGTTTTTGGTTCTTCGATTGCACTAATGAATATCATGTTAGTTTCTGTTACCGAAAGAACCCGAGAAATTGGGGTTAGAAAAGCGTTGGGTGCTAAAAAAAGCACCATTGCAATGCAGTTTTTTATGGAAACACTAGTAATTGGTCAATTGGGTGGATTGTTAGGAATTATTTTAGGGATTCTGATAGGTTATACCATTGCAGTTTTAATTGAGTTTGAGTTTGTAATTCCCTGGCTTGCTATTATATCTGCATTTGTCGTGAGCTTTATCGTGGCTGTGTTTTCGGGTTCTTATCCTGCTATAAAAGCCGCAAAATTAGATCCTATTGAAGCCTTGCGTTACGAGTAGGTTTTGATTTCTGAAATATTTAAAACATTGTCGTTTGTCATTCTGACGAAGGATGAATCTCACATAATAAGTTAATGAGATTCTTCCTTCGTCAGAATGACAACTGTACATTTAATTTTTATTTTTGAAATTTCCTTTTGAAATGAAATTTGTTATCTGAAATTTGCCTTAATCATCCTGTCATTTCCGTAAATATCTTTTTTGAGTTCGATATTTTTAAAATTATATTTTTCTAACAATTCGATCATTTCTTTACCCAGATACTGATTGATTTCGAAATACAATTGACCGTTTTCTGAAAGATTTCTTGTAGCTAATTCTGTTATTTTTCGATAGAAAAGTAATGCATCATTGTCTTCTACAAAAAGCGCTAGATGTGGTTCATATTCCAATACGTTTTTATGAATCTCCTGCTTTTCTAAATTCCTAACATACGGCGGATTAGAAACTATAATATCCAATTGTTGATTTAAATCTTCGGTTTCGAGAATATTTTTTTCAACAAAAGTGACTTTCATCTCGTTTAATTCTGCATTTTTTTTGGCTGTTGCCAAAGCTTTTTCTGAAACATCAATTGCAAAAACTTGAGCGTTCGGAAGATTTTTTGCTAACGAAATCGCAATGCAACCAGAACCTGTACCAATATCGAGAATCTTTAAATCTTTATTTTTTTCTATTTTTAAATCCTTAATAATCCATTCAACTAATTCTTCTGTTTCTGGACGAGGAATTAGTGTATTTTCATTAACATAAAAAGGCAAACCAAAAAACTCAGTTTCTCCTAATATATATTGAATTGGTTTTTGCTGTTTCAGTTGCGACAAAACCATCTCCCATTGCAATAATTGAATCGTATTTAATTCTAAATCTGGATTCAAAACCAAATCGACACGTTTTAGTTGATGAAAAGCTTCAAGAATAATATAAAAAAAGCTTTCAATTTCTTTTTCATCAAAAATTGGAGTTAGTTCTTTTATGAATTGTGTTCTGTAGTTTTTTATTAGCATTTTCGACTTGTCAATTATTCTTTATCACTTGTCAACTGTTTTATCATCCAAACAGGGCAAGATGTGTGACCAGTGCTTCCCATAGGTTCGCAAAGATACTCAAAACCAACTTTTTTGTACAGTTTTTGGGCAGCTTCCATATACGGCATGGTTTCTAAATAGCATTTTTTATACCCGAAATTTTTAGCAATATCAAGACAATTTTCCATTAATTGTGATCCAATTCCTAATCCTCTATATTCTGTCAAAAAATACATTTTTTGAAGTTCACAAATTGTTTCCGCTTCATTTTCTAGTGGAGCAATTCCTGCGCCGCCAATAACAACTCCGTTATTTTCGACTACAAAATATTTTGATTTTGGATATTGATAGGTTTCAAACAAAAAATCTAATTGTGGATCAGCATAAGCTGTCCCTATTTTAGGCGCACCTAATTCCATTAAAACATCACGAACAATTTTTGCAATTGCCTGATTGTCTTTCTGTTGAATCTCTCTAATAATTGTCATAAAACTAAACTCTTAAACTTCTAAACTTCTAAACTAAAAGTTTTATTTTTGTGATGTGAAGATACATGAATTTTATATAAAACGTTGCATCGAATTAGCCAAAAATGGTTTACCAGCGGCAATGCCGAATCCTTCGGTTGGCGCTGTAATTGTTTTTGAAAATAAAATCATCGGCGAAGGATATACTTCTGCATATGGTGGAAATCATGCTGAAGTAAATGCAATAAATGGAGTAAAAGACAAAACCTTATTATCTAAATCGACAATTTATGTCAGTTTAGAACCTTGTAGTCATTTTGGAAAAACGCCACCTTGTTGCGATTTGATTATCAAAAATAAAATTCCAAATGTGGTTATCGGAACTGTTGACTCTAATAGTAAAGTGTCCGGCCAAGGAATAAAAAAATTAATAGAAGCTGGCGCCAATGTAACTGTAGGAGTTCTTGAAACGGAATGTCGAGAATCTAACAAACGTTTTTTTACTTATCACGAAAAAAAACGACCATATATTATATTAAAATGGGCAGAAACTGAAGATGGTTTTATTGCTCCGCCTTCAAAAAAAGAACAAAAACCAGTTTGGATTACCAATGTTTATTCCCGACAGTTATTACACAAATGGAGAAGCGAAGAGCAAGCTATACTTGTAGGAACGCAAACTGTTATTGATGACAACCCAAAATTGGATGTTCGAAATTGGACTGGAAAAAATCCGATAAGAATAGTTTTAGATAAAAATAATAGAATTTCAAAAGAAAGTCATATATTTGATATTCGTCAAAAAACGTTTGTAATTTCTGACAATGCAATTAATTATTCTGAAAATGTAGCTTTGCAAATAGCGACGTTTTTATTCCATAATAATTTACAATCAGTAATTATAGAAGGTGGGAAACAAACCTTGCAGACTTTTATAGATGCAAATTTGTGGGACGAAGCAAGAATTTTTAGAGGAAAAGAGATGTTTTCTGGTGGTACGAAAGCCCCTGTAATTACTGGAAAAATAGTGGCGAAAAGCAAAATAGACAATGACGAACTATTAATCTATTTAAACTATGATTAACACTATTATTTTCGATTTTGGCGATGTATTTATCAATCTTGATAGAGAAGCTTCGCTTACTGCATTAAAAAAATTAGGGCTATATTCTTGGAACGATGAACTCGAAAATTTAAATCAAGAGTTTGAACGAGGAAAACTAACAGAAGTTCAGTTTATTATTGGGCTTAAAAAATTAATCCCAAACACTTCAATCGATGACTTAAGAGCTGCTTGGAATGCTGTTCTTTTAGATTTTCCTTTACAAAGATTAGAGTTTTTACAACGATTGTCTTTGATGAATTATAAATTGTTTTTGTTAAGCAATACTGACGAAATTCATATTACGAAATTCGAGCATATGCTTGGAGCAACATTTATAAGAGAGTTTTACCAATGTTTTGAAAAAGTATATTTCTCTTTCGAAATTGGTGTACGCAAACCAGATCCACAAGCTTTTGATTATATTATCAAAAAACATGCTTTGTCAACAAAGCATACATTATTTATTGATGATAAAAAAGAAAATACAGATATCGCGGCCGCTTTAGGCATGCAAGTTTGGAATATTGTTCCAGGAAAAGAAGATATCACCCAACTTTTCGACAAGAAATTTATTCTTAAATAGTTTTTTTTTTGGAAATACAAGACACTTATTTTACTATTGCGGAACCATCTCCTGAGGTTTTATTTAAAGAGAAAAACAGCAAGTTTTTTGGCCATGCTTTTCCAATAAGCTCGGAAGATGAAGTAAAAGTTCATATCGAAAACTTAAAGAAGCAACATTTTTCGGCACGACATTGGTGTTATGCTTATCAGATTGGAACGGATAAAATACAATATCGTGCTAATGATGATGGCGAACCCAATAATAGTGCAGGAATGCCAATTTACGGACAAATTCAATCATTTAATGTTACGAATATTTTAGTAGTGGTAGTACGGTATTTTGGAGGTGTAAAATTAGGTGTTGGTGGACTTATAACGGCTTATAAAACCGCTGCGCAAATGGCACTCGAAGAATCTGAAATTATTGAAAAGACAATTGATATTCATTTTTTAGTTCAATTCGACTATAAAAATATGAATAAAGTAATGCGAGTTATCAAAGAAAAAAATATTACAATTGTTTCTCAAACAATGAAAGAAGACTGTCAAATTGAAATTGCTTCCCGAAAAAAAAATGCCAAAACTATATTTGACATTTTTGATGGAATTTTTGAGGTTAGTATAAAAGCTTTTACATAAGCTTCAATTTCTCATTTACATAATCTGGAGGCAAAGTTGGTCGTCCAGTTTTCATGTCTACAAATACCAAAACTGAGTTGCCAGTTGTTAACAACTCATCCTTATCATTATAAATTTCATAATCAAATTCAATCTTAACAGAAGTCTGACTTTTAAAGATTGTTTTTACCGTTAGTTCATCATCGTAACGTGCTGGTTTTTTGTAATTCATGGTTAGCGAAACCACTGGAAGCATAATTCCATTTTCTTCCATCCATTTATAAGAAACCCCTAGATTTCTTAGCCATTCGACACGACCCATTTCGAAATATTGTGCATAATTTCCGTGATACACTACAGCCATTTGGTCAGTTTCGGCATAACGAACACGGACTTTAAATTGGTATTCTTTCATTATAATAATATATAAATTTAATAATTGTTTAACGTTTAAAAAATTACTCTTACGACATTTATTTTATAAAATCAATACCCTAAAAATTTTTTTTTAACGATTTTATGACTCATATTTGCTATCCCGAATTAATCAAAAAATCCACTTGTTTTTTTTGTAAATATAAACTTATAATTTTAAAGCGTAAGCATGCAAACTATGAATAAAACTGCTGAATCAGTCTGGGACAATTGTCTATCTTTTATAAAAGACAACATTCAGGAGCAAGCCTATAAAACATGGTTTGAGCCTATTAAGTCTGTTGAACTAACTGATAATGCATTATATATTCAAGTGCCTAGTAAATTCTTTTACGAATGGTTAGAAGAACACTATGTAAAATTACTTAAAGTAGCGCTCACTAAAGAGCTTGGCAAAAATGCAAAGTTACTTTATAAAATCAAAATGGAAAACACTTATGGTAACAAACTTCCTTTTACGGAACAATTACCAAGTGCACACCGTTCGCCTGTAAGAACTCAAGAAATTGATGTTCCGGTGCAACAAAAAAATCCAGAATTAAGAAATCCTTTTATAATACCTGGAATTCGTAATCTAAAAATTGAATCTCAACTGAATGCAAATTATAGTTTCGATAACTTTTTAGAAGGAGATTCTAACAGACTAGCTCGTTCTGCAGGAATGGCTGTTGCCAATAAACCTGGCGGAACATCATTTAACCCATTACTTATTTTTGGTGGTGTAGGACTAGGAAAAACGCATTTGGCTCACGCTATTGGTGTCGAAATAAAAGACAAATATCCAGATAAAACAGTTTTGTATATTTCTGCCGAAATATTTACACAACAATATATAGATTCTGTTAAGAAAAATACGAGAAATGATTTTATACATTTTTATCAATTAATCGATGTTTTGATTATTGATGACGTTCAATTCTTGTCAGGAAAAACAGGAACACAAGATGTGTTTTTTCACATTTTTAACTATTTGCATCAAAATGGTAAACAAGTTATTCTTACTTCTGACAAAGCACCTGTTGATATGCAAGATATCGAACAACGTTTGTTGTCTCGTTTCAAATGGGGACTGTCTGCCGAAATACACCAACCAGATTACGAAACAAGAATTTCAATCTTAAAGAATATTTTGTATCGTGATGGTGTAGAAATTCCTGAAGAAATTATTGAATATGTAGCACGCAACATAAAAAGTAATGTTCGTGAGCTAGAAGGTGCTATAATTTCACTTATTGCACAATCTTCTTTCAACAAAAAAGAAGTTACTTTAGAATTAGCTAAACAAGTAGTCGAGAAATTTGTTAAGAATGTAAAACGTGAAGTATCTATAGATTATATTCAGAAAGTAGTTTCCGATTATTTTCAGTTGGATTTAGAAATTTTACAATCTAAAACAAGAAAACGTCACGTGGTACAAGCAAGACAATTGGCTATGTTTTTTGCAAAAAGATATACCAAAGCTTCTTTAGCAAATATTGGTTCTCAAATTGGAGACCGTGATCACGCTACCGTTTTACATGCTTGTAAGACAGTTGATAATTTAGTTTCTACCGACAAACAATTCAAAAAATTTGTTGACGATATCAACAAAAAATTATCGCTTTAAGTTATGACTACAAAGGTATTGATGGTTTGTCTGGGAAACATTTGTCGTTCTCCACTTGCCGAAGGTATTTTAAGATCTAAACTTTCATCAGATTTTATTGTAGATTCTGCTGGAACTGGTCATTGGCACATAGGTAATCCGCCCGATGTAAGGTCTATAAAAATAGCAAAAGAAAAAGGAATTGACATTTCAACTTTAAAAGGACGTCAATTCTCAAAACAAGATTTCTTAGATTATGACTATATTTATGTTATGGATAATCAGAATTATAAAGATGTAACTGCGCTTGCTTCTCATGAAAACGAAAAAGCAAAAGTACAACTCATTCTTAATGAATTGTTTCCTAATGAAAATGTAGATGTTCCAGATCCCTATTACGGTTTACAAGATGGCTTTACAAGAGTTTACGAAATGCTCGATGAAGCTTGTGACGTAATTAAGGAAAGACTTTTAAAAAAATAAACTAAGATGAATATTCTAGGAAAACTATACCTTATTCCAACCACTCTTGGCGAAATGAATGCTGACGATGTTTTACCTCAAACTATCAAGAGAGCTATCGATTTTATAGATTATTATATTGTAGAAAACGAGAAAACCGCAAGAAAATCTATAAAAATAGTTCATGCTGAAAAAAAACAATCCGAACTAAAACTTTATTTATTAAACAAACATACGGACAGTAAAGAACATCTAGATTTTATTAAACCTTTGTTAGAAGGACATAATGTAGGTTTGATGAGCGAAGCTGGCTGTCCTGGCGTTGCAGATCCTGGCGCTGTTATCGTAAAGATTGCTCACGAAAAAGGCATCCAAGTTGTTCCTTTAGTTGGTCCATCATCCATATTGTTAGCACTTATGGCGTCCGGAATGAATGGTCAGAGCTTTACTTTTAATGGTTATTTACCAATTGATAAATCCGAAAAAAAACAAGCAATAAAAAGTTTAGAGAAATTATCTTTCGATAAAAATCAGTCCCAATTGTTTATTGAAACACCTTACCGAAACAATAAATTATTAGAAGATATTTTGCAAACATTACAACCCAATACACTTTTGTGTATTGCTTGCGATATTACTTTACCAACTGAATACATCAAAACTATGACGGTGAATTCATGGAAAAAACAAAAGGTCGATTTACACAACCGACCTTGTATTTTTATTATACACAAAACGTATTAATAATGTCTTGCTTTGGCTTTTTCGCTGGCCTCTATACAACTTGTGTCGTATCCTGCAAAATCTTTCATGTACTCTTTTATTGAAGTACCGTAGCTATCTTTACATTTTCTGCGGCCGTTAGTTTTCAAAAATCTTTTTACAGATCCTGGACCACCAAGATGTGCTGATGCTAAAATTCCAGACTCGGTAATTTCTATTCCGTTTATTATTTTCCCGGAATATTTGGTAATTTCTTTACGAAGTTCCCATTTGTTTCTAGATAAATTGGCCAAAAAAGCTTTTTCCTGTAATTTTCGACTTCTTAGGAAAGAAATTGTATCTCTAATTCCTAAAATTCGTAAAGTTTCTGAACCAAACTGATATTTTCCTAAATATCCCAACGTGTTTACTTTATAATATTTACCTTGAGATTCACGAGCTGCTAAACTCTGCTGAAATCCTACAAAGGTTTTTCCGGTAAATGGGATGTTAAAAAAAGTTTGATTAAGTTCTGTTTCGGTAGGTACGGTATAAAAAATTTCTTCTTTTTCAAAGATATTAAACCAAGGAAAAAATTCAGAATAAAATGGTTTAAAACCAGAACTTAAAATTGTAATTGAGGCAAATATTCCGATGTAAAATATTTGTTTTTTTGTCATAATTTGTTTTTCTTTCTAACTAGGTAAAACCATCATTGTTAGAAAATTTCTACAGGACAAAATTACAACCGAAAGCTAACTTACTGAAATATAATATGTTAAATTTTGTTAAAAATATAAACAATGAAAGTTAACAACTCCGTTAGATGTTAATTCGACACTTGGTGCGGGGATTTTTATAATATTAAAAATCGAAAAAACTGTCCTCAAAAAATGTGATTTTGTGTTAATTTTTGTTAAATCCGCATCTAAACTTAAGTAAAACTGACGGTATCTTTTGTCTTCAAAACTACTATTTACGTCAGAAACGTCTTTATATCCTGTAACCATTCCTCCTGCTCCGTAACCAACAGCTACATTGACCCATTTTGGTATTTTAGATCTCGGAAAAAACGAATGTACATTGGCAGACAACCAATACGTTTGTCCGTTATAATCTTTTAATATTTGTTCGTTTAGTGATTTTCCCAACGCATCTGGTCGCATGGAAGCATATGATGTGGTGTGAAAAGAGAATTTAGGAACAATTCGTTGCTCTTTCCATAGTAATTCTTGCGAAACATACAAAGTTGTACCTGTAGCATTTGCAATAATATCTCCAGATGAAGCACCCCATTTTTGGGAATATCCGTCAAGAACCTCAACAGCTGTTAAAAACACAAAACCCACTGTTGACCCATAAACCAATTGTTGTTTTTTTGTAGCGCCGCTCCATTTCAATAAGTCTGCACCGGCATTTCCTATATGATAGGCAGAATAGATATGTCCCAATTTATCCATTTGAAGCCATTCTTTATTGTCATTTATAAAATGAAATTTAGATTTCGGATAGCCTTTGTACCATAATTCATTCAAACCAACTAAAGCTCCAGAAATGGCAACAGCTTCTGTAATTAGAACGGCGTTTCTTCTTGCAATAATTAAAGAATCTGAGGGTTTTAAGAAATTATCAATACTGTTTTGAGCAAAAATTGGAATTGAAAGAAAGAGTAAACTTAAATATATGTAGCGATATAATTTCAAAATTATTTTTCGATACCTAATTTAGTCACCCATTCTGCATATTTTTTTGCATACACTTGGTGTTCTTCATAAGTTTTTGCAAAATCATGATAACCAAAACGTGTTACACTCGCACAGAAAAAGATATAATCGTGCTTTTCGGCATTTAGCACAGCATCGATAGCCGAAATGTCAGGCATGGCGATTGGTCCTGGAGGCAATCCTGTATGTACATAAGTATTATAAGGAGAAGATGAATGTAGCATATCACCACGAACTCTTTTTATTACTTGATCGAAATCACCAGATTCTTTTTTGACTGCAAATATTACTGTGGGATCTGCTTGTAATGGTGTTTCGGTTTTTAATCGGTTAAGATATACTCCCGCAACACGAGGACGCTCGTCAATTTTTACGGTTTCTTTATGAACGATTGATGCCAATGTGATGACTTGTTGAGATGTCATTCCTAGTGCTTTTGCTTTTGCTAATCTATCAGTACTCCAAAAAATAGTATATTCTTTTGCCATCTTTTTACGGAACTTTTCTGCCGAAATATTCCATTTTACTTCATATGTATTTGGAATAAACATACCTAGAATAGTTTCATTGTTAAAACCATTTTTCTTCATAAAAACGGTATCTCGCAAACTATTTATCAGCGTTGTGCTATCTACTTCCATTTGCGATGAAAGGCGAGAAACTAATTTTTCTAAACTCTCTTGATTGTTAAAAGCCAATTTTAATGGTTCGTTATGACGAAGTGCAGTAATCATCTGAAAACTGCTCATCCCTTTTTTGAATAAAAATCTTCCTGGGAAAACATTTTCATTATAAGAACGTTTTTCAGCAACAAATTTGAATTTATTAATGTTTTTTACATTTGGTTCGACAATTTTAAGCACATCTTCATATGTTGATCCAGTTGGTATAAAGACATACAATTCGTTTTTATCAAACTTTGTATTGTTTGAAAATATATTGATATAACCGTAAATAGCAACCGAAGCAACTAAGATTAATGTAACGATAAGGGCAATTTTCTTTTTGTTCATTTTTTTAAGGTTCTGAGGCACTAAGGCTCTGAGGTACTAAGGTTTTGTACTTTGTTTAAAAAAAATAAATTTTTTTTAACTTAACGATTCAGAACCTCAGCTCCTTTATTTATTAACTGAAATAATTCTTCATCAAAGTATTTTCCTTCGTGAAAAGTCCAATCTTTTTTGGTGCCAATTTTTTGAAAACCAAATGTAGTAAAAAGCTTTAAACTAGCTTCATTATTGCTTCCAATATTTGCGTATAATTGATGTAAATTTAACTTCCTAAATGCATAATTTACTAAAAGCGACAAGGCTTCTTTTCCTATTCCTTGATTTCTGTTTTCTTTATTTTCGATAACGATTCCTATTCCAGCTCGATTATTTTTAGGATCAAAATCGAATAAATCTATTAATCCTAAAGGTTTTGAATCACTATTTTTGCAAATAGCCAATCGCAATTGCTTTGCTTCGTAGATATCCTGATGGGCATTTTCGAGATATTGTTTGATTAAGAACCGAGAATAAGGAGTTTGTGTATTACTAACTTCCCAAATAGTTTCATTGTTTTCTACACCAAAAACGAAGTTTAAATCTTCTGGTTCTAAAGCTCGCAAACAAATATTATTCCCTTTTAATGTAATCAAAATAGATTATTTAGATAGTTAATTCTGTTATGAAAACAAATTCTGCGGGTCCTGTTAAAAAAACATTTGTGAAAATTCCATTTTCTTCATCAAATGAAACATCGAGTTTCCCTCCTTGCACATTTATAGTAATAGTGTTAGTATTTGTTTTACCGGTAGCTTTCATAGCAATTGAGGTTGCGGTTGCTCCTGTTCCACAAGATAGTGTTTCGTCTTCTACACCACGTTCGTATGTTCTTATTGAAAATTCATTTTCGGAAATTTGATCTACAAAATTTACATTACTTCCTGCTTTTCCGTATAAATCACCGTAGCGAATTTTTGCTCCTTCATTTTTGACATCAAAACCAGCTAAATCATCTACAAACTGAACGTGATGTGGTGAACCTGTGTTTAAGAAAACGTAATGATCATGAATAGTTACTTCCTCTACATTTTTCATTTGCAGGGAAACGATTTCGTTTTCATCGATTGAAGCACGATGCAATCCGTCGACAGCAATAAATGTTGCTTTGTCTTTTATTATATTTAGTTTTTTTGCAAAAGCGACCAAACATCGTCCACCATTGCCACACATAGAACTTTGGTTTCCATCCGAGTTGTAATAAACCATCTTAAAATCGGTCGATTCATCGTTTTCTAACAAAATCAAACCGTCGGCTCCAATACCAAATCTTCTATCGCAAAGTTTTTCGATAAGTGCTGTATTTTCTTTTGGGAATGTTTGCAAACGATTGTCAATCATAACAAAATCGTTTCCTGTTCCTTGGTATTTGTAGAGTTTCATTTTATTGGTTATTCGTTGATTTGGTTAATCGGTTATTTGGTTGTTAGAACGACTAATTTGAATCTTAGCCCCGATTGAAGTGGAAATCTTTTTATACCTGACAGGTTTTAAAAACCTGTCAGGTATAAAAAATTGCAACGAAAAGCGGGTAAATGCTTACTAAGATTATAATGTTATGCTACTAAAACCATTACAAAAGTACAAATATTAATGTTAAGTTAAAAGTTGTTAAACGAGCGTTAAACTGTTTTTCTGATGACAACAAATTTCTAAATTTACGTTTAGAATTTAAAATATAAAAATAGTAACTATGAAAAAATTTGCGAGTTTATTTTTTGTGTCTTTGTTAAGTGGAGCTACAACGCTGGGTGCTTACAAATTATTTATGGAAGAGGGAAATTCCTCTAAATTGTCGATTGCGAGCAGTAATTATGCCAAAAATGTAGGACTTACTGCCGAAAATATCGACTTTACAACTGCTGCCGAAAATACGATTCACACGGTGGTGCATGTAAAAAATGTCTCTGTTTCGAATATTCCGAGCAATCCTATGCTAGAATTCTTTTATGGTTCTCGTGGTGGTGGCGGTCAGCAAACACAAGTAGGAACTGGTTCGGGTGTAATTATTAGTGCCGATGGATATATTGTGACCAACAATCATGTGGTAAAAGATGCTACAGAACTCGAAATCACTTTAAACAACAACAAAACATACAAGGCAAAACTCGTAGGAACTGATAGCAAAATGGATATTGCTTTACTAAAAATAGATGCAGACGAAAAATTACCTTATACTACATTTGGCGATTCTGACAATCTAAAAGTTGGCGAATGGGTTCTTGCAGTTGGAAATCCTTATAATTTAACTTCGACCGTTACAGCCGGAATTGTTTCTGCAAAGGCGAGAGATTTATCTAACAACGGAATTCAATCATTTATACAAACCGATGCTGCTGTAAATCCAGGAAATAGCGGTGGTGCATTGGTAAATACTCGTGGTGAATTAATAGGAATAAATACTATGATTTCTTCTCAAACAGGTTCTTATGTAGGCTATTCATTTGCCGTTCCGTCTAACTTAACTCGTAAAATAGTGGAAGATTTGATGGAATACGGAAACGTACAACGTGGTATTTTAGGAATTGAAGCGGGAGAACTAAACAGCGCTACCTCGAAAGAATTAGGCATAAAACAAAGTACAGGTGTTTTAATAAATAAGGTTTCTAAAAATTCTGGTGCAGAAAAAGCGGGACTTAAAAAAGGAGATATTATTCAGAAATTAGATGAGAAAAGCATCATGTCATTTTCCGATTTAACTTCTTACATTAATACAAAACGCCCAAATGACGAAATTAAAGTAGGAATTATTCGCGATGAAAAAAACATAACTGTTCCTGTTAAATTGACTAAAAAAGAACTCATCAATTACGATTTGAAAGGTTTAGAATTAGCGGATATTGATAATGTTGATATGAAGAAATTCAATATTAAATATGGTATAAAAATTGAAAATATCACCAATGAAGAACTCTCAGGTTACGCAGAACAACTGAAAGGTGGTGTGATTTTAAGCATAGATAATGTAAAAGCTACTGATATTGAAACGGTAACCAAAGTTTTATCTAAAAAACCAGAAAACCAACGTTCACAGATAGAATTAATTACTATAAACGGTCAGATATTGAGGTTTTTATTATAAAATAATTTAATTTTTTTTAACTAACCAGTCTTTTCAGGCTGGTTTTTTTGATTAATAAGCCAAGATGTTTTTTATTTAAAAGTTGTTACACGAAGATTCTCAAAGAAAAACACAAAGATTACTTCGTCAGTTAGCTTTCGGTCGAGTCACAAAGTTTTATTTTCAATTTTCTTGGCGTGTCTTTGTGTAACCTTAGTGAATCTTTGTGAAATAGCTTAAATGGTTTTTCCTCTCTAAAAATAATACTAAAAATCCTTTACGAAAACGTTTGAAATATATACTTTTGTACCACAAAAAATAATAACTATTTTACTTAAACGAATGAACAACACAACGGTTTACGAAAAAGAAATAGCTTTTCAAGCAGACAGACGAAGAGCTGGAGTAGAATTAATAAAAATAATTAGCGATTTGTGGTATGACAAATCTATCGAAATGGTCCTGTTTAGAAACCAACTTATCGACAGAAATGTAAGCGACATTATCAACCTACACGAATATGCTGGAGAATTTGTTGAAAAACCAATATCAGTATTTGATTCGGTAGAAATTGCTAGAGCTATACTTTCGTTAGATTTACCACCATCAAAATTAGATATTGGTAAATTAACTTACGAATTTCACC
>NZ_JAYURN010000068.1:0-15074 GCF_043756175.1 Flavobacterium sp.
TGCTTATTGATAAAATAAACCACCATCAATTTCAACCTTTGTTTTATCAAGTGGCGACATCACAATTAGAGCCTTCCAGTATTTCTTTTCCACTACGAAATGTTTTTAAAGGAAAGAAAAACCTTCAAATTAGATTAGCAGAAGTTTTAAATATTGATGAATCGAGAAATACAATTTCAACAACAATTGGACATTTCGAATACGATTATCTGGTAATTGCTATTGGTTGTAAAACCAATTTTTTTGGCAATCAAGAAATCGAAAAATGTGCTTTTACGCTAAAAACGACTTACGAAGCCATAACAATCAGAAATCATATTCTACAAACATTTGAAAATATTATTTCTGCCGAAGACGAAGTTAAAGAAAGTTTATTAAATCTTGTTATTGTAGGTGCTGGACCAACTGGTGTAGAACTTGCAGGTTCATTTGCCGAAATCAAAAAAAATATTTTACCTAAAGATTATCCAGGAATCGATTTTTCTAAATTTAAAATAATTCTAGTCGAAGGAAGCAAAAATACTTTGAATAGTATGAGTGAAAATGCCAAAATTGCTTCTAGAAAATACCTTGAAGCGATGAACGTCATTATTCTAACCGAAACAATTGTTGCTAATTATGATGGCAAATTATTGACTTTAAAAAATGGTGATGTTATAAAAACAAAAACTGTCATTTGGGCTGCAGGCGTAACTGGAAATAAAATTTTAGGATTGCCAGAATCGTATTATACAAATTCAAATAGACTTAAAGTAAACCAATTAAATAAAGTTCTCGACTCCAAAAACATATTTGCCTTGGGAGATATTGCACTTATGGAAACGGATAAATATCCTAAAGGACATCCACAATTGGCAAATGTTGCGATTAATCAAGCGAAAAAATTAGCCACTAATTTTAAAAAAATAATTCAAAACAAGCCGACAAAAAATTTCGAATACAAAGATTTGGGATCAATGGCAACAATTGGCAGGAACAAAGCCGTTGTCGATTTGCCATTTTTCAAATTTCAAGGCTACTTTGCTTGGCTCATTTGGATGTTTTTGCATTTAATGCTTATTGTGAGTGTCCGAAATAAACTGATTATTTTCATTAATTGGGCTTGGGCATATTTCACAAAAGATACTTCGCTTCGATTGATTTTAAAACAGAAAACGAAGAAATAAAGATACTATCATGACAACAAACAACTTTAATATTAAAGGTTTATCAAATCAAGAAGTGATTGCATCAAGAAATAAACACGGCGAAAATTTAGTTGTTTTCAAAGAAGAAAATCATTTTTTAAATTCAATTCTAAAATTCCTAAAAGACCCAATGATTTTGTTGTTATTAGTCGCTTCAATTATTTATTTTATAAGCGGAAAAACTGCTGACGCACTATTTTTGGCATCGGCAATTGTATTGGTTTCTTTAATTTCATCATACCAAAATGCAAGAAGTAGAAATGCTTTGGCAAAACTAAAAGATTTTACAAAACCCAATTGTAAAGTAATCAGAAACGGGAAGACTATCGAAATAAAAACTGAAGAATTAGTTATTGGCGATAGTTTGTTGGTTGAAGAAGGCACATCTATTTCAGCAGATGGAACGATTGTACATTCTAACGATTTTTCGGTAAATGAATCGATTTTAACTGGCGAATCGATGTCGGTTGCCAAAGATAAAACCACAAAAGACAATCTTATTTTTCAAGGGACAAATGTCGCAAGCGGATTGGCAATTGCAACAATTACGGCTATTGGAAGCGAAACTAAATTGGGTAAAATAGGTAAAAGTCTGGAAAGTATTAAAGAAGAGGAAACACCATTAGAAATTCAGATTGGCAATTTTGTAAAGAAAATGGCGATTGCTGGCGCAATAGTTTTCGGTATAGTTTGGGCAATTAATTATTTTCATTCATACAATTTATTTGACAGTTTACTCAAAGCATTAACCTTGGCAATGAGTATTTTACCTGAAGAAATCCCAATTGCTTTTACCACATTTATGGCACTTGGTGCTTGGCGAATGATGAAAAAAGGCATCATTGTTAAGCAAATGAAAACAGTAGAAACTCTTGGAAGTGCCACCGTAATTTGTATTGATAAAACAGGTACAATTACTGAAAACATAATGAGTTTGGCAAAAATTTTCACTTTAGAATCTAATGAAATTACCGATTTAGAAAGCGATTTATCTGATGTTGAAATGCAATTAATTACGACTTCAATGTTTGCAAGCGAATCCATTCCGTTCGATCCAATGGAAGTAGCGTTACACGAAATCTATTCAAAAGTTATCAAAAAAGACGAACGTTCTCATTTTAAAATGGTGCACGAATATCCTTTATCTGGAAAACCTCCAATGATGACGCATATTTTCGAGAACAAATCTGGAAACCGAATTATTGCCGCAAAAGGTGGTTCGGAAGCTATAATGGCAATTGCTAAACTTTCGGCAAGCGAGAAAAAACAAGTTCAGGAAGCTATAAAATCATTATCGACAAAAGGTTACAGAATTTTAGCAGTTGGAGAAGCTATTTTTGAAGGCAAAAATTATCCAAAAACACAACAAGAATTCAAATTCAAATTCAAAGGATTACTAGCATTTTATGATCCACCAAAAAAGAATATTCATTTGGTTTTGCAACATTTCTATAAAGCCGGAATTGCAGTAAAAATTATTACTGGAGACAATGCCGAAACAACCGCATCGATTGCAAAACAAATAGGTTTTATAGGATATGAAAATAGTATTTCGGGCGATGAATTAATGAAGCTATCCGATAAGGAACTCAAAAAGAAAGTTTTAGAAATTAATTTATTTACTAGAATGTTTCCGGAAGCCAAGTTACGAATCATAAATGCATTAAAATCTAACAAAGAAATTGTTGCCATGACTGGCGATGGTGTAAATGATGGTCCAGCCCTAAAAGCAGCTCACATTGGAATTGCAATGGGCAAAAAAGGAACCGAAATTGCCAAGCAAGCAGCATCGTTAATTATTATAAATGACGATTTAGACAAAATGGTTTTTGCCATTTCGATGGGTAGAAAAATTTATGCCAACCTCAAAAAAGCCATTCAATTTGTAATTTCTATTCACATTCCAATAATTCTAACAGTATTTATTCCGTTAGCTTTGGGTTGGTTGTATCCTAATATTTTTTCGCCAATTCACATCATCTTTTTAGAATTGGTTATGGGGCCAACATGTTCAATTGTGTATGAAAACGAACCTATAGAAAAAAATACAATGACACAAAAACCACGACCTTTTACTGCTACTTTTTTCAATTGGAAGGAACTCTCAACAAGTATTATTCAAGGATTGATTATTACAGTTGGAACATTATTCTGTTATAAATATGCTATTTATCAAGGATTTAATGAAGCAACAACACGAACAATGATTTTTGTGGTTTTAGTAACTGCCAATATATTTTTAACTTTAGTCAATCGTTCTTTTTACTATTCTATTTTTACCACTTTATGGTATAAAAACAACTTGGTTCCAATCATTATTGGAATTACAATAGCTTTAACTGGATTACTACTTTATGTAAAACCATTTACAAGTTTCTTTGAATTTGAACATTTAAATTTGGCTCAATTATCAATTGCAATTGGCGTTGGTTTTACATCTGTAATTTGGTATGAATTGGTGAAATTATGGAAGCGAAATTTTGTTAAATAAAACATTTAGATACAATTAGCATTTCGATACTCAATTAAAACTTTCAAAAATGTCAAAAATAATAACCATAACATTCAATCCAAGTATAGACAAAAGTGCTTCGATTTCTGCAATGCAACCAGATATAAAAATGCACTGTTCGGCAGCAAATATTGAACCTGGAGGCGGAGGCATAAATGTGGCAAGAGTTATCAGCAGATTGGGTGGCGATGTTAAAGCAATTTTCCCGTCAGGAGGGTATACTGGAATGTTTTTTAATCATTTATTAGAAAACGAAAAAGTGCCATTTGTAAGCATTCAATCCAAAAACGAAACCAGAGAAAATTTTGTAATTCTTGATGAATCAACAAACAAGCAATTTCGATTTGGAATGCCAAGTAACGAAATTTTCGAAAACGAATGGAAAGATTGCTTAAAAACAATTGAAAATAGTAAAGATGTTGATTATATTATTGCTAGCGGTAGTTTACCACCCGGAATTCCAAACGATATTTATGCTAAATTATCTAAAACTGCAAAATCTAATAATGCAAAATTCATTGTTGATACTTCAGGAGAAGCCTTAAAACAAGCAGTTAGAGAGGGTGTTTATTTACTAAAACCCAATCTGGAAGAATTAGCAATTTTATTAGATATAAAAGATTTAAAAATTGAAAATGTTGAAAATGTGGCCAAAGAATTAATACAGAAAAATAATTGCGAGATTATTCTCGTCTCACTTGGTGCATATGGCGCCATGCTAATTACAAAAGATGAGTCATATACCATAAAACCACCAAAAGTTAAAGTAAAAAGCACTGTTGGCGCAGGCGATAGTATGGTGGCAGGAATCGTTTTTGGATTATCAAATAATTTGAGTTTACAGGAATGTTTGCAATATGGGATTGCTTGCGGAACAGCTACAACTATGAATTTAGGATCAGCGTTGTGTGAAAAAAAAGACGTTGAAAAATTATTGAAACTACTAAAAAAATAGAAACTATGACAACTTCATTATCATTAGTTATAAAAAAAATATTGTTGCTTTTTCTGGTGTTTTCAGGATTGTATTTTGCACAAGAATTTTTGATTCCATTGTGCATTGGTGCTATTTTGGCTACTTTATTTTTGCCTTTTTGCAATTGGATGGAAAAGAAAAAAATTCCAAAAGGAATAGCCGTTTTTATTTCTCTTTTAGGGTTGCTGCTATTAATTTTTATGATAATTACGCTTTTAGGTTACAAAATTTCGGAACTCATTAGCGACATCGAAGTTTTAAAACAAAAAGCAATCGAGGCTGGAACCAAAATTCAAAAATATATTTTTGACACCCTCAATTTAACCATTGCTGAACAGGACAAAATTTTAAAAAGCGAACAACCATCTTATGGAAATATGGTACAAGTAATGCTGGGTTCAATGACCAGCTTTTTGTCAAGTAGTATTTTGTTATTAGTATATTTTATTTTCCTGTTGTATTATCGCAATCACATTAAAAACTTTTTGGTAAAAATAACTCCAAAAGTACAGCAAGCAGAAATGCAAGAAATTATTAAAAAAGTGGCTACTGTTTCTCAACAATATTTAATTGGACTTTCAAAAATGATTTTTTTACTTTGGGTAATGTACGGCATTGGTTTTAGTATTATAGGAGTAGAAAATGCTATTTTCTTTGCCATTCTTTGCGGAATGTTAGAAATTATACCCTTTGTAGGAAACATTACGGGTACCACTTTAACGGTTTTAATTGCCGCTATGAACGGTGCAGATACTCAATTATTATTTGGTATTGTGATTGTTTACGGTATCGTACAATTCATTCAAGGTTGGGTTTTAGAACCCTTAATTGTAGGCTCACAAGTAAAAATCAATTCATTATTTACAATCATAGCATTGGTTTTGGGCGAATTACTTTGGGGAATTCCGGGTATTATTCTGGCTATTCCGCTTACGGCTATGTTCAAAATTGTTTGTGATCATATCGAACCAATGAAACCTTACGGATTTTTAATAGGCGAAATTGTTGTTCCTAAAAATGAAATTGAGTTTGTTGAGAAAATAAAAAAAATCATAAAAATTAAAAAATGAAACATAATTTAAAAAATTTAGGCAAACTTTTTAAAACTACTTTCAATGAATGGTGGGACAAAGATCCGTTCAGGCAAAGTGCCATTATCGCCTATTATGCCATATTTGGAATTCCAGGATTATTAGTTTTAATTATCGCCGTTGCAGGATATTTTTTTGGTACTGAAACTGTAAATCAAAATTTAATGGCACAAATTTCTGAAACAATTGGCTCAGAAACTGCTTTGGAAATTCAAGAAATTTTATCTAAATCGACAGCAGAAAAATCGACAATATGGGGTTCAATTGTAGGAATAACTATTTTATTACTTGGTGCAACAGGAGTTTTTGTTGAACTTCAAAAAACATTAAACCTAATTTGGAATGTAAAAGTAAAACCACAAAACGGAATTTGGCTCATCATAAAAGCCAGACTTTTTTCATTCGGATTAATATTGGCTATCGCTTTTTTATTGACCATTTCGTTGGTAATTTCAACAGCGTTGGTAGCCATTAGCAATTACATTCAATTTGAAAGTACTCAATTGATGATGACTATTTATGGAATCTTGAATTTTATAATCTCACTTTTAGTAATTTCTGCATTATTTGCTATGATTTTCAAGATTTTACCCGATGCAAAAATCCAATGGAAACACGTTTGGTTGGGTTCTTTGGTTACAGGAATATTATTTACACTGGGAAAAATGGCTTTGGCCTATTATTTTGGAAAAGCAGAGCCAGCCTCGATTTATGGTGCAGCTAGTTCCATAATTCTAATTTTGCTTTGGGTTTCCTATTCGTCAATGATTCTGTTTTTTGGTGCTGAATTTACTGCGGCTTACGCCAAAATGTATTCTGGAATAATTCCGCCAACTGCTATTGCAAAAGTTGAAGTTCCTACTGCAACAGAAAAAACGATGTGATTTCTATCTTAAAATAGGTAAATTTTACAACTTAAGATAATGATTATGAAACTGTTATTGGTTATTTTAAGTCTAATTTTATAACTATTTAATTACCTAAAAAATATAAAATTATGGAAACTAATAAAAAAACACTAGCAAAGAAAAAACTATCACCTCATCAAAAAAAAGTTGGCGAAGTAATGCACGAATTTAAGGAAGGCGACTTGCATTCTGGTAAAACGGAAACGATAGTCACTAATCCAAAACAAGCCATCACGATTGCCCTGAGCGAAGCAGAAGGATTGGATAAAAAAACTAAAAAATAACTTATTATGGAAAACATACAATTAAATAAAAATGAATCAACGAAAGATTTCTTTTTTTCTGTAAAAGAACAATTTACTGATAAATTTATAGAAACAGCACCAAACGTAAACTTGTATGTCAAGGATTATGGTACTGGAAATCCTGTAATATTAATACACGGTTGGCCACTTTCTAATGAAATGTGGGAATATCAAATTGAAAATTTGGTAGCCAATAATTTCAGAGTAATTACCTATGATCGACGTGGTTTTGGAAAGTCTTCTCAACCTTGGAATGGCTATGATTACGACACTTTAACAGATGATTTAAAATCAATAATCGACCAATTGGAGTTAACAAATGTAACTCTCGTTGGCTTTTCTATGGGCGGTGGCGAAGTAGTTCGCTATTTTAGCCGACACGCTGGTCAAAATGTTTCTAAAGCAGTTCTTGTTTCCTCGATAATCCCCTATTTGGCGCAAAGCGAAGACAATCCACAAGGTCGTACAAAAGAAAAAAATGAGGCTACACAGCAGGCAATTATTGAAGACAGAATTGCTTTTTTGGATCAATTTGGTATAAACTTTTTTGGAGTAAGTGATATTAATACCGTTTTAAGTAAGCCATTATTGGAATATTATAGAATGCTCGCCTCTTTTGCTTCGCCACATGGAACAACAGAATGTGCCAAATCTTTTTCGAGTGCCGATTTTCGTCAAGAAGTACTTTCAATGAAAGTACCCACTTTAATAATCCATGGAAATGCAGATAAGATTGTGCCAATTGAAATTTCATCTGAAAAAACAGCACAATTAATTAAAAATAGTAAATTTATTATCTATGAAGATGCTCCACATGGATTATTTTATACGAATAAGGATAAATTAAACGTTGATTTACTTGAATTTTTAAATTCATAATAATACCATTGCAATGTGATTTATTAATAAATAAAATTATGTGGAAAGAAGAAAATAATCAATTAAAATGCAGTTTTGAATTTAAAGACTTTATAGAAGCTTTTGCCTTTATGACTCAGGTAGCGTTTGCAGCAGAAAAAATGAATCATCATCCCAATTGGAGTAATGTATATAATAAAGTTGAAATAACACTATTTACGCACGATGCTAAAGACAGCATTACAGAAAAAGACAGAAAATTATCTAAAGAAATTGATAGGATTTATAAAAGTTAATTTTATATAAATATAAATGATAAATGAGTACAAATTATAAAATTCCAACCCAAACCCGAATTGGTCACGTTCATCTAAAAGTTTCTAATTTAAAACGCTCACTTGAGTTTTATTGTGATTTACTCGGTTTCGAAATCACCACAATGTACGGCACTGAAGCCGCATTTATTTCGGCTGGAGGTTACCATCATCATATTGGTTTGAATACTTGGTACAGCGAAGATTATCCAATGGCAAGCAAAGAAGGAGTTGGTTTGTTTCATACTGCTATTTTATATCCAACCCGCAAAGATTTAGCCACAATTTACAACCGATTATTAAATGAAAACTATCCCATAACAGGTTCAGCAGATCACGGCGTCTCACAAGCCATTTACCTCAATGATCCCGACGGAAATGGTATAGAATTATATTGGGACAGACCAAAAGAAACATGGAGTTATAATCCCGACGGAACAATTGTAATGTTTAGCCATGTATTGGATTTAGATAATTTATTGAAGGAAATTAATAACATATAAAATACAATGGACTCAATCACACACGTTGCATTGGGAGCTTGTATGGGCGAAGCATTTGCTGGTAAAACGCTTGGTAAGAAAGCTATGTTGTGGGGAGCTCTAGCACAAAGTATTCCTGATATAGATTTCATTGCTTCGTTTTGGATGGATACTTCTTCAAACTTATTGGCGCATCGTGGATTTACACATTCGTTTTTATTTTGCGCCATAATCACACCACTATTTGCTTTGCTTGCCGACCACTGGCACAGACCTCATAATATTAGATTAAAACATTGGATGCTGTTTTTTGGGGCTGTTATTTTGGGTCATATTTTTTTAGATGCATTCAATAATTATGGTGTAGGTTGGCTAGAACCATTTAGTCACAAAAGATTTTCATTCAATATGATTTATGTTGCAGATCCATTATTTACTATATGGTCTGGTTTGGCTTGTTTGGCATTTATTTATTTTAGAAAAAATACTATTTACCGAAAAAAAATATGGAGACTTGGGCTGGGTTTTACAGGCATTTATATATTGATTTGCATTGCCATAAAAATTAAAATTGATGCTGATGTAAAACAATCGTTACAAAAACAAAAAATTAATTATACACAATATTTTACAACACCAGCACCTTTTCAAAATAGCTTATGGTATGTAGTTGCAGGAAATAAAGAAGGATTTTATGTTGGTTATAAATCTATTTTTGACACCAAAAAAACAGTCAATTTTACTTATTTTCCCCGTAACAATGATTTGCTGGAAACTATAGAAAATAAAGAAAACATATATAAATTAAAGCGTTTTTCTCAAGACTTTTATACCATAGAAAAATGGAACGACACGCTTGTTTTCAATGATTTACGGTTTGGACAAATGAAAGGTTGGGAAAATCCAAAAGGAAAATTCGTGTTTCATTATTTTTTGCAAGAGCCTTATGATAACACTCTGGTAGTACAACGTGGCAGATTTGTAGGTTGGAATGAAAAAACATTCGAGTCACTTTTTGAAAGAATGAAAGGAAATTGAATTTATTCTCGTTGTTTGAAATAAAAAGTAAATAAGAAAAATGTTATTCTAAAAATTTTAAAGCAAGTCCAATGATATAACTGTTTAAAAATAGTATTTGTTTTGTGATGAATTGCAGCAGTTACATGGATGCAATCTTCTTTGATAATTGTATCTAAATTTTGAGTAACTTTTTTGGCAAATGAACTATCATCTATATCAATATTTAACTCAATACTGGCATAAGCACTGATGTCATTAATATTGAAGGAACCAATGGTTACAAAACTTTCATCGACCACACACATTTTTGAATGTAAAACACTCGGTTGATATTCATATATTTCAATATTTTTTCTAAGCATCCAATCGTACATCCATCGCTCTGCCGACTTAGCAATTTTCATATCAGATTGGCTGGCTAATATTAATCTAACTTTTACGCCTTTTTTTATTGCATATCGTAATTGCTTTCTTATAGTTTTACCAGCTATAAAATAACTACAAATAATGGTGATTTGTTGTTCTGCATTTTCAAATATTTCTTTATAAGTGGTCGATATTTCATTCTTTGTTCTTACCCAATCATTTCGACTAATTTTGCATAATGAACTTTCATTTTCTTTAAATTCATAAGTTATATTTTCCACTTCGTATGGTTTTAAATTTCGTTTGACTTTAAAACCATTCCAAGTTTTCAAACATAGCTCATAAAGTTCTTTTACGATTGGACCTTCTAGAAATACTGCATAATCTAACCAAGCCTTAATATTTGGACAATCGTTGTATCTATCGGCTATATTCATTCCGCCAACTATAGCATATTTTGCATCTACTACTATCATTTTGTGATGTAATCTTCGTCCAAAATAGAAATTATTTTTTTTAAAAAATGGTTCGAAAAAACGAAAATGGATGTTTTGCTTTTTTAAGTTTTCAATAAAAATTGATGATAGATATCTAGAGGCATATCCATCAACTAATAGATAGATTTTTACTTTTTTAGTAGACGCGATTTTTAGAGCATTAACAATTGATTTACCTGTTTCATCATTGTTAAAAATATAGGTTTGAATATGAATGCTATAGGTTGCTTCAGTTATAAGTTTTATTAGTAAATCAAAATAGGATTTACCACTTTGTATGAGTTGTATTTTATTTTTTGTATAAGTTTTATCTACTAAATTTTTCATTTTTTTGGTTTCATATAATTGTAAAATACCAAAGGTTAATCACTTTATGTTTAAAATTGTTATATAAATAATTCAAATTATTATACAATTTACATAAATAAATCTACAAAAAAACGCAATCTAGTTTTATATGACTTATAAAATTATTTAAATATTAAAGGAAATCACAAATCCAGATGGACTGAAAAATAAAACCTAAATATAACCAAAGTCGTTTACAAACAATAGCTTAAAGAAGGGGTTATAGAGTAAAAAAGACATTGGTTTTCTATTTGTGTGAATATTACAACTTTTAATAATAGTTCTATAACATCAAGAACTGATGTCTGATTGAACTTTGTACCGAACAATTATAAATAAACAAAATTATGAAATCAACGATTTACGAATACCAGAAAAACAAAACTCAAAGCATGAGTAAAAAAATACTAATGCTATGCTTATGTATTGGGTTTACATTTACATTAAGTGCACAAACAGAAGAAAAAAAATGGAATGTTGGATTGCATGGGGGTGCGATTCAATATCATGGAGATTTAGGTCATGATTTTTACACAAGTAATAATACCATGTATGGTTTTGGAGGTATATCGGTTTCTAGATATATTTGGAAATATATAGATTTGAATTTCTTATTTACAAGAGGAACTCTAGGATATCAAAGCGGAACTCCAACAGGTTTCAAAAGCGATTTCAGTTCTGCTTCATTAAACTTAAGATTTAATTTTCTACCCTCAGAATATATTGTAAGACCTTATGTTTTTGGAGGTATTGGAGGAATATTATTTGACAATCAACTAAATTTTCACAAAGAAAAAATTGATTCAGCACTTCCAACTGCTGGTGGTGGGATAAACTTTAGACTATCGCCAGTTATCTCACTTAATTTTCAAGAAACATTTATGTTTACTAATAATGATAGTAGAGATGGTGTTGTGTCTGGAGCAGACGATGATTTTCTTATGCACACAGTTGGTCTAACTTTCAATATGGGAAGCTCAAAAGATACTGATAATGATGGTGTTTCTGACAAAAAAGACAATTGTCCCGAAACTCCAGCTGGAGTATCAGTCGACAAAAAAGGTTGTCCGTTAGATAGAGACAATGATGGTGTTTATGATTATTTAGATAGTTGTCCAGATCAAGCAGGAGTACAAGCACTAAAAGGTTGCCCAGATGCTGATGGAGATGGAGTTGGAGATGCTGAGGACAGATGTCCTAACCAAGCAGGGAAAGTAACTCTAAAAGGTTGTCTAGATGCCGATAATGACGGAGTTGCAGATATAGATGACAAATGTGCTAATACAAAATCTGGAACTAAAGTTGATGCAAATGGTTGTGCAATGGATAGTGACAATGACGGAGTTATGGATGATATGGATCGTTGCCCAAATGCTGCGGGTGTTATTGCTCTAAAAGGTTGTCCAGATGCTGATGGAGATGGCGTTGCAGATTTAGATGACCGTTGTCCTAACAAAAAAGGAACTGCCGAAAATAAAGGTTGTCCAGAAATTGCTAAAGCAGATATTGTAAGAATAACTTATATAGGAAGTAAAATTTTCTTCGAAAATAATTCTGACAAACTAAAAGTAGCTTCATTATCACAATTAGATGAATTAGCAAAAATATTATACAAATATGAAGGTGCTAGTTTAACTATTGAAGGTCATACCGACAGTGTTGGTGCAGATGATTTTAATATGACTTTATCGCAAAAACGTTCTGATTCGGTAAAACAATATTTAATTGGAAAAGGAATTGACAGCTCAAGATTAACAGGAATTGGTTTTGGAGAAACCAAACCAGTTGCTAGTAATAAAACTACTCTAGGAAAAGCTAAAAATCGTAGAGTAGAATTGAAAACAAATTATTAAAAATAAAGGTTAGAATTAGTTTTGTTTTTGGTTAAGATGGCTGTCAGTTTTTTGACAGCCATCTTTGTTTTTCATCATAATTATATAACTAAAACAATAAATTATGTAACATTTTAAACTCTTTAAGAGGGTAGATTTACATTAAATATTTAAACTTAATTAAATATATTAAACTTATTACTATGAAAAAAAGTGTATTAAAATTTGGATTATTTTCAATGATTCTATTAGGGATGGTTTCTTGTAAAAATAAAGAAAAAGAAATGGCTGATAAACGAATTAGCGAATTAGAAAGTTATGTAGATTCTTTAAAAACCGTTTCTGCAGAGGATAGAGAAGCCAATTGGGACAGAATTTCTCAAGATTTTGAAACTAAAAATACAAATGCAAATGATGCATTGACAAGTCTTGATGAAGATTCAAAAACAAAATCTCAAGAAAGAATAAATGCTTCTAATGCTAGATACGATGAGTATAAAGTAATTGTAGTAACAGAAAAAGAAACAGTCTCAAATGATGTTGCTGTACAAGCAAAAATAAGTCCTTCTCAATTGTTAAGAGACAGATTATTTGGCGCAGGAAAAATAGGAAATGATATGAGCTTTGCTTGGGTAAACAAAAACAATATTCTTGGGGTATATGATAACTATTATGAATCATATAAAGCGAATAAAGAAAACTTCACAAGAGAAGATTATGATGAAGCGAAATTATTGTTTGAAGCTTTAGATGCAAGAAAAAATACAGTTGAAAAAGAAGGATTATCTTCTTCGGACAACATGAAAATTGCGTCTATTAAAGTAAAATTATCTCCAATGTTTAAATTTAACAGAATGGGTGCAAAAAGCAGAGAAAATTCAGAAGCTAAAGAATAAATAATAATTATTAGTTAAAAGAAAATGTCAATCAGAAATGGTTGGCATTTTTTTTACTCAAAAATAAAAATATCTGAATTATATAAGATAATATAATAGTTATATAACTTTTTTAATATTAACAAATAGACCTTTATAAAGCATTAATAAGAATATAAATATCAATAAATATATTATGATAGTTGTAAAAAAAGAAGGAATTGTTCTTGAAAAAACAGACTTAGGTTTTGAATGGGAAGGTGTACTAAATCCTGCCGTAATTCATTATGGAGATTTTATTCATATTTTTTATCGTGCTGTTGCAAAAGGCAATTATTCCAGTATTGGTTATGCAAAATTTAAAACGCCATTAGAAATTGTGGAACGTAGCGATTTACCAGTTGTTTTTCCTCAATTTGATTACGAAGAACACGGAGTAGAAGATGGTAGAATTGTTAGAATAAATGATCTGTTTTATTTATCATATTGTGCTTTTGATGGTGTAAATGCATTGGGAGCTTTAGCTACTTCTCCGGATTTAATCCATTGGGAAAAACACGGAATTATTGTTCCACAAATGATGTTCGATGAATTTAAACGTTTGGCAGAAACCAAAGGAGAAGTAAACGAGAAATATTTACGCTATAATGAACACGACAGGGTTCGAGAACGAAAAGGTAAAAAGGTTTTAGTTTGGGATAAAAATGTAGTCTTTTTTCCAAGAAAGATTAACGGAAAATTACATTTTTTACATCGCATAAAACCAGATATTCAAATAGTTTGTGTAAACGAAATTAGTGAGCTCACAACAGATTTTTGGCAAAATTATATGCTAAAATTTAAAGATTACATATTGTTGGCTCCAAAATACAAACACGAAATAAGTTATTTAGGTGCAGGTTGTCCGCCAATAGAAACTAAAGAAGGTTGGCTGCTTATTTACCACGGTGTTCACGATACCGTAAAAGGATATGTTTATTGTGCATGTGTGGCATTATTAGATTTAGAAAACCCACAAAAAGAAATTGCCCGATTGCCTTATCCACTATTTAAACCAGAGCTCGATTGGGAAATAAAAGGTGAAGTAAACAATGTGTGTTTTCCATCTGGAGCAATAGTTCAAGATGACACTTTATATATTTATTATGGTGCTGCCGATACGCGAATTGGTTGTGCATCAGTTTCTTTATCCGAATTATTATCCGAATTAAAACTCAATTTAAAATAATATCAAAATATGAAGAATAAAAATATTTTACCCGAAATTTTAATTATTACATCTTATCCGCCACGTGAGTGTGGCATTGCGACGTATTCTCAAGATTTAATTTTTTCACTGAATAATAAATTTACAAAGTCTTTTGATATTAAAATTTGTGCTTTAGAATCGGAGTTCGAAAAACACAATTATTCAAACGAAGTAAATTATATTTTAGAAACCAATAATCAAAAATCCTATATAAAATTAGCTGAAAATATTAATAAAAATTCAAATATTTCGAT
>NZ_JAYURN010000069.1:0-45486 GCF_043756175.1 Flavobacterium sp.
CGAAGTGGAAACCATTTGGAATAAAGTTTTTGAAGCTGGACAATCGTTCGGAATAAAACCAATTGGCCTCGCTGCTCGTGATACATTACGTCTCGAAATGGGTTTTTGTTTATACGGAAATGATATCAATGATACTACATCGCCACTCGAAGCTGGCTTGGGCTGGATTACAAAATTCAATAAAGACTTTACCAATTCCGAAAATTTAAAAGCACAAAAAGAAAGCGGCGTTACCCGAAAATTAATAGCTTTTCAAATGCAGGAACGTTCGGTTCCCCGTCATGATTATGAAATTGTGGATAAAACAGGAAATGTTATTGGTATTGTAACTTCCGGAACCATGTCACCAAGTATGAATGTAGGTATCGGTTTGGGTTATGTAACAACGGAAAATAGCGCTGTCGATAGTGATATTTATATCCGAATCAGAAAAAATGATGTGCCGGCAAAAGTGGTCAAATTGCCTTTTTATAAAAAATAAATAACAATAACAAATGTCAATAACAATTTCAAAAATCAATGTCAATATAATTTATAATTAAATTTTAAAATTGATTTTTGAAATTGAATTTTGAAATTGTCATTGATTTTTGAAATTGATTTTTGCCCTCGAATTGTTATCTTTGCCGAAATTGATTTTGAAAATGAAAAATTTAGTTGAAGAATTAAAATGGAGAGGCTTGTTTCACGACATGATGCCTGGAACCGAAGAACAATTAACAAAAGAATCTACTACCGCATATATAGGTTTTGATCCAACTGCCGATTCCTTACACATAGGAAGCATGGTTCAAATCATACTTTTAGTTCATCTTAAAAATTTTGGGCACAGACCTATAGCTTTAATAGGTGGTGCGACAGGAATGATAGGTGATCCTTCAGGAAAAAGTGACGAAAGGAATTTGCTCGACGAAGCTACTTTAAATAAAAATGTTGCAGGAATAAAAGCAGTTTTATCTAGTTTTTTAGATTTTAATTCGACCGATGCAAATGCCCCAATTTTAGTAAACAACTACGATTGGATGAAAGATTTTTCGTTTATAGATTTTGCTCGTGACATAGGAAAACGAATCACAGTAAATTATATGATGAGCAAAGATTCTGTAAAAAAACGTTTGGGAGCAGAGGGCGAAGGCATGTCATTTACAGAGTTTACTTACCAACTTATACAAGGTTACGATTTTCAGTATTTGTACAAAAACTATAATTGTTTATTACAAATGGGTGGCTCGGACCAATGGGGAAATATTACTACCGGAACCGAATTAGTTCGCAGAATGGGTGGTGAAGGAGCAAAAGCATATGCACTAACAACTCCACTAATTACAAAAGCTGACGGCTCTAAATTTGGAAAATCTGAAGGCGGAAATGTTTGGCTAACTGCCGATAAAACTTCGGTTTATAAATTTTACCAATTTTGGTTAAATACTTCCGATGAAGATGCCGAAAAATACATTAAAATTTTTACTTTTTTAGATAAAAATACGATTGATAGCTTGATTGAAGAGCATAAAACCTCACCACATTTGCGTGTTTTGCAACGCAAATTAGCCGAAGAAATCACAATTCTAGTTCATGGAAAAGAAGAATTAGAAAAAGCCATAAAAGCATCAAATATTTTGTTCGGAAACTCTACTTCCAATGATTTGAAAGAATTAGATGCTGCTACTTTTCTAGAGATTTTTGATGGTGTTCCGCAAGCCGAAATTTCAAAATCTGATATAGAAACTGGAATAAATATTGTTGATGTGTTAAACGAAAAATCAGGTTTCTTAAAATCTAATGGTGAAGCGAGAAGAGCACTTACAGCTAATTCTATTTCGGTAAACAAAGAAAAAGTAACAGAAGAATTTACTCTTACATCAAAAGACATGATAAACAATCAGTTTGTGTTGTTACAAAGTGGAAAGAAAAATTATTTCGTTTTGAGCGTGAAATAAACGAATTTACATTTAAATATCTTAAAAATCCATTTGCTATAGCAGGTGGATTTTTTTATTAAATCAAAAAATGATTTAATAAAAAAATTATCAAATATTGATTTATATCAAAATTTTAACATAATACAAGGAAAAACCATAATATAATTCAAAAAAAACTTAACAATTTTACAACTTTACAATACCAATCAACCAACCAAAAACAAAAAATTTATGAAAAAATTTATTCTAGGGCTATCCATTTTTGCTTGCGGCTACATGCAAGCACAAACCAGTAAATATTGGTCTACACACAACGCAACTACCAATAAGATTAGAGCTACTGATAAAGGTGTAGCTAGATTATCATTCCCAAAAACGTTCGATTTATATGATTTGAATACTGCTCAGTTAAGAAACTCTTTGTTTTCAACAATTAACAGATCAAACAACCAAATTGTAACCATTACATTGCCAAATGCCGATGGTGAGTTCGAACAATTTGAAATGACAGAAGCATCGAATTTTGAACCTGCTTTACAAGCTCAATTTCCAGAAATTAGAGCCTATTCAGGAAAAGGAATCACCGACAGATACGCAACAATAAAATTAAGTATCTCTCCTCAAGGAATTCAAACGATGATTTTTAGAACTGATAAAGAAAATGAGTTTATCGAACCATATTCTCAAGATCACTCTGTTTATGCTATTTTTAAATCACAAAGAGAAAAAGGAAAATTACCTTGGACATGCTCAACTGATGATCATGCACTCGTTTTAGATATTAACAATCAAATTCCTAGCACGAATAAATCGAGTACAGCTCAATTGAAAGTGATGAGATTAGCTCAATCTTGTAATGGAGAGTATGCAGCTTATTTTGGCGCAAGTACAGCCGGTAATTCTGCTGATCAAGCAAAAGTTCTTGCCGCATTCAATGCTACACTAACTCGTTGTAATGGAGTATATGAAAAAGATTTAGCCTTACATTTAAATCTTATCGCAAACACTACTAGTGTAATTTTCTATAATGCCGCAACCGATCCGTATTCTACTACATTAAGTCAATGGAATTCACAATTGCAAACAACATTAACAAACACTATTGGTGCTGCAAATTATGACATAGGTCACATGTTTGGCGCTTCTGGAGGAGGAGGAAATGCAGGTTGTATAGGCTGTGTATGTGGTACTGCTAAAGGTTCTGGTATAACTTCACCTGCTGATGGTATTCCACAAGGTGATAATTTCGATATCGATTATGTTGTTCACGAAGTAGGGCATCAATTAGGTGGAAACCACACTTTTTCTAACAGTAACGAAGGATCTGGAGTTAGTAAAGAAGTAGGTTCGGGTGTAACCATTATGGGTTATGCAGGAATAACATCTCAAGATATTGCTCCTCACTCTATCGATATTTATCATGAAACAACTATTGCTCAAATTCAAGCAAATTTAGCTACTAAAACTTGTCCCGTAACTACTTCTATTTCTGCAAATAATGCAACTCCAATTGTAAATGCAGGATTAGATTATACAATTCCTAAAAGCACACCGTTTACACTTACCGGCTCTGCGACTGATGCAAATACTGGCGATACTTTAACTTATTGCTGGGAACAAAATGACGATGGAGGAACACAAACGGGTGCAAGTAGCGTAGCGAGTATTGCTAAAACTTCTGGACCTAACTGGAGATCATGGAGTCCAACAGCTTCGCCAACAAGATATTTCCCAATTATACAATCAGTTGTAGCAAATTCTGCAACAACAGCTGGAACAGGAAACGATTCTATTAATGTAGAAGCATTAAGCTCGGTAGCAAGAACATTAAATTTTAGATTAACAGTAAGAGATAATGCTCCATATAGCTCAGTAGCTCCAATTAAAGTGGGTCAAACTAATTTTGATGATATGGTAGTAACGGTTAATGCTACTGCTGGACCATTTACAGTAAGTTCTCCAAACACGGCAGTTTCTTACGCAGGTGGATCTTCTCAAACCGTAACTTGGAATGTGGCTGGCACAACAGCAAATGGTGTAAACTGTGCTAATGTTGATATTTACTTATCTACAGATGGTGGTTTAACTTATCCTGTTGCTTTATTATTAGGAACACCTAATGACGGAACTCAAGCAGTTACAATTCCTAACACACCTGGAACTAGCAATAGAATTATGGTAAAAGGAGCTAATCATATCTTCTTTGATATTTCTAATATAAATTTTACAATTACTTCTGGTTCTACAGATACTGTTGCTCCATCAGCACCAACAACTTTAGCAGCTTCTGGAACAACACAAACAACTACAAACTTATCTTGGACAGCTTCTACTGACAATGTTGGTGTGGCTGGATATGATATTTACCAAGGAACAACGCTAAAAGGAAGCACAACAACCGCTACTACTTTTGCCATAACTGGATTAACAGCTTCAACAGCTTATACTTTCTCTGTAAAAGCAAAAGATGCTGCTGGGAATATTTCTGCAGAAAGTAATGTAGTTAGTGTTACAACTCTTGCTCCTGTTTCTGATACAACTGCTCCAACCGCACCAACAAGTTTAGCAGCTTCTGGAACAACATCAACAACTACAAATCTATCTTGGACGGCTTCTACAGATAATGTAGGTGTTATAGGATATGATGTTTATCAAGGTACAACGCTAAAAGGTTCGGTTGCAGGAACAACTTTTGCAGTAACTGCACTAACAGCTTCAACGACTTATATTTTTTCTATAAAAGCGAAAGATGCTGCTGGGAATATTTCTTCAGAAAGTAATCTAGTTAGTGTAACTACATTAGCTGCTTCAACAGTTACTTATTGTACTTCTACAAGTAGTAATACTGCCGACGAAAGAATTGGAAAAGTTGTTTTTGGAACAATTAGTAATACTTCTACAGGAACTGCAGGTTACGAAAATTTTACAGCATTATCTACAAATGCTGCTAGAGGAACTGCTTATACAATTACAATTACACCAACTTGGACAAGTACTGTATATAGTGAAGGCTATGCCGTTTGGATAGATTATAACCAAAACGGGTTGTTTACAGATGCTGGCGAATTGGTTTTCTCTAAAGCCGCTTCTAAAACAACTCCTGTAGCTGGAACATTTACTATTCCTTCAATAGCAGTTTTAGGAACAACAAGAATGAGAGTTTCGATGGGTTATAATGCAATTCCTACTTCTTGCCAATCTTTTACCTATGGTCAAGTTGAAGATTATACTGTAAACATTACTGCTTTAGCAAAACAAATACAAACAGCAGGAAATAGTAGTATTGTTATTAACTTATTCCCAAACCCAACATCATCAATCTTAAATGTAACTTCAGTTTCTGAAAAAGCTACTTTTAGAGTTTACAATTTGTTAGGTCAAATAATTATGAATGGGTTAATAGCTAATAGCGCTATTGATGTTTCAAGGATTAATTCTGGAAATTATATATTAGAAATTTCAGATAATGAATCGACTATTACAAAACGTTTTATAAAAGATTAATTTTTTTAGAAAGATGGTTTTAGAGCTTCCGCAATAACGGAAGCTTTTTTTTATATATTATTGTAGACATTAATAAAATCTGAAGATACGAAATAGTGACATCAATTAATATTACAATTTCATCCAAAGGATTCTTATATGCCAAATGATAAAAAAAGCATAAAAGACAAATAAATAAATAAATTTTTATTTACTTTGTGTGAAATGACAAGAAAGACTCACATACTCATTATAATCTTTACACTTGGCTTCTTTTTGATGCCAACCATAATGTTTGCTTGTGGGAATAAAACAGAAAATTCATGTTGCAAAAAAGATACTTCATCTAAAACAGAAAAAAAAGACTGTTGCAAAAATAAACAATCAAAAGAGGAAAATAATAGTTGTGGAGGAAAATGTGGCCATTCAAACTGCACAGCATCCACAGTAAACTTTAGCATAATTTCGTTTTACGAAATCGAATTTAAAAATAATAATTTTCATTTTTCTACTGAAAAACCAAAATTTTATCACTCAGAAACCTTTATTTCTTCGGGTTTTACTTCCGTTTGGCTTCCGCCAAAAATAAAATAATTTCAAACATTGACAGCCATAAAACTGTCTTGTCGAAAACGAATACTTTGTTTTCAAAATTATTTATTTAACAAAAATTAAAATTTTATCAAAATGAAATCAATATCAAAAATATTGATAGCAATCTCAGTATTGTTATCATTTACTGTGTGCAACGCACAAATTAAAAACGTAAAAACAGAAACAGTTAAAATTTACGGAAACTGTGATATGTGCAAAACAACTATTGAAAAAGCAGGAAATCTTAAAAAAATTGCTAAAATAGATTGGAATGTAGATACTAAAATAGCAACATTAACTTATGACAGCAATAAAACCAATCAAGATGCAATTTTAAAACGCATTGCATTATCAGGTTACGATAGCGACAAATTTCTTGCACCAAGTGACGTTTATTCAAAATTGCCAGGTTGCTGCCAATACGACAGAGTAGCAAAAGTTGCTGTTAAAACAGAACCTAAATCCGAAATTATTGCAGTAAATCATAACAATCATGCAAATCATTCGGAAACACCAAAGGTTGAAGTTCAAAAAGAAAATCAATTAAAAGCAGTTTTCGAAAACTATTTTGAGTTAAAAAATGCTTTAGTAAAAACAGACGGAAACACAGCATCTGCAAAAGCAAGTGTGTTGCTTTCTGCAATAAACGCAGTCAAAATGGAAACTTTAAACACAAACGAACACACCGTTTGGATGAAAGTTTTAAAAAGTATAAAAGAACATACTGAACATATTGCAGATACAAAAGATGCAAAACACCAAAGAGACCATTTTGATACACTTTCTTTAAATATCTACGATTTAATCAAAGTTTCTAAACAAGAAACACCAACCTATTACCAATTTTGCCCAATGGCAAACAACGGCAAAGGTGCTACTTGGTTGAGCAAAGAAAATGTTGTTAAAAATCCATACTATGGTTCGATGATGTTGAGTTGTGGAAAAGTGACAGAAACAATTAAATAATTTACATATGAAAAAATCAATCATTTTATTGATGCTTTTTTCATTGACTTTGCATGCACAATTAAAAGTTGGCGACAGTTTACCAACTTTTAATTTGCTTAATGCGACGAGTAAAAAGGTATCTAATACTAATTTCAAAGAAAAATTCATTCTTATTGATTTTTGGGCTTCTTGGTGTGCACCTTGTAGATTAGGCAATAAGAAACTAGTGAAACTTTAAAATACAATTGATAAAAACAAAATAAATATTATTGGAATTTCATTAGATAAAGACAAAACCAAATGGATAAAAGCCATTGAAAAAGACAAAATACAATTCACCCAACTAATAGACCCAAAAGGTTTTGATGCCAATACTGCAATACAATTTGGGGTAGAAGAATTACCATCTAAATTTCTTTTTAATCAAAAAGGGATTTTAATAGCGATTAATCCAAAAGAAGACGAAATAATTAAATACTTAAATTAAAAAAATGAGAAAGATAAACAGCATATACGTTATACTAATTTCAATAATAATATTAGCAAGTACAAAAGCAAACGCTCAAATCTCGAAAGCCGAAATTCGTGCTACAGAACTAACCTGTTCTATGTGTTCTAATGCTATTAACAAACAACTCAAAAGTTTACCAGAAGTTGTTAATGTAGAAACAGATTTAAACACAAATACATTTACAGTAACACTCAAAGAAGGCAATACTTTAAGTCCAAAAGTGTTTAAAGATAAAGTTGAAAAAGCAGGATTTTTCATTGGTAGATTAATTCTCACAACAAAATCTGAAACTATTAAACAAGGCGCTTACGTTTTAATCAATAGTGCTTCAAACAATAATACGGAAGTTCAAATTCAAGTTTTGGATAAAGGTTATGTAACCGAAAAAGAATTTAAAAAATTATCGAAATCTTTTAAAAATATTGAAACCTACGCATCAAACAATGAAGATGATTTTCACATTAAAATCATCAACTAATGAAAAAAGTAATTATTCTTTTGTTCGTTTTTGCATTTCAAAAAAATTACAGTCAGGAATTATTTGTAGTTACTGATCCAGCAAGTAACATTCCATCAAATACCCTGAGCGTGAGACTTTCTCACTCGCTGTTTAAAGAAGAATTTGTATCAGGATATAATTATCATTTAATGCCTGAAGCAACCTATGGTTTAAATAAAAACTTGATGTTTAGAGCTGCCGCTTTTGTGAGCAATAGAAGCAATAAGTTGGTAACAGAAGGTGGAAGTTTTTACACCAAATACCGTTTTTATTCAACCGATGACTTGAACAGTCATTTTCGTCTAGCGGCGTTTGGAAGATACAGCTTTAATACTTCTGATATTCATCAAGAGCAAATTGAAATTATGGGACACAACTCTGGTTTTGAAACAGGATTGGTGGCAACTAAATTGATAAAAAAAGTAGCCATTAGTACATCTGTTAGCTTTGAAAAAGCACTTGACAACAAACCCAATTATCCTTTCCCAGATGATTTTGGGGATAATGCTACTAATTACACCTTGTCTTTTGGCAAATTAATGTACCCTAAAAAGTACACCAATTTCAAACAAACCAACATCAATTTGATGGTTGAATTTGTCGGACAAACCATTAATAAAAATGGTAAATCCTATCTTGATGTAGTTCCTGCTTTACAATTTATTTTCAACAGCCAAGCTCGTTTAGATTTGGCTTACCGACAAGAGTTGGTAAGTTCAATGTTGCGAACAGCACCAAATGGATTTTATTTTAATTTGGAATATAATTTTTTCAATGTATTTAAATAATTTATATGTGAATTTCACAACTCTAAAAAATAAATATGTAACATCCTAAGCCTAAATACATTGTACTATTATATGTAGAAATTAATCTACAATTAATAAATTCATAAAATGAAAAATGTTCAAGTAAGTATCGAGGTTTGTTTGGCTTGTATGGTCGAATGTGAAAAATGTTCAACAGAATGTTTAACAATGAAGAGTCACGAAGAGTGTGTAAAACTGTGTCGTGATTGTGCCGACATTTGCGCACTTTGTGCGAGATTATGCGCAAGAGGTTCAAAATTTGCTGATGCACTTTGTGCATTATGCGTTCAATGTTGTAATGATTGTGCAAACGAGTGTAAAAAACACGATATGGAATGTTGTAAAAAATGTGCAGAAGCTTGCACAAAATGTGCAGAATCCTGCAAAATGTAAAAAGTAATCAATTTAATACTAAATGCATATCAAAAAATAATTAGTATTGTTTTAAAAATTTAATAAAATGAAAAAAATAATTTTAGTAATTTTAGTTTTCACTTTAGTAACCATTTCTTGTAATAAAAAAATGGAAGAAAAAGGAACTACAGACACACATATGATGAACGAAGGTTCAGAAATGATGAATGATAATGCCGGAATGAAAACACACGCTTGTTCTATGCACCCAGAAATTACTGGAATGAAAGGCGATAAATGTTCTAAATGTGGTATGGAATTAACAGAAAAAGTTATTGATAAAAAAGTTGTAACAACTATTTATTCTTGTCCGATGCATCCAGAAGTTCAGGGTAAATTAAACAGCAAATGTTCAAAATGCGGAATGCCTTTAACCGAGCCCGTTGTAGCTAAATAAAATAAACTGATCTAAATACAAAGCCAAAAATGGCTTTGTATTTTTTTTAAATATAACAAAATGACACATACCTATAAGTTAACAGGAATGACTTGTTCAAGTTGTGAAGCAAAAGTAAAATCTGCTTTACTAACAATAGAAAACGTTACAAATGTTACCGTTTCAAAAGATTTAGAAACCGCCACCATTACAATGGATAAACAGATTGTATTATCCGTTTTACAAAAAGTTTTAGACAAAAATTACCAAATATCGGCAATCAATCACAACGAAATTGAAGAACAAACAAAATCGTGGTTTGAAGTCTATAAACCCATTTTGCTAATATTTTTTTACATTCTGTTAGTAACAACATTGGTACAATCCCAAAATATAAAATTCGATTTTATGCAAGCAATGCGACATTTTATGTCGGGGTTCTTTCTTGTCTTCTCCTTTTTCAAATTATTAAACCTCAAAGGATTTTCCGAAAGTTATGTTATGTACGATGTTTTAGCAAAACAAATTCCAGTTTGGGCTTATCTGTATGTATTTATTGAATTGGGTTTAGGAATTGCTTTTCTAATCAATTTCAATCCAATACTAACAAACTCAATTACAATTGTGGTTATGAGTATCAGTATTATTGGAGTTTTGCAATCGGTATTAAACAAAAAGAAAATTCAATGTGCTTGTTTGGGTGCAGTTTTCAATTTGCCAATGAGTACAGTAACCATTATCGAAGATGCTTTAATGATTGCTATGAGTGGAATTATGTTATTGAAGATACTTTAAGAAAAACA
This sequence comes from Flavobacterium sp., assembly GCF_043756175.1. Taxonomy (GTDB): domain Bacteria; phylum Bacteroidota; class Bacteroidia; order Flavobacteriales; family Flavobacteriaceae; genus Flavobacterium. The sequence continues at coordinate 10,360 of NZ_JAYURN010000069.1, forward strand.
AATGAAAAATAAAATAATAAAAAATATACCAATATTGCCTGCGATAATATTGATTTTGTTACTTTCTCAATCTGTATTTGCTCAAAAAATAATTCGTTACGATTTATACGTTCGTGATACAATCGTAACTTTTGGTGACAAACCAAAACGAGCCATAGCCGTAAACGGGCAAATTCCAATGCCTACGCTAACATTTACCGAAGGCGATATTGCAGAAATTTATGTACACAACGAGCTAAAAGAAAGCACCTCATTGCATTGGCACGGTTTGTTTTTGCCAAACAAAGAAGATGGCGTTCCCTATTTGACCCAAATGCCTATCGAACCCAATAATACACACAAATATACTTTCCCAATTATTCAACACGGAACGCATTGGTATCACAGTCATTCAGGTTTACAAGAACAAATCGGAATGTACGGTAGTTTTATTATGAACAAAAGAACCGATGACCCAATTTTTAGAAAAGGCATTGACGATTTGCCAACAGTCCCAATTATTTTAAGTGAATGGACAGATATGAAACCCGAAAACGTACACCGAATGTTGCACAACGCAACTGATTGGTTCGCCATTCAAAAAGGCACGACCCAAAGTTATGCCGAAGCAATCCAACAAGGACATTTTAAAACCAAAGTTAAAAACGAATGGAAACGAATGAACGCAATGGATGTAAGCGATGTGTATTACAATAAATTCTTAATCAACGGAAAAAACGAAAACCAATTATCTCAATTTAAAGGAGGCGACAAAGTGCGTTTACGAATTTCAAACGCTGGAGCATCAACCTACTTTTGGCTCAATTATGCCGGCGGAAAAATAACCGTTGTTGCTAATGATGGTAACGATGTAGAGCCTGTCGAAGTCGATAGATTAATCGTTGCCGTTTCCGAAACTTACGATATTATTGTAACCATTCCAGCCGAAAAAACCGCTTACGAATTTTTGGTAACTTCCGAAGACCGAACAAAATCCGCATCACTATATATAGGTGATGGCATCAAACAGCTTACTGCTGCCCTACCAAAATTAAAATATTTTGAAGGTATGAAAATGATGAACGATATGATGAAAATGAATGGAGACCTTGACGATATGGGAATGAGTATGTCTTACAATCAAATGGATATGAACGTAGTAATGTATCCAGAAATCACAGGCGAAGCAAAAAACAAAAACGAAAAAATGGGAGATATGAAAATGACCGAAGACGATTACAATAGTAACAAACTTTCGGAAATTGTAACTCTAAATTACACAATGTTAAAATCGCCAGCCAAAACAACACTTCCAAAAGACGCACCAATAAAGGAACTAAAATTTGAACTTACAGGAAATATGAACCGTTACGTTTGGAGTTTAGACAACAAAGTAGTTTCAGAAACCGATAAAATTTTAATCAAAAAAGGCGAGAATGTGCGTATTACAATCTATAACGGATCCATGATGCGACACCCAATGCACTTGCACGGACACGATTTTAGAATTATTAACGGTCAAGGCGATTATGCTCCACTAAAAAACATTATCGACATTATGCCAATGGAAACCGATGTTTTAGAATTTAACGCAAATGTTGAGGGCGATTGGTTTTTTCATTGTCATATCCTTTACCATATGATGGCAGGAATGGGCAGGGTTTTTACTTATGAAAATCAAGCACCAAATCCATTAATTCCTAATCCAAAATTAGCACAACGAAAATTATTTGCCGAAGATCGAAAATTTCATTTTATGGGAGAAAACGATTTTGCAACCAACGGAAACGACGGAATGGCAATGTTTAGCAACACCCGCTGGAGCATCGGTACAGAATGGCGTTTAGGTTATAATGACCATCACGGCTACGAAACCGAAACTCATATTGGGCGATACATTGGCAAAATGCAATGGATTATGCCGTTTGTAGGTTTCGATTGGAGATATAGAAAAATGGAAGATGGTGAAACAGAAAAAACCCTTTTTGGTCAAGAAAACACCAAAAATGTTCGTTCTGTTTTTAGTGCAGGATTAGAATATACAATGCCAATGCTTATAAAAGCACAAGCCGAAGTTTTTACAGATGGTAATTTTAGACTACAATTTGAACGAATGGATATTCCTGTTTCTATAAGAATGAGAATGGATTTAATGTGGAACACCGACAAAGAATATATGGCAGGATTGCGTTATATCATCAATCGAAATTTTAGTATCAGAACTCATTACGATAGCGATATGGGAATAGGTTTTGGTGTTAATTTGAATTATTGAGATAAATTCATTTTTAATTAAGAATAAAACTGGATGAATAGTATCATTTTAGGTTTTATTAAAAATAAAAAAAGGTCAAACTGTAAAAAATTACAATTTGACCGTTAAAGTACCCGGAGCCGGGCTCGAACCGGCACGGTTTCCCACTGGTGTTTGAGACCAGCGCGTCTACCAATTCCGCCATCCGGGCTCATGGAGACAAAATTAAAATCTGTAACAGAAACTAATTTTGATTTCATGACTGCAAATGTAAATATTTTTTTTGCAATTCATCAAAAAATACTTAAAAATTATCTTTCCTAGTCCAATTAAATTCCTAAATTTGCACCTCGGTAAAACGAAACGCAACTAACTAACTACAAAACAACGAATTAATGCCACACCTAGAGCCCGAAGCAAAAGTATTTGCCTGTTCGCAAAGTGTTTATCTAGCCGAAAAAATAGCTGAAAGCTACGGAACAACGCTAGGAAAAGTAACGTTCTCGCAATATAGTGATGGTGAATTTCAACCTTCTTATGAGGAATCAATAAGAGGATTGCGTGTATTTATTGTTTGTTCTACATTTCCAAGTGCAGATAACCTGATGGAATTATTACTTATGATAGATGCAGCAAAAAGAGCTTCAGCAAGACACATAACTGCTGTAATGCCATATTTTGGATGGGCGCGTCAAGACAGAAAAGACAAACCAAGAGTCCCGATTGGAGCAAAGCTAGTTGCAAAATTATTGGAAACAGCAGGTGCAACACGTATTATGACAATGGATTTGCATGCAGATCAGATACAAGGTTTTTTCGAAAAACCAGTAGATCACTTGTTTGCATCGACAATTTTTTTGCCATACGTAAAAAGTTTAGGTTTAGAGAATTTAACTATTGCATCACCGGACATGGGAGGCTCTAAAAGAGCTTATGCATATTCTAAGTTCTTAGAATCGGACGTGGTAATTTGTTACAAGCAAAGAAAAGTAGCCAACGTAATTGATACGATGGAATTAATAGGCGAAGTAAAAGGTCGAAATGTAATCCTAGTAGATGACATGATAGATACCGGAGGCACTTTGGCGAAAGCCGCAGATTTAATGATAGAAAAGGGAGCATTGAGCGTAAGAGCAATTTGTACCCATGCTATTTTATCTGGAGATGCTTACGAAAAGATAGAAAATTCAAAATTACTTGAATTAATAGTGACCGATTCTATTCCGTTAAAGAAAGAATCAAACAAAATAAGAGTCGTGAGTTGTGCACCTCTTTTTGCAGAAGTAATGAACATGGTACATCACAACAATTCCATTAGTGGAAAATTTTTAATGTAAATTATTATTTATTAACTATATTTTTTTAAAATGAAATCGATTACAATTAAAGGATCAGAAAGAGAAAGCGTAGGAAAAGTTGCGACTAAAGCCTTACGTAATGCTGGAGCGGTTCCTTGCGTATTATACGGAGGAGATCAACCAGTGCATTTTTCGGCAGACGAAAGAGCATTCAAATCATTGGTTTACACTCCAAACGCACACACGGTTGTGATTGAAGTTGAAGGCGGAAAATCTTACAACGCAGTTTTGCAAGATATCCAAGTACACCCAGTTTCTGACAAAATTTTACACCTTGATTTTTATCAATTATTTGATAACAAAGAGGTTACTATGGAAGTTCCTGTAAGAATCATTGGAACATCTCCAGGTGTATTATTAGGTGGTGTTTTACGTCTTAACTCACGTAAACTAAAAGTAAAAGCTTTACCAGCTAACCTACCAGATTTCTTAGATGCAGATATTTCTCCTCTACAAATGGGTAACAAAATTTATGTTACAGCTTTAGCTAACGAAAAATACAAAATCCTACACCCAGACAACACAGTTGTTTGCCAAGTAAGAATTTCTCGTGCTGCGATGAAAGCTGCTCAAGAAGCTGCAAAAGCTGCAAAAGCACCAGCAGGGAAAAAGAAAAAATAATTTTTCGACATACTTTTACAAAAAGCGTTCCAATTGGAGCGCTTTTTTTATGGATTATATTTTTTTTCTTATGCCATAGTTTGGCTTAAATTCGTAAATTCGTATTTTATTTTAAACTAACGAAACCTACAGAAATGCCTTTGCAAAACACAAACCCCATCACTACAAAAGCTTGGCAGGAACTCGAAAAACATTTTCTAGAAACAAAAAACATTTCTATGCAGCAGATGTTTCAAGAAGATAATAACCGTGCAGAAAAATTTCAACTTAAATGGGAAGATTTTCTTGTAGATTATTCAAAAAATAGAATTAATCAAACAACTATAAATTTACTTTTAGATTTAGCTAACGAAGTTGGGTTAAACGATGCTATCGAATCTTATTTTTCTGGAAAAAAAATCAATAAAACCGAAGATCGATCGGTTTTACATATGGCACTAAGAGCCAGTAAAAATGACATTGCTTTAGTAGATGGAAAGAATGTAATTCCCGAAATTTTTGAAGTAAAAAATAAAATTAAATTATTTTCTGATAGCATTGTAAACGGAAATAGGAAAGGTTTTTCAGGAAAATCATTTACGGATATCGTAAATATAGGCATTGGTGGTTCGGATTTGGGACCAACAATGGTTGTAGAAGCACTTCAGTTTTACAAGAATCATTTAAACGTTCATTTCATATCTAATATAGATGGGGATTATGTAACCGAAATTATAAAAAAACTAAACCCAGAAACTACACTTTTTGTCATTGTTTCTAAAACATTTACAACACAAGAAACATTAACAAACTCAGAAACTATTAAAGATTGGTTTCTAAAATTTGCAAGAAAAGAAGATATTGCTAAACATTTTGTTGCGGTTTCTACTAATATAAAAAACGCTACCGCTTTTGGCATCAATGACGATAATATTTTCCCCATGTGGGATTGGGTTGGCGGACGATTTTCGTTGTGGAGTTCGGTTGGACTTACAATTAGTTTAGCGGTTGGTTTCGATAATTTTAATAAATTATTGTCTGGCGCAAACAAAATGGACAATCATTTTAGAAACACACCCTTCGATAAAAATATTCCCGTTATACTCGCGTTATTAAGTGTTTGGTATAATAATTTTTTTGGAAGCGAAAGTGAAGCTATTATTCCATACACACAATACTTACAAAAATTTGTACCGTATTTACAGCAAGGTGTTATGGAAAGTAACGGAAAAAGTATAGATCGTAATGGAAATCGAGTTAATTATCAAACAGGATCAATTATTTGGGGAGAGCCTGGCAGTAATTCTCAGCATGCCTTTTTTCAGCTAATTCATCAGGGAACAAAACTAATCCCTACAGATTTTATAGGTTTTGTAAAACCATTACACGGCAACAAAGAACATCATAACATGCTTATGTCTAACTTTTTTGCTCAAACGGAAGCTTTACTCTATGGCAAAACAGAATCTCAAGTAAACGTAGAATTTGAAAACCAAAAAACACCCGTAACAAAAGGGGAGTTTTTACTTCCATTCAAAATTTTTGAAGGAAATAAGCCTACAAATACAATTTTAATCAAAGCATTAACCCCAGAAACACTAGGCTCTCTAATAGCTATATATGAACATAAAATCTTTGTGCAAGGTGTTGTTTGGAATATTTTTAGTTATGATCAATGGGGGGTTGAACTTGGCAAACAGTTAGCTAACTCAATTTTGTCAGAAATCACCACAAAAAATGTAAAGAATCACGACATGTCAACAAGTCTTTTGTTGAATTTCTTTATACATAATAGTCAGTAAATAAATCTATTGGTGTTTTTTTCTTATTTTTAGCACTGAAAAACACAAATTAATTACGAATAATGTAAGGCTGAATTTACTTCAACAAAAAAACCTTAACCTTTAGTTAACATTACAAAAAAAATATTGGCTGAACTTTGCCACGAAATAATAAAATTTTATCAGAAATGAGAAATATGAAAAAATGGTTTTTAGTAACATCTTTTTTAGTTGCCGTATCGTCGGTGTTTGGACAAGGAAAAATAAAAGGTTTTGTTTATGACAAAACAGGCCCTTTACCCGGCGCAAACATATTAATTGAAGGTAATAGAAACGGAATATCGTCTGGTTTTGATGGTAGTTTTACAATCGATTCAGCAACAGAAAACGGAAACATTGTAGTGTCTTTCTTAGGATTTACAACAAAAAAAGTAGCTTACGTTGTTGCAAGTGGGCAAACAACAGATTTAGGGAATATAGTTTTATCTAGCGATGATAACGTTCTTGGAGAGGTTGTTATTACATCGACAGTAATCGATTTAGCAAAAGACAGAAGAACACCAGTAGCGGTTTCAACAATAAAAGGAGCAGAAATTAGAGAAAAATTAGGCTCTCAAGAATTTCCAGAAATTTTAGCAAACACCCCATCGGTATATGCTACAAAAGGTGGTGGAGGTTTTGGAGATTCTAGAATTAATATTCGTGGATTCGACCAGAGAAATATAGCTGTAATGATAAACGGAGTTCCTGTAAATGACATGGAAAACGGAGCTGTTTTCTGGAGTAACTGGGCAGGTTTGTCTGATGTTACTTCTGCAATGCAAGTACAAAGAGGTTTGGGTTCATCTAAATTGGCAATATCGTCTGTAGGAGGAACTATAAATGTAATAACAAGAACTGCAGACATGAAAGAAGGCGGATCTATATCTGCTTTGTTAGGAAATCAGGACTTTTTAAAAACGATAGCTTCATATTCTACAGGAAAAATGAAAAATGGTTTGTCTGCTTCTGTATTATTTAGTAACACACAAGGGAGTGGTTATGTAAATGGGACAAAATTCTCGGGACAAAATTATTTTGTAGGAATTGGTTATGAGTTTAATGAAAAACATGATGTTCAATTTACATTTACTGGAGCGCCTCAATGGCACAACCAGAGATCAGCAAGCCCTACAATCGCACAATTTATAAAATACGGTAATGGTGGAGAGCCTAATATTCGTTATAACTCGGATTATGGTTATTTGAATGGTGAAGAATACAGTTTTAGAACTAATTTTTATCACAAACCAGTAGCTTCTTTTAACTACAACTTCAAAATTAATGACAAAACTAAAGTGTCAACTGTTTTATATGGTTCTTGGGGACGTGGAGGTGGATCTAATGGCGCCGGAGCAATAAGAGGAAACAGATTTAATGGAGATAATTTAAGAAATTCAAACGGAACAATTAATGTAGATTTAATACAAGCTTGGAATTCTGGCGGAGCAGTTTCTATTGTTCCAGTTACAGGAGGGCTACCTAACACAACACCTAGAGCTCAAATAGGTGGTGCATATCAGAATAGTGCTTCTACTAGTAACAATGGAACCAATGGTATTTCAAAAATATCATCTATAAACTCACATGACTGGTATGGTGGTGTTATGAATTTAAACAGAAAACTAACTGATAAATTAACATTAGATTTTGGTTTTGATGCAAGAACTTACAAAGGATTTCATTATCAAAACTTAAACGATTTGATAGGTGCTAAAAATTATGATGCTAAATATTTAGCAGTTGGAGCAGGAAGTAACGATATAAACAATCCTGTTAGAATATTAACAGATCAATATGCAACAGAACCTAACGGAAACCCATTTTTTAAATTAAATTATCAAGAAAAAATTAATTTCAACAATGATGGCTTAGTAAAATGGTTCGGAGCATTTACTCAATTAGAATACAGTACCGAAAAACTAACTGCATTTGTACAAGGAGCGGTTTCTCAACAAGGTTTCAAAAGAGTAGATTATTTCAAATATAAAACAACTGATCCATTAAGCGCTACAGCTAATGAAAAAATCATTGGCGGAAATGTAAAAGGTGGTGTAAACTATAACCTTAACGAAAGAATGAATGTTTTTGTAAATGCAGGTTATTATTCTAAACAACCATTTTTTAATGCAGTTTATCCAAACAATGCATCTATACTAAACGGGAATTTAGTTAACGAAAAAATAACTGGTTTTGAAGCTGGTTACGGGTACAAAAGCCAAAAATTTAATGCTAATTTGAACGTATATCACACCACTTGGAAAGACAGATACCAAAGAACTAATGATCCCGATTTATTAAATGTAGGTGGGTATTATGATTTCTCAGGAATAACAGAAGTTCACTCAGGAATAGAGTTAGAAATGAATGTTAAGCCATTAACAAAATTAGGCATAAACGCAATGTTTTCTCTAGGAAACTGGGAATACAAAGGGAATAGTTTGAGTAACAGATACGATGCTTCAAATGCTCCAATTGGTGGTGGAACTCCAAAAACTTTATATTTAGATGGTGTTAAAGTAGGTGATGCTGCGCAAATGACTGCAAGTCTTGGAGCAAATTATGAAGTAGCAAAAGGGTTAAAAGTTGACGCAAATTACAGATTTTCGGATAAACTTTATGCTGGAATTTCTCCTAATAATTTTGACAAAGAAGAGAACAAAGGTTCATTAGTATTACCTAATTACGGCTTAATGGATGCTGGAGTTACTTACAAAATAAACAGAACCAAAGACAGTAAAGATTCATTTACTTTAAGAGTAAACGTAAACAATGTTTTAGATGAAATATATATTTCTGAATCTAGAACAAATCAGTTTACTGCAACCGAAACAGAATTTAACACGCCAAGCGCAGGAAGTGATGGATTAATTAATCCAACAGCTGCCGTTACAACAGGAAACAAGCTTAAAGGTACAGGTACAAATCAATATGCAACTTACCAAGATTATCAAAATAGAGGATTATATAACGGAACCGACATTAGAAACCAAGTTTATTTCGGTTTCGGAAGAACATGGAATTTTGGAATAACTTACAACTTCTAAAAAAATAATTGAATATTTTTTAAAACCATCTGACACAATCAGATGGTTTTTTTATTACATAGGATTTTAATTAACTTTACCAACATAAAATCAGAATATGAAAATCGGCTTGTACTTCGGAACCTTTAATCCAATTCATATTGGACATCTAATTATTGCCAACCACATGGCCGAACATTCTGATTTAGAACAAATCTGGATGGTTGTCACACCGCACAATCCGCTAAAAAAGAAAGACACTTTACTCGACGATTACCAGCGTTTGCATTTGGTAAATTTAGCCACCGATGATTACCCGAAACTTAAACCATCTGACATAGAGTTTAAATTACCACAACCTAATTATACCGTAAATACTTTGGCACATTTACGAGATAAATTTCCTACATATGAATTTTCATTAATCATGGGAGAAGACAATCTCAACTCGCTCCATAAATGGAAAAATTACGATATGATTTTACAAAACCACGAGATTTATGTATATCCTAGAGTTTCTTCAGATTTAGAAAATATAGAATTAAAAAACCACCCGAAAATTCATATTATAAATGCTCCAATTGTAGAAATATCATCTACTTTTATACGTGAAAATATCAAAAACAAAAAGAACATTCAACCATTATTACCAGCTAAAGTTTGGGAATATATAGATCATAGTAATTTTTATAAAAAATAATATTTTCAATTAACATAGTTTTATAATTCTTCCAGTGAAACTTTTATAACTTTAAACCTTAAATAAAAAAGCTATGTTAAACTTCGAATTATACAATCCGACCAATTATGTTTTTGGTAAAGGTCAAATAGAAAAAATATCTACTTTAGTTCCAAAAAACGCAAAAATACTTTTGGCTTATGGTGGCGGAAGCATTTTCAAAAATGGAATTCACGAACAAGTAATCAAAAATTTACAAGGTTTCGACATTATCGAATTTGGTGGTATCGAACCCAATCCACGTTTTGAAACGCTGATGACTGCGGTCGAAATTATAAGAAAAGAAAAAATTACTTTCATTCTTGCCGTTGGTGGAGGAAGCGTTATAGATGGTGTGAAATTTATTTCTGGCGCAACACATTTTGAAGGAAATCCAATTGATATTCTTAAAAATCGAGTTTTATTTACTGATCTAACTAAAGTAATTCCGTTTGGAACTGTTCTTACATTACCCGCAACAGGTTCAGAAATGAATTCTGGTGCAGTAGTAACCATCGAAGAAACTCATGAAAAACTCGTTTTGGGTGGAAGTGCTTTATTTCCAAAGTTTTCAATTTGTGATCCAACAGTGATTGCTTCATTACCCAAACGTCAGTTAGAAAATGGTGTTGTAGATGCATTTACGCATGTTATGGAACAATATTTAACCTATCCGCATGATGCCATTTTACAAGACCGAATTGCCGAAAGCATTTTGCAAACATTAGTAGAAATTGGTCCAAATGTTGTAGAAAATCCAACAGATTATAAATTGGCTTCCAATTTTATGTGGTGTGCTACGATGGCGCTAAACGGATTAATTCAAAAAGGAGTTCCTTCAGACTGGGCAACACACATGATTGGTCACGAACTTACCGCTTTATACGAAATAGACCACGCCAGAACTTTGGCAGTTATCGCACCAAGTTTATATAAAGTTATGTTTGAAACCAAAAAAGACAAACTAGCACAATACGGCGAAAGGATTTTTAATGTTTCAGGAAATTCAACCGAAGAAAAAGCCGAAAAAGCTATAGAAAAAACTATCGAATTTCTTCACAAAATGGGAATGCAAACCAAACTGTCTGAATACACTGAAGACTACAAAAAATCGGCAGACTTTATTGTAAATCGTTTCGAAACACGAGGTTGGAAAGCATTAGGTGAAAAACAAAATATTACTTTACAAAAAGTAAAAGAAATTGTAGAAGGTAGTTATTAGAAAACATTAACTTCTACAATTTCAAAAGGCGTACGAGAAATAATTTCTTGAACGCCTTTTTTTTCTAAACACCAAAAACAAAACTTATTTTTATTATACTTAACTAACTTATAACTATAACGTTATAAATATTTTTAAATTGTGTAAAAAATAACAATCTAATGTTAAATTTCAAAAAGTCTTTATTCTCGTAGCATTACAGCAATAACTTTTATGTTTACACTATTTTGCTTACTTTTGAGACACTAAATTTTTTGTAATGACTACAAAACCAAAATTTGCTGTAATAGGCGGAGGAAGTTGGGCAACTGCCATCACTAAAATGTTATGCGTAAATCTAGAAGAAGTTTCTTGGTATATGCGTAATGAAGATGCAGTAAATCACATTAAAACATACAAACACAACCCGAATTATTTAACTGGTGTTGAATTTGACACAACTAAATTACGACTTACAACAAATATAAACGAAGCTGTTGCTTATGCCGATTATATCATTTTCGCGATTCCATCGGCATTTTTGGGGAGTGAACTCGAAAAAATGACTGAAAGTCTTGAAGGTAAAATTATATTTTCGGCCATAAAAGGAATTGTTCCAGAAACGAGTCTTATTGTTGGCGAACATTTTAATAAAACCTACGATATTCCTTTCGATAATATTGGTGTAATTACAGGACCATGTCACGCCGAAGAAGTAGCTTTAGAGCGTTTGTCGTATTTAACCATTGCTTGTGGCGATGCCAAAAAAGCAAAAATAGTCGCAAATTGTTTGTCTGGACATTTTATTAAAGCCAAAATTTCCGATGATATTATTGGCACAGAATATGCCGCGATGCTAAAAAATATTTACGCCATTGCAGCAGGAATTGCTCATGGTTTGGGTTATGGCGATAATTTTCAATCGGTATTGATGAGTAACGGTATTCGTGAAATGAAAAAATTCATCAGGAAAGTACACAAAATGAAACGTAACATTAATGATTCTGCATACTTAGGCGATTTGTTGGTTACAGGATATTCGGTATTTTCTAGAAACAGAATGTTTGGAAATATGATTGGGAAAGGATACACAGTAAAATCTGCTCAAATGGAAATGAGCATGGTTGCCGAAGGTTATTATGCTACAAAAAGCGCTTGGAAACTAAACCAAGATTACAAAGCCAAAACGCCTATAATTGATGCTGTTTACGATATTTTATACGAAGGAAAAAGTGCAAAAAAGGTATTTGAAAAACTAACTGATAAGTTGGACTAATAAAAAATTTAAATAATAGAGCATAAAAAAAGAGTTACATTTCTGTAACTCTTTTTTAGTTATTCTTAAACTCTTAGTTTATAACAATATCATCTAACTGAATAGTTGTTGTTTTTCCTGTCGTTCCGTCATATTCGAAAATGAAATAACCATTCCCTCCTAGTGATGCAGGAATAACGTAAGTTCCACTATCTATAAAGTTTGTTGCATAACCTGTTTTAGATCCTGTAGCAATTACAAATTTAGATGTAATATCTACAAGTGTAGCTTGGCTCATATTTCCCCCTGGAATATAATCTGTAGAATAGTAAACTTTTAAAGGGTCACCATCATTGAAACCGTCTTTTGATTTAAAGGAAAAACCATTTGCAAGAGCAAAATTTACCGGAACTACAAAATAAGCTTTAGTACAACCATTATTAAATGCAGATGCTTGTAAGTATTTAGTAGTACCAAACGAGGTTACATCCCAATATTTGTATCCTACTACTACATCATTTATATATTTAGGAAAAACCGTTCCTGTTGTAGTTGTAGCATAACTTGTAAATCCTTCGTTTAGAGTTGCGTCATAAGTGATTGCGCTTCCACCTTTTGGCAACGAGACTACTTGCATTCTAGGCCCAGTCATTTTCACATCTCTTTCGTTTCTAAGAACAAGTTGGTATCCACTACCATATTTTGCCAAAACCCCTCTAATAGTACCTCTTCCAGACGGAACAACACTTCCTGCAAAGTTAGCAAAACGACTTGTTCTAACGTCTAAAGTTGTTGTTGTTATTCCGTTTGTAATTTTTAAACTTGTATCAAAATCTTTTTTGCTATAAGTTGAACAATCTTGTTTAAACTGTACATCGCTTATTTCTACAAGCGTGTTTAGATAAACATCGCTTAATGCTTGAGAAATTGTAAGGTGTTTTACAAAAACTTCTTCGTTTCCAGATTCGCATGAAGCGATTAAGTGTCCTTTATAATTAGAAAGTCTATCTATGAAGAAATTACTTGTTGGAGGCGCACCAAAAGTTAGTCCCCTGTCAAAACTTGATGGATTTGCATAAGCAAGTCCTTTTAGTTTTACGAATACTTTTTTTCCTGGTTCAAAATATTTCGTATAAACATTTACTTCATCTATAGAAAGAATGAAACCTTTAGATCCATCCGTAGGTTGCAAATACATTTTTTTGTAGAAATTTCCGCCTTCGTCACTAGAAATTACATAAGCTTCGATAATATCATCGGCAGCATAGATTGGTGTGTTTGGAATAATGCTTGGCGGTGTTGTGGTTGGACTTATTGCAACAGCATAAATATCGCTTACTTCTTTAGTTTTCACCAAACCTGAATTAACACAATCGTCCTGTTTTGGATCTTCAAAAGTGTCGTTTACACAACTAGAAAATAAACCAAAAAGAGCAACGATAGAAAAAACATTTTTTATATTATTTTTCATAATCATTATTTTTTAGAAATTTAAATAAACATTTACCATATAAGTTCTTCCATAACCATAAAAATATTTTGGAGCAAAAACACTTGGCCCATTAGATTGATGGTCTTGATAATCTTGCTTGTATGATGCATTTCTTGACTGCTCAAAACCTCCAGTTTTATATGTAAAATCTAAAACATTGTTTACGTTTGCAAAAAGACCTAATGTTTTACCATCTATTCTCCAAGATTTCCCTCCTACTAAATTAAACAAACGGATTGGATTAAACTTCTCTTGTGTCAAATATTTATCGGCAAGATCTTGGTCGATGATTATACCCGTATTATTTGATGGGTCATAATAATTTGATGTTCTTCTTATAGTTGAAACATCTAAATAAGCATCTGCCATATAGTTTGAATTAGCGCCAATCCACCAGAATTTAGGGTCTCTATACTCCACACCTACTGAATAGCCTTGTTGTGGCGTTCCAGCTTGTTTGTAACCTGTCATTTTAGCCACACCGTAAGATGTAACTGTTCCAGTTGCATCATTAGTAAGACTAATATTAGGGTCATTTGTAAGCGTAAATTCTCCGTAAGCAGCAACCCCAGTAAGTTTTATAGTTGATGTTAGTTGGTACTCTAAACCAACTTCAACACCTCTGTTTTTCTTATTTATTCCAGTAACAATTTCCGATACAAATGCACCACTATCTCCTCCTAAACCATCAGCGTAATAGAAATTGATGTCTGTAGCGTTAGATGTTTCAGAGAAATATCCTGTAAAACGAGCTTTGAAGCTTGGCATTTTGATGATATAACTTAAATCTACTCCTTTTATATTTTCGTTTGTGATATCTTCAGTTACAGAATTATTTACACGTGCATTAGGAAATACATCTTTTGTATTTGGTGCTTTTGTCATATAAATACTGTTGAAGTCAATAAAGTGTCTTCCAGAAATTTTGTATGTCATTCCTCCTTTGAATCCAAAATTATCGAAATTTTTCTTTTCACTTTTTCCTTTAGAAGATGTCAGATAATATCCGTTTCTATAAAAACCTTCTCTTTGGTATCCTGAACGAGAAAATGTTTGAGCCAAATAGAAATCTACTTTTTTGTAAACAAATTTGAATTGTGTAAACGCATCTAATTTAGTTGCATCAATATCATAGTTATAACCGTACTTTTCGCCAACTACAACTGTTCTGTTTGGGTTGTCCGCATCAGGAACTTGTTGAATTCCGTATCCAAATGAGCTTCTCTCTGCAAAATATGTTCCTCCTAAAAGATCAAGCATATTCTTGAAATTTTTAGTTTTAGACATTTGATAAGTTGCCCCTGCATTCAATACTATATTGTCAGATAGTTGTGAAAACAAATTAGTACTTGCTGTAGCAATATTTTCGTCGTTTCTGTCTTCGTATTGTACTATTCTACTTCCGTTAGGTAGGTTATTAGGATGAGTATTTATTCTGTAAATATCTTTCCAATCTAATTGTTTGTTCGCAAGAAATTTTTCTTTTAATCCTTCTGCAGCAGCAATATTTTCAGGTCTATTTCCTATATAAACATTATTCAAAAATTCGTTTGTTTTGAAACTTGGTAGTTTTCTATAGTAAGTTGGGTCTGGATTATCAGCTTTTGTGTAATCTAAACGGCTATTCCCTATTTGTCCTATTTGATAAGATACCGTAGTATTTAAATTCGTTTTAGGATTTACTTTCCAGTAATGAGTTAACATCATTATTGGCTCTTCTGAGTTTTTAAAACGTGAATTTCTTTTTTCACCTTCTTGGTAACCCCAATAAGAATTGTATTTTATTCCAGCTAAATCAGATTGCTCATCAGTATTTGGAGAATTTTTTCCTCTTTTGTTTTGAGCATAAATTGAAGTAAAATTCAAACTATGATTTTCGTTTATTTTTTTCTCAACACTAGCAAAGAAAGAGTTTGCACTGTAATTAGTTCCTTCAAAATAACCATTTCCTGCCCAACGTCTTCCTGCTGAAATAACATAAGCCCAACCATCTGTTCTCATACCAGAAACATAGGTTCCCATCATTCTGAATGCGTAATTTGTGTTGGTATTAAGGAATGAAATTCTTGTTCCTTTTCTGTATAAAGAAGCTCTTGTATTTATTTCTTGTGTACCTGCAATTCCTCCAAAAACATAATCAGAAGGAGCAGAACCGTTTGTGAATTCTTGGTTACGAGTTGCATCGTTCAATCCTCCCCAATCACCATATTGTGGTCTTCCGTCACCAACACGATTCATAGAAAGTCCATTAATCATAATGTTAGAGTATTCATTATCAATACCTCTAACACTAAAACGAGCTTGACCAAAATTATAGGCAGCAGCTTGTAAAAAAGTATCACGAGAAGCTTGTAACAAACTTGCAGTACCTTCAGAACCACTTCCTTCATCACCTAAATCATTTTCGGTAATGGTAATTAAACTTGTTTGTTGTTCCTGAGTAATATCTTCCTCTAAAACAACAACACCTAAATCTAGCATCTGGTTCTCTAAAATTTCAATTGGAAATAACTGAATTTTGTAACCATCACTCTTGATTTGTAATAATTGACCGCCTTTTGCAAGTCCAGAAAACGTAAATTTACCATCAGCATTAGAAATCTGAGTGAAATTTGTGTTTTGAATCGAAGCAACAACATTTTGCAATGGCTTTTGCGATTTAGCATCTACAACTCTACCAGTGATTCCAGTAGTAGTTTGAGCGAAACTAAAAAAAGCTTGTAATACAAATAGTGTACTAATAACAAATTTTTTCATAAATTAAATTAAAGTTAATCCCAATTTCTGGTTGTTAAACAATTTAAATGGGGCGACAAAATTACAAGATTAAATTACATTTCGAACATTTTTTACAAAACTTATGTTAAATTTGATGTTATATTAACTTTAGCTGGCTAATTCCGGGGATTTCATTAACAATTTTTATCTGTTTATCAATAATATACAAGATTTGGCACTCCTTTTGTATTGTTATTTTATAAAATAAGCATTTCTTAACAAATCAAAATTAGGCTATATCTAATATTATTTTACATTTGTAACCCCAAAAGCTAATTTAGCTTTTGTAATAACTAACAATATTATTTTATGAAAATTAGAAATTTTTTCACTCTTTTATTTCTTTTGTCTCTTACAATAGGAGCAAATGCACAAGCCAAAAAATTTGCAATACACACAGTTGCTTTTTATAATTTCGAAAACCTTTTTGACACTATAAACAATCCTAATAATGACGAGGAATGGTTGCCAAGTGGCGCTCAGAACTGGACAGGTACAAAATACAAGCAAAAATTACATAATTTAGGTAGGGTTTTGTCTCAAATAGGAACTGGCGATAATAATAAAAATTCACCTGTCCTTATTGGCGGTTGTGAAATTGAAAACAGAGGTGTTCTTGAGGATTTAGTAAAAGATCCACAATTAGCGAATAGTGATTACGGAATTGTACATTTCGATTCTCCTGACAAACGTGGAATTGATGTAGCGCTTTTGTATCAGAAAAAACATTTTCAGCCAACGAGCTACGTTAATGTTCCTTTGTTAATATACAAAAAAGACACCAAGGCTAAAGAAGAAAAAGAAACCGAGGAAGATAAAGCTGACAAAGACAAAATAGAAGTTGCAAAAGACAAAAGGGTTTACACAAGAGACATTCTTTTAGTAACTGGATTACTTGATGGCGAAGAAGTTAATGTAATGGTAAACCACTGGCCATCTCGTTCTGGTGGAGAGAAAAAAAGCAGCCCATTTCGTGAAGCAGCAGGAAGAATGAATCGCAAAATAATGGATTCTATTTATAAAATTAATCCAAACGCTAAAATTATCTCTATGGGAGATTTAAACGACGGAAGTTACAACAAAAGTGTAAAAGAGGGTATTGGCGCAAAACTAAAAAAATCGGAAGTTGAACAATTTGACATATACAATCCATTCGAACAAATGGCAAAAGACGGAAACGCTTCATTATTTTATCGTGATGCAGGAGATATTTTCGACCAAATAATGGTGTCAGAATCATTAATAAGAACTGACTTTTCTTCTTTCAGATATTGGAAAGCGGGAGTTTACAACAAACCGTTTATGATAACAACTGTAGGGCAATATAAAGGCTATCCGCTAAGACATGGGAATAATGAGATCGGATTTAGTGATCACTTTCCTGTTTATATTTATTTGATTAAAGAAGCAAAATAAAATTATCAAATCCCGAAAATCGAATGTCTAATAAAAAAGGCATTCGCTTTTTTTTTATTTAAATTTATACCATTATGAAAAATATTCTTATTCTATTTATTTTCTTCTTTTCGTTAAACAGTTTCTCGCAAGACACCATTACAACTGCAAAAACAAAAGATTACATAAATAGTTTAGCTTGCGTTACAGGAAAAGTGGTGTCTTACAAGTTAGCTTCTGAAGGAAAAACTACAAATTATATCAATATAGATTCAGCTTATCCAGACAATGTTTTTACTATTATTGTTACAAACGAATATTTAGAAACATCAAAAATAAAAATAGAAGATTTAAAAAATAAAATTATTTTCGCTTACGGACGTATTACAACTTACAAAAACGACCCAAAACAAATTCCACAAATATTTAATCCCAGGTGGATTGAAGTAAAAAAATAGTAATTTTATACTTTAAAAATAAAATTATGGCAATTGCAAAACCCTTCAACCTCAATAAATGGATTAACGAAAATCGTCATTTATTAAAACCACCTGTTGGCAACAAAAATTTATATGTCGATTCAGGAGATTATATCGTCATGATTGTTGCTGGTCCTAACAACCGAAAAGACTACCATTATAACGAAACCGAAGAACTATTTTATCAATTAGAAGGTGATATAACGATTTATATTCAGGAAGACGGCGAAAAAAAAGCCATGCAATTATCCGCAGGAGACATGTATCTGCATCCCGCCAAAGTCCCACATTCACCAGTTCGTTCGGCAAATTCTATCGGATTGGTTATCGAAAGAAAGCGTAATGACATAGATGCCAAAGACGGATTACTTTGGTTTTGCGACAATTGCAACCATAAACTACACGAGGTTTATTTTGGTTTAAACGATATTGAAAACGATTTCCAGAAACACTTTAAACATTTTTATAAATCTGAAAGTTTAAGAACGTGTAAAGAATGTGGTACAGTAATGAAAGTTCTTTAATTTTTTTCTAAAATTAGTATATCCAGAAACCGTAGGCATTTATAATGAAAAAGCCTCGTTTATCAAACCATATGCTAACACCTAATCAAAAAACGCACGAACAAAGTAAAAACCCATAAAACTAAAAACAGCACCAAAAACATTTTTGGTGCTGTTTAATTTATCTATTTTTTTCAAATAATCTGTATCGCTTATTTAGAGGGCTAATCAGATGGTTTTATTTTATTTTTAACACACCAAGTTGATCATCAGCATTAAGCATAATTTCTCCCTTGTTTATTACTCTACTTGAACCTATTCTAGGTCTAATTTTACTTTCTTTGTAAGAGTAAATAATTTCTTTTTTCATTTCGCCACTATCTGCAACGGTAAGTAAAAATAAAGCGTTTTTAGAATCCGACGAGAACATTGAAGCGGAACTTCTTTTAGTTTCTTTGTCATTTTCAGCATTCAGATTTTTTTCTAAATCCTCATAAACGATATAAGTTTTACCATCTTTATAAGTTGAAATAACAGATGGATTACTTGCGTTTTTTTGATATTTAGGCATTTTTGATACTGAAACCACTTCCGATTTGTTATTAATGTGTATTGTAGCAATATCACAATAGTAATAAATGTAATAAGTACCGTTTTTTGTGCGTACCTCAACGATTTTGAATTGTTCTGCTATTAAAACATAACCGCCATCTTTTTTGAAGAAAATATCTCTAACTTTATAAGGTACGTAATCTTCCGATTTTTTAGGTTTTTCAGGATATAATCCATTTAATTCAATCTTTTTTGAAGATTGCATTGTTAGCGTGTTACAATCAATAATTACCGAAAATAATTCGTCAGAAATTAATGTTTTTTTGTTACTACTTAAAAAACCCTTTCCTAAAGTTTTAAGAAAACCTGTGCAAATTAGTGTGTTATTTTCTCCTGCAATTAGATCTATAGACTCTATATCTTTGGTTTGATAATCGAAATCGAAATCTTTTCCTGAACCATCTTTTCCAAAAACGATCAATTTGTAATAAAACTTAGTATGATCTTTTTCTTTTTCGTCTTTTTCTTTGGTCACTTTAGCTAATACATACACATTTCCATTGTTATCTACTCTTATCTCTTCTGTAGAGAAATTTTTAGATTTTATATTTAACTGTGCTGATTTGTCTAATAATACTTCGGTAAATGATGGATTGTAAACTTTAAAGTTAAGTGTGTTTGGTTCTCTTTTCTTACCTTTTACTTCATGATAAACTACAATTTTTGTAGAATCTGGAGAAATACTTCGAGCCCCAAAACTCATTGCTTCCTCATCAGCTTCGTCAAGAACAAAAACTTTGTCGCTAGTTTTTAAGCCCAAATCAGTTGTCGAACTGTATAAAAAATTTTTATCCTCTTTTCTCTTGTTTTCACTCATAAAGTGAACGATTTTATCTTTAATAAAATACGCTCCTAAATAGCTGTATTTTTTTTCATCAAGGTTAAAATTAACAATTTGTTCGTTTTTTAAGGTCAATTTACTGTCATATGCTCTACAAACTAGACGGTCATCTTTATCGGTATGACGCGTGTAATAATTTCCGTCCTTACCTCCTAATATAGAGACAAAGCCTTTTGTTTTAATTTTCTCAGCCCACGTTAGTGTAACTTCCTGAGAATAAGCACTAATAGTACAAATAAGGAATAATAATTTTAAATAGTTCATATTTTATATTTTTTTTTGCAATATTAATTTAATTTTGCGAAAAAAATCTTATAAAATGAAAAACAAATTATTTTTAATTACATCTTTATTATTTACAATGATGTGTAGTTCGCAAGTTAAAGTTTATACCCCAAGTTCTTCTGGAAAAGCCAAAGAAGATAATTCTTATAAATGGGTTGTTAAAACCGATTTATTTGGATATGTTTCTGGGGAATTTCCCATTGCATTTGAGTACAGATTAGCTCAAAAATTTAGTGTGGAAGCTTCTGCGGGAGTTACGTATGCTTTTTTTCCAAATGAATCTATTTTTGGAAACAATGATTCAAATAATGACTCATCATATGATACAAAAGCAGCATTAGGCAGTGCGTTTAGAGGAACTTTTAAATATTATCCTTCATCTGATTATGATGCTATTGAAGGTTGGTTTTTTGGAATTCAAGCTTTTACCAAGACAACTAATCGAGAATATACTACAAATAATTACACTACTACAACTCCCTCTACATTTGAAGGAAAAAAAGATTCTAAAAACAAAACTGGTTTGTCATTAATTATTGGAAAACAATTGTTTCAAGATTCTAATATTGCTTTCGAATCATTTATAGGAATTGGTTTGGCTAACGTAAACCGTGAATATTACACAAACACTTCTACTTACGATTCAACTACTTCTACTTATATTAGTTCAATAGATTTAGTAAAAACAAATGAAACAATTCCTAATTTTCAATTAGGTTTTAAAATTGGATTTGGAAACTAACTTTGTAAATTATAAATAATAAAAGGCTCAATTGTGAGCCTTTTATTATTTATAATCATCTCCTCACAATCTCAATTTTCTTTCTAATTTCATAACCGTTCTCATCGATTACGGTGATATAATGAAAACCTTCGGTTGGCGTTATAGCTATTTAACAAAAGGTTTTGGAAGTAATTGTTTTTTAGTTAAAATAACATTTCTTCTTACAGATTTATCATTTATCTCTATTTCAATAGTTTCTTTATCGAATATCGTTCTTTTTTTATTAGTCCAAAAATCACAAAGCTCTTGCTGGTTAAACTTTGAGACGTCAATTTTGTTAATAGCTGTAATTTTAGTTCCAATTTCAATTTGATTTTGTAATTTATGATCTTCCCATGAATTATATACCTGAATAGAATTATCGCTAAAATTAGGAGCTATGAGGATTTCAAATACATTTAATCTATCTGATTCTATTTCAGTTATTGGATCTAAATATGTTTTTTCTTTATCCCAATCGATGGTTACTACATAATTTTTTAAAAACTCATTTCCTATCAAATTAGTGCTGTTTTCTGAGAAGCGCACTATTTGATTATTGAATTCATTTGCTCCAAATTTTAATTTTTGGATATTTGTATAATATGATTTTCCTGTTGATTTTCCAAAGGCCACAATACTTGTTAATCCGTTTTGAATAGTGTAATCTAAATTATTGTTTGTATTAATTTTATCAAGAAGTGATTTATTTGCGCTTATTT
This sequence comes from Flavobacterium sp., assembly GCF_043756175.1. Classification (GTDB taxonomy): domain Bacteria; phylum Bacteroidota; class Bacteroidia; order Flavobacteriales; family Flavobacteriaceae; genus Flavobacterium. Next base: position 32,441 of record NZ_JAYURN010000069.1, read on the forward strand.
TTCCGCTATAACCAGTGTCGAAAGTAAATTTTTCTTGGATTCCATTTATGTTTAAATCTAGTTTAAAATTGCCGTAATTTCCAGAATTCATGTCAAAAATTATTGTTTTTTTACTTGAAGGAAAGTTTTCTATATTGTCAGTAAATCGTATGGTTTTTTTAGTGTAATCTATTTGCCATTTGGCTTTTCTCATTAAGTTAGCTCCTATTATCCCATCAAATGGTGTGCAGCCAAACATTTCTTTAAAATGAGATAAATTCATTGTTGTAGCGCCAGTGTTCAGAAAATCAATATTACCGAGCTTTATGTTTTTTATTTCAATGTATTCGCTATAACTTTTATTTCCGTTTGCATCAGTGATATTGTGTCCAATTTTTTTAGATTTATAATTCATATCAGTAATTAAACCTTCGTTCAATACCGTTAAATAAGCTCCTGTATCGAAAATAAACTTGTGTTTTTTGTTGTTAATTTCTACATCAATAAAAATTTGCTCATTATAATATTCGAATGGAATTTCTTCTATAAAATTTGTTTTGTCTACTTTTCCTTGTGTGACAGTTCTTAATTTTTTTAAAGGACCACAACTTAAAATGAATGATGTAGCTAAAATTAGTAAAGTTAATTTCTTAAAAATTTTCATTATAAAATATTTTGAGGGTTATTTTTAGCAAAAATATCTCTCAACAATGTTTTAAAAAAAACTTTGTGGTCAGTTGGTTTTTTCAGGTATGAAAAGTATTTTTTTGGGGTGAAATATAAATTTGGGACGAATTATTTAGCGATAATCACACTCCCTAATGAGTTTAGCACTTCTTCTACGAACATTGCCGAGATTGGAACTTTGTTTTCAATAGTATCAAAATGCAAATAATAATTGCCAGAATTTTTAGAAACTTTAACCACTAAATTAAGATTGCATAAGTAAGAGCGATGTGTTTTGGTTAAAAAAACATTCGCTTTATCTGTTTCGATGGTTTTAATTTTACTTCTAATTAATTTTCGTTCGTATTTATTTTCATCATTAAGAAAATGAACGTCTACATAATTATCGGCTCCATTTACGTATAAAATTTGGTTTGCCTTAAGTGTTAATTTTTCGGATTTATTGTCGCTTTGAAAATTATAAAATTGTTCTAAATTTTTAGTATCTAAAGAGACATTTTCTTTGTTATGTTTTGCGATAGACTTGTTAATTGCTCCAATATCGTAAATTTTATTCTTTAGTGAAGAAATATAATCCAGCAGTAAAACTATTAATGTTAGAGGAAAAACTAAAGAAACAAATTTTAAAACAAAAGACAAAAAACCGTTAATTGATAATTGATTATTGTAAATAAAACTATGGTATATATACGAGAAAAGATAACCAAAAAACAAAGTTGTTGTTAGCCAAAACAAGTATTTTTTTACACTTAAATTATCGTGTAGAACCTTAAAAAGATATTTTGGAAAATAATAAAATGACCCTATAAATGTAATATATAAAATGATTCCGAAACCTAAATAAGCTGGCAAAATATATTGTAATGGAATGGTTTCATTATTAACAATTAAAAATAAATACACTACAAAAAATGCCGATGAAATAAAACTTTTGATGAAATTTGCCTTAAATGTTTTTTCTAAAAAAAAATATTTTTTTGACAATAAATCTTTTATATCGCTAATGTAATTCATTTTAAATTCACTTGTTTTATGCAATAGTACAAAATATAATTCTTTAATTTTTAGCTGTTATTTTTTTTTAATTACTCCCTCACAATCTCAATTTTTTTTCTAATTTCATAACCGCTTTCATCGATTACGGTGATATAATGAAAACCTTCGGTTGGTGTTATTGGCATTTCGTGAAACGTTTTGGTCGAACCTTTATACATGTTATCTACATACCAGAAAACTTCGGTTTCCCGATTAGAATGTGCTATTTTTAGGATTACAGGTTGTACTTCGCTATTAAAATTTTTAGTCAAATATATTTTACTATTGGTTTTTGGGTAAATAAAATCCATCGAAGCAGTGAGTATTCCTGTACAATCACTTCTAAAAGGAGGCAAAGGCAAATAATCCACGTGTTGGCTTTTGTAATACCATTCCATTACAGGAGGCAATACAAACCATTTTTGGGTCACAACATTCTCCACATTCTCGCAGCTGCTGTTTACTCTGTATTTTTCGGTTTTATCTAAATGTACCGTTTTGTGATACGGACAAATAGATGTTGTTTTCCCTTTTAGCGGGATATATTGTTTTATTTTCGGACAACCTTCTTGTGCTAGATGACCACTGATTTTGCAAACTTCTACTTCTGTCAAATCCAATAAAGGCGTTTCGAACCATTTTTGTCTGGGTAACAAATTAAATACATCAAACAAAATTGGAGCAGCACTGGTAACTCCAGTCAATGTTGGTCTTCCTTCGCCCGAAGCATTCCCTACCCAAACACCAACTACATATCTAGCATTTGTACCAATGGCCCAAGCATCCCGATTACCAAAACTTGTTCCTGTTTTCCATGCAATTTTTAGTGAACTGTCATAAAATTTCCAAGCTTCATTACCTTCTGGACGGTTTACTTCTTCCATCGCATTGTAAGTCTGCCAAATGGCTCCTGCGCCCAAAATGGTTTTCTGTTTACTATTCGAACCAAAATCGGGTGTGAAATTATGATCGTAATTTAATTCTACAAATTCTTTGGTTCTATAATTACCGTTGTTCTTATTAAAATATTCTACTGTCGATGATAATCCTGCATACGTTCTGCACAAATCCCACAAATTACTTTCGGCACCACCCAAAATGAGTGATAATCCGTAATGATCTGGCGATTTCGAAATGTCTCTGAGTTTGAATCGTTTCAATTCTTCATAAAATTTATTGACACCAAAATCTTGTAACATCAAAACCGAAGGAATATTCAAAGAACGAGACAACGCTCGATGTGCTGGAACGGCGCCATCGAATGTTAAATTGAAATTTTGTGGTGTGTAACCTGAAATCTGAGTCGGAATATCGGCAACTAAGGTGTTGGGTAACAATTCGCCTTCATCGAGCATCGCAGCATACAATAAAGGTTTTAAAATACTTCCAGTACTTCGAGGTGCATCAATAATATCAACATCTTTCTGATGATTCAAATCGGTTGGAGAATTTCCAACATAGCTAATTATATTTCTAGTTTTAATATCAATAACGATAATAGCCAAATTGTTGACCTCATTTTGTTTGTACTGATTATAATAATATTTCGCTATTTGATTGACACGATTTTGTAATGCAATGTCAACAGTAGTTTTCAATCGAGTTCCTTCTTGGTTTTTAGCTACCCGTTGCAAAAGATGCGGCGCAATTTGAGGTAAATCGTATGGTTTTTGTGGCAAAGGTTCATCGATAGCCAATTCATAAGTTTGTGTATCAATAATACCTTCTGTTTTTAATTTTAATAAAAGATTGTTTCGTTTTTTAAGCAGTTTTTGTTGGTTTTTTCCAGGGTAAATTAAACTTGGCGCATTGGGTAAAACCGCCAAAGTAGCACTTTCTGCCCATGATAATTGATGCGATTGTACACCAAAATAACGCCAAGAAGCCATTTCTAACCCTACTACATTACCACCAAAAGGAGCATGAGCAGCATATAATTCTAGGATTTTATCTTTAGAATGGCGCAATTCTAAACGAGTGGCAAGTATGATTTCGATTACTTTTTCGAAATAGGTTCTGTTTTTTCCTTTTCGAGACAGACGAATGACTTGTTGTGTTAAAGTGCTTCCACCGCGAACTACTTTACCTGCTTTTTGGTTTTGCTTAATAGCATTAACCATCGCTACAGGATTAAATCCGGTATGTTTATAGAAATATTCATCTTCAAAATAAACTATGCATTTCTTAAATTTATAAGGAACACTGTCTTGAGTAGGAAATCGCCACTGACCATCGCGAGCAATTTTAGCACCTAATAACTCCCCTTCTTTACTTTCAATTACAGTGGAATAAGGTTCTTGAAATAAAGTGCTGGGTAATGAGAAATAATAAACTATCAAAAGTAGAAATACGATTGATGATTTTATTTTATTTCGTTTTATTGTATTGATGAGGCGTTGTAAGAACGCTTTGAGTTTTGTTTTCAAGATTTATTTTATTATCCTAATAGGTCTTTTTCAGACCTGTTAGGTATTTTTTATAAAATTAATTTAATAGATGATATCGAAAAGAACTGTTAGGATATGCAAAAACTTAATCAAAATCAGATTCATTGATTTCAATCAAAATACCTTCGTATTTAACTTTGTTTTCATCATGATAAAATATAAAATTTTCTAAACCTCCAAATAATTCTAGAATATAATCTTTAGCAACATTAGTTTCCTTATTAGATAAGTAAGCGCGATAAGAGGAATGAAAATAAGTTTCAAATTGGTCAGAAAATCGATGCTTTACGGGATTTAAATGAATATAAACGACTAATTGTCTTAAATAATTCTCATCTAAAACTCTGTTCCTTTTTAGGTGTTCTTGAAACAAACTTCCAGTTCTGTTATAAGCTTTGTTTATACTTTTTGCATAGGTGTTGAATAAATTTGAAAAAGGTAAATGAATTTTGGTTTTGTATTTTTCGGGAAAATTCTCTTGATTTTTAATCTTAACTAATATATGAAAATGGTTTTTAAGTAAGCAATAAGAATAGACATCTGCAATAGGTACGATATATTTTACAAGTAATTTCAAGAAATAAAAATAATTTTCTTCTTCAATGAAGAGGTTTTCTTTATTGTTTCCTCTGTTATAAATGTGGTAATAATTTCCTGCTTCGAAAATATCTTGTTTCATTTAAATATCTTGTTTCATTTTTAGAAAATCACACCTTTTTTATAATACCTAACAGGTTGAAAAAACCTGTTAGGATATTTTTAAACTATTATTTTACAACTTCAACCCAAAAACCCTTAGTTCTGGCTAGGAATGTGTTGTCATACATCGCTTCACATTGCAATCCAGGCAAATAATAAGTGCCTAAATAAGAAGCGTTAAGTAAAACTCTAAACGTTTTTGTTTCGCTAGGTCCTAATGGAAAATAGAAATTGGTTCTATCATCTCGAATGTCAATATGGTCAGCAATATTGTTTGTCGCGTCACCAAAATCAGTAAAACGTGTGTTTACAATTTCGAAACCTGAAGGCAAAATTTGAGATAATGCCACGTTATTCACTCGTTCATTTTTTAAGTTTTTAATCGTAACTTCTGCAATAAACTCGGTGCCTTGATTTATTTTCGAAACATTGATAATACTTCCTTTTCTGTTTTTGAAAACTACTTTGGCACTCAAATTATTTTGATCAACCTGCTCTTGACCCACAGGCAAAATGCCAGAATTTAAAACACGAACATATAATGTATTGTTTTTGTTGTTTTTAATTGTGATTCCGTTTGCTCCATTTTTAATAGTCAAACTTCTTTCTGCCAATGTTTTATTGGTATTAATTCCTAAAGTTTTTCCGCCATCATTAAACTGAATATTAATGCCTTTTCCACCATTGAATTGCGCAAATTTAGACATCGAATACAAGCAATAAGCAGTAGTTTGGGTACTCATCCATTGGTCGGCAGACATTTGTTTGGCCAGTTTGTTTGCCATGATAAATGCTTTTTGTTTCTGACCCAATAAGATTAAAGTTTCTAATGCCATCGCACGATTACGATCATTAGAACCATAATAGTAATAGCTGTAATTGTTGTTATAATCTTCATCTATTTTAGATTTTAACAACAATGCCATTCCTGCTTGTTTTTGTCCAGCTAGAACATAAGCGGCAGCCAGTCGCAGTTTACTCTCGTTAGAAATTCCTGAAGTTTCACGCAATCTATTCATCGATGATAAGTCAGGGGAACCTGCTAATGCTAAGGTGTACAAACGATATGCTTGCGCAAAATCATTGCCATATTTAGCCTCAAAACGCCATTTTTTAGCTTCTTTTTGTTGATAAGCAATCCATTTTTGTTTGAAATTTATAGGTAAAACATACCCTTTTTTCTCGGCTTCAAGCAAGAAATGACCCGCATAGGAACTTCCCCAATCATCGGCAGAAGTATCTCCTTGCCAATACGACATTCCACCATTTGCCAATTGAAAACCACCTAATCTTGTAATTCCTGCTGTTACATTTTTCTGAATTAATGCTTTGCGATTTGCATCAATATCAGCAATGTCATTCAAATACAATTGAGGGAAAACAGACGAAGTGGTTTGCTCGACACAACCATGAGGATACTGAATTAGATATTGCAATCTTCCATTGAAATTAATCGACGGCATAGACGAAACCTCCAATCTTGCTTTATTGCTACCAGCGACACCAAATGTTTTCCAAGAAATAGATTTAGAACTGTTTGGTTCTAAAATAATATCTGTAAAAGTATTGGTTACAGGATTTGGATTGGTCATATCGATCTCGACATCATAGGTAGATCTTTCTTTTCCAGAAGTAGCAATGACTTGTACTTTTGCAATTCCCGTAGTAGCACCAACTTCAAGATTGAAATACGTCATTTTTTCATCAGGACTAGTAAAAGTTACATTTTGAATGGCTTTGCCAATGATTTTTAAACCCGAACTTGTTTTTATTTGTACCGAAACATTTTTCACGTGATTTTCCATAGCAAAAATCGTTACTGGAATCGTCACTTTTTCTGATGGCGAAATTTTTCGTGGCAACGAAGCCAACGCCATTAAAGGACTACGAACTGGGGTTGCTTTTTCGACAGCACCATAAGCACTTGTTTTGGCATCGCCAGCGACTACCATTGTTCTGACTGAACCGATGTATTTTGGTAATTTTATTTGGTGTGTTTTGGTATCGCCCGCTTCAAGTTTAAATGGACCCAAATAAATAACAACAGGTTTAAAACGGTTTGCTTTTTTAGCTTTGCCGCCACCTAAATCTTGATCACCACCAATACTAAATATTTGGTTTACTTTTCCGCCATAAGCACCAATTACATCATCGTAAATATCCCAAGTTTTTACACCCAAAGCTTCACGAACATAGAAACTGTCCCAAGCATTTGGTGTTTTGAATCGGGTTAAATCCAGCAAGCCTTCATCGACAACGGCAATGGTATAAGTCATTGCTTTTCCTGATTTTTCACTCACTTTTACGTTAAATGTTTGCTCTGGTTTCAAAACATCAGGCATAACAATTTTAGGTTCTAAAATCGTGTTTTTGTCAATCACTTCGACAGGAATAATGCCGTACATTCTTATTGGCGAATCGTTTTTAGTCGAGGCATGTGGTTGCAATAATGTAATATTAAAATACACATTTGGCGCCATTGCAGCGGTTATAGGAACTTCGACTTTAGTTTCTCCTTTTTTGGTTTTTGCCCAAAGTGTTTGTACTACTTTTGCTCCGTTTTCTATTGATATTAATGCACGGCCGCCTTCACTTGAAAGGAAAGATATTTGTGCTTTTTCGCCTACTGCATAATTCTTTTTATCGGTAGAAAAAACCAACATAGTAGCCGTTGAAGCATCGGTATTTCTTGTTTTTCCTGACCAGTAAGGATAGTCTATATTGACAGTTTGTGCTGTGGCATGACCATCAGTTGGATCCGTAACTCGAATCATATAACGTCCCCATTCTTCATCAGTTAATGCAAATTTAAAATTACCTTTTCCGCTAGCATCAGTATTTACTCTGAGTGTCTTGTATGAAGTAGTTGCGTTTGATGAATTGTAATTGGACACGTCATCGTTTGATGAATCCCACCACCAACGCCATTCTACTTTAAACACTTTTACTTCTAGGTTTTTTACCGATTTGGGGCGACCATTTTCATCGACAGCAACCACGTCAAAACGATTGTTAACTCTCGTTTCTAGCATTTGGTATTTTGTTAGTTCAGGCAATTTTAATCCTACATACGTTTTGTAAGGAGAATAGGTTGTTGCCATCACATCTGTACTAAAATCCCCACTTTCCTCATACACTTTGGTCATAAAAGCAGCTCGCAACATTCCTGGTGCTTGACCTTGTAGTTTAGGATCGATAGTAACGGAAGCTTTTCCGTTTGCATCTACTTTTCCTGAAAAAATAGTAGTTTCTTCGGTGCTAAATTGACGAACTTCATCATCAAAATCATAGTTGGAATATCCTTTGAAACTAGTAACATCTTGCGAAAATTTGGCTTGCATTTCTACCTTTAAATCTTTTGCAACAGCGCCATGAAGCCAGTTGACTTGCAAATTACTTGTGTTTGGATAAGACGAAGAAAGTACTGCGTTTTTGAAAATATTTTTAATTTTCAAACGATTGAGTTTGATGGTTTCAATTTTGATGTTTTTATAAAATTTAGCACCACCCACACTAACCATTGCTTCCCAGCTTCCTGTTGTCGCATCGGCATCGGTAGGAACTATAAAACTATAATGATTGAGTTCGTTCGATTTTTGAATCGTTTGATAGGTTATTTTTCCGTTAGGATCAGACAATCTGAATTTTATTGGATGTGCATTTGGAATTTTATTGGTGGCATCATTAAAAATAAAAGATAAATACAAATTATCGCCAGGACGCCAAACACCACGTTCTCCATATATAAAACCTTTCAAGCCTTTTTGTAAAGCTTCTCCAGCTACATCGAAATTACTAACAGAAAGCGAATTTCCGTCATCTAATTTCACATAAGTAGATTGGTCTCCTTGAGTAACAATAGCAAAATAAGCAAATTTATCCAATTCAAATTTTGCAATTCCTTCGCTATTTGTGGCTTCGGTGGCTAGTTTTTGCTGCTGAAAATTGTATAATTCAACTCTTGCATTCGAAACTGGTTCAGTAGTTACAATATTATTGACAGCAAATAAATAGGATTTGTTTTCGCCACGTTTGGCGATAACTCCTAAATCTGAAGCTAAAATATTGGTTCCTATAGTTGTATTATAAAAGTACGATGTCGAACAAGCATCTTCGCTTTCTCTCCAATCATAATCCTCGTAATAATAGTCATCGTAGCTGTTTTCGCTATAATTCACATCGTTTTCTTCAGTTTCTTCCTCTTCAGTAGCTTCTTCTTCGTCAGTTGATCCGTCACATTTATAAAGAGAGTATTTCTTTTTGAATGAAAATTCGACACGGTATATAGCACCAGGTTCTGGTGTGATAATTTTTGATAAATCGAGCGCAAAAGTGTTCCATTCGCTAAAATTGACCAACTTATTTTCTTTTAAATTGATGGTGCTTTTAGCAATAGGTTGTGCAACTTTTTTTAGATTTTGTGCGCCATTTAGATCATTATATTGCAAAAACTGAAGAATATTGTTTTTATATATTTTATATACTTTAACATCGACAGCGCTTAAGTTTACGGCTTCAAAATTGAGTTTTAAATTGTTAGAACTTGGCAGAATAGTTCCGTTTTTAGTGAACTTTACATTTGGTTTTATTTGGTCGAACGAAACGGTTGTCGAGAAATTTTGTTTCATTTTATACCCATTCTCACTTTCAATTCCTTGAAAAACTTCCACCAAAACATTCCCAGATAGTACTTGATCTGGAGTTGTAGTTTCTTCGATTGGTTCTACATATTCGACAGCTTCGTCAATTGCAACAGCGACCGAATCGACAGCAACAGCTGCAGTATCGATAACTTCAACAATTGCTTCTGTAACGACTGGTTTTACTGGTGTTTTTTCAATTTCATTATTAAAAAACACTTTCAATAAATTACCTTGTGTGCTAAATTTTAAATTTTTTGTATTTTGAATAGATACCAATCCTTTAAAATCTTGTCCTTTTTGTAAAGCATCGGAAAAATTGATTAACAAGGTTTGATTGTCGCCTTCTGGAATAGAAACATTAACTACTTTGAAATTATCTTTTCCAATAATAGTATAGTCAATTTTACCTTTTTGATCTATGTCAAAATCATTTCCGTCGTATAAAATCTCGAGATTACTATCATTATCTGAACGTTGAATACTATCAATAATAAATTTGAATTCAGTAGAGGTACTTGTCGATTTTATGAATTTAACAACAATATTTTTTCCGCTTTGTTCAGCAGTTACTAATTTTTGAGCTGTTTCAAAATCGATGTTATCAGCTGTTTTTAGTGTACAGTTTAGGTATTGATAATCTTTGCTATACGATTGAATATCTTGTGTTGTGACAAGAAAATCTTGTTTTAGCGTTTTTACAGTAAAATTGAAATCCGCTAATTCTTTTTTGACAGTAGTTAAGATTTTGTCGACTTTCAATGTGACTTGATATTCTGTATCTGGATCTAGTTTTTTTTCCGGAATAAAAGCAATAGTATTACTAGATAATGCCACTACTTTTCCATTTACGCTTGGAGAAATATCAAATAAATCATTGTCTAAAACTTGGTCTTTAACCCAATCTTTTTTATCAAAAGCAAGCACGACTCGAATATCGGATTGCGCCGAGACAATACCTCCAGTAAAGTTTGAAATTATACCCTTAAATAATGAAAAATCTGAATTAAAATCGGCGGCTGATTTTCTGCCACAAGCTTGAAAAATAAGAACTGCAATAAACAAATAAACAAAATTTTTCGTTTTCATTTGGATTAAAAAATTAAGAGTAAATAGATGGTTAAAATTTCATTAAAACCGTATCAAAATTAGCGCCATTTTTGTTAATTTTTTAGACTATATTGTGTTTATTTTAAATATTTCCATAAATAAATCTAATTGTTTGGGTTTTGAGTTTTTTATTGATTTTAATTCACTGTTTTTCATCAAAATCGAAGAAAAATTTAACATTTGCAGTTGTGTAATTTAGAAACATTAAAAATAACTAGATAATATGATTTTTTTTAGTTGAAATTGCCATTTTTGGTTGCGATTTAATTCCAGCAATGTATCTTTGTAAATGATAAAAACTAATTTGTAAACAATGCAATCAAATCAATTAGATTATTTACCAATATTTATGCAAATGGGACTTGCTGTAGGATTTGTGGTATTAACTATAATTGGATCAAGTTTTTTAGGTCCAAAAAGATCATCTGTAAATAAAGATAAAAATTTTGAAAGTGGTATCGAATCTATTGGAAACGCTCGTATTCCTTTCTCTGTAAAATATTTTTTGGTTGCTATTTTATTTGTTCTTTTTGATGTTGAGGTAATATTTTTATATCCTTGGGCAATCAATTTTCAAGAATTAGGAATGGAAGGCATGGTTAAAATGGTGATTTTTATGTCATTATTATTGGTTGGTTTTTTCTATATTATAAAAAAGAAGGCCCTTGAGTGGGATTAGAAATTTTAGATTTCAGAGTGTAGATTTTAGATTTTAGATTTCAGTATAATCTAAATTTAAGCCTCGAGATTTCTAAAAAAGATTTTATTAAAATTTGATTTTATTTTAAAGGTTTTTCAAAAATCTAAAATCTAAAATCTAAAATCTAAAATAAAAATGAGTTCAAATATAAATATTGTAGAAGCTCCGGAAGGAGTAACTGGTGAAGGTTTTTTTGCAACAAAATTAAATGATGTTGTAGGATTAGCTCGTGCCAATTCTATGTGGCCATTGCCTTTTGCAACTTCTTGTTGCGGAATTGAATTTATGGCAACAATGGCTTCGCATTACGATTTGGCACGATTTGGTTCAGAACGTGTAAGTTTTTCACCTCGTCAAGCGGATATGTTGATGGTAATGGGTACGATTTCAAAGAAAATGGCGCCTATATTACGTCAGGTTTACGAACAAATGTCAGAGCCTCGTTGGGTAATTGCTGTTGGAGCTTGTGCTTCTTCAGGTGGAATTTTTGATACGTATTCGGTTTTACAAGGAATTGATAAAGTAATTCCCGTAGATGTTTACGTTCCTGGATGTCCGCCAAGACCAGAACAAATTGTTGACGGAGTTATGAAATTGCAAGAGTTGGTGCGAACAGAATCAGTAAGAAGAAGAAGTTCTCCAGAATACCAACAACTATTAGCTTCTTATAATATCAAATAAATAATGGCGCTAGAAACGATACAAATTCAAGATAAATTAGTAGAAACATTTGATTCTTCTGTTTTTGAATTCAAGCAAGAAAGAGATATATTTTCATTTGAAGTCGCTGCGGATAAAATAACTGCAGTGATTCTTTTTTTGAAAAATGATTCGACATTACGTTTTCATTTTCTAACAGATTTGTGTGGGATTCATTATCCAGACAATGATGAAGATCATCAATTTGCGGTTGTGTATCATTTGCACAATTGGTACGAGAATAAAAGAATTAGAATCAAAGCGTACATTAACGGTGAAAATCCAGAAATAAAATCGATATCAAATATTTTCTTGAGTTCCAATTGGATGGAAAGAGAAGCCTACGATTTTTATGGGATAAATTTCATTGGTCATCCACAATTGAAACGTATTTTAAATATGGATGAAATGATTTCTTTTCCTATGCGAAAAGAATTCCCAATGGAAGATAGCGGAAGAACAGACAAAGACGATCGTTTCTTTGGAAGAACCACCGACAATTATTAAAATTTAGTTTATGAAATTAATAGACGACAATAAAGAAAAATTGAATGACCTTTGCGTGTTACATCACGTGAAACAATTGTATTTCTTTGGTTCTATTCTTACCAAAAATTTCAAAACCGACAGTGATATTGACATGCTTGTCCAATTTGACACTATGGATTTGGCTATTTATTTTGATAATTATATGGATTTTAAGGAGAAAGCGGAATTGCTTTTTAATAGACCAATTGATTTGGTGGAAAATCAGGCAATTAAAAATCCAATATTTAGAAAAGTTGTTGATCGAGAAAAACAATTAATATATGGATGAGAAAATATTGAAGTCTTTATACGATATAAAATTATCAATTGAAGAAATAGATCTTTTCTTGTCAAACGAAGAGAAATCTTTTTTTAATTATTCTAAAAATCAATTATTAAAAAGAGGTATTGAACGCAATTTAGAAATTATCGGAGAGGCAATGAATAGGATTTTAAAACAGGATCCCAATTTTTCAATTGTTAATGCAAGAAGAATTATTGGTTTACGAAACCAAATTATTC
>NZ_JAYURN010000070.1:0-14535 GCF_043756175.1 Flavobacterium sp.
AATATTTAAAATTTAAAATCTAATATTAGAAATGGAAACAAATATAGTAGAAGCACCAGAAGGAGTTGTCGGAGAAGGTTTTTTCGCCACCAAACTCAACGATGTCGTAGGTTTAGCTCGTGCCAATTCACTTTGGCCTTTGCCGTTTGCAACTTCTTGTTGCGGAATCGAGTTTATGGCTACTATGGCTTCTCATTACGATTTAGCGCGTTTTGGGTCAGAAAGAGTAAGTTTCTCTCCTCGCCAAGCAGACATGCTAATGGTTATGGGAACCATTTCGAAAAAAATGGCGCCTATTTTACGTCAAGTTTACGAACAAATGGCAGAGCCTCGTTGGGTAATCGCAGTTGGAGCTTGTGCATCTTCAGGAGGGATTTTCGATACCTATTCTGTTTTACAAGGAATAGACAAAGTAATTCCAGTAGATGTTTATGTGCCAGGTTGTCCGCCAAGACCAGAACAAATTGTAGATGGAGTAATGCGTTTGCAAGAATTAGTTAAGTCTGAATCTGTTCGTCGTCGTAGCTCACCAGAATATCAAGAACTATTAGCATCTTATAACATTAAATAAGAACATGGCTTTAGAAAACACCCAAATTCAAGATAATTTAACAGAAACTTTCGGAGAAAGTGTCGTGAATTTTCGTCAAGAAAAAGACATTTTTACTTTCGAAGTGGCATCTGATAAAATGACTTCAGTGATTTTATTTTTGAAGAATGAAGAGTCTTTAAATTTCCACTTTTTAACCGATTTGTGCGGTATTCATTATCCAGATAGCCCTGTGAACGAACAATTCGCTGTAGTATATCATTTGCACAATTGGATTGAAAATAAAAGAATCAGAATCAAAAGTTTTATTAATGGAGAAACTCCTGAAATAAAAACAATTTCAAATATTTTCTTGTGTGCCAATTGGATGGAACGTGAAACCTATGATTTCTACGGGATCAATTTTATAGGCCATCCACAATTAAAAAGAATCTTGAATATGGACGAAATGGTATCTTTTCCGATGAGAAAAGAATTTCCAATGGAAGATTCAGGAAGAACAGACAAAGACGACAGATTTTTTGGTAGAACACCATCAAATTCATAAAAATAAATAATTCAACATTATAAAATGTCAGAACTATTATTACCACCAGAGCATCGCTATGCTAAAATAATTAAAGAGAAACTAAACGAAGATGGAAGCGAGCTTTCGATCTTGAATTTAGGACCTACTCACCCAGCCACTCACGGTATTTTTCAAAATATCTTGTTGATGGATGGTGAACGTATAGTTGATGCCGAACCAACCATTGGTTATATTCATCGTGCGTTCGAAAAAATTGCCGAAAACCGTCCTTTTTATCAAATCACTCCGTTGACAGACAGAATGAACTATTGTTCTTCGCCTATCAATAATATGGCTTGGTGGATGACATTAGAAAAATTATTAGATATTGAAGTGCCTAAGCGCGCACAATATTTAAGAGTTATTGTAATGGAATTAGCGCGTATAACGGATCATATTATATGTAATTCGATTTTGGGTGTCGATACTGGAGCCTATACAGGGTTTTTATACGTATTCCAATTTAGAGAGAAAATTTACGAAATCTACGAAGAAATTTGTGGTGCTCGTCTTACAACAAATATGGGAAGAATTGGCGGTTTCGAAAGAGATTGGTCACCAAAAGCTTTCGAATTATTAAATACCTTCTTAGAAGAATTTCCAGCTTGTTGGAAAGAATTTGAAAATCTTTTCGAAAGAAATAGAATCTTTATTGATAGAACGGTAAATGTAGGTGCTATTTCTGCTGAACAAGCTATGGCGTATGGATTTACAGGTCCAAATTTACGTGCGGCGGCTATCGATTATGATGTTCGTGTTTCTGAACCGTATTCGTCATATGAAGATTTTGAATTCATCATTCCAGTAGGAAAATCAGGTGATACGTACGACCGTTTTTGTGTTCGTAATGCCGAAGTTTGGGAAAGTTTAAGCATCATTCGTCAAGCATTAACTAAAATGCCAGAAGGAAATGTGTACCATGCAGAAGTTCCAGATTATTACCTTCCTCCAAAAGAAGATGTGTACCATAATATGGAATCATTAATTTATCACTTCAAAATTGTGATGGGAGAGGTTCCTGTTCCAGTAGCTGAAATTTATCACGCTGTAGAAGGAGGAAACGGAGAATTAGGATTTTATTTAACTACCGATGGAAGTCGTACACCGTACAGATTACATTTCCGTCGTCCTTGTTTTATATACTATCAAGCTTATCCAGAAATGATTAAAGGAGCATTATTATCGGATGCTATCGTAATATTATCAAGCCTTAATGTAATTGCGGGCGAATTAGACGCTTAATAATTATGGAAAAAACACAGATCAAACAAAATATCAATATCACGGAAGCTTTGATGACGCGTATCAATGAATTGTGCAGTCATTATCCAGAAGATAAAAGAAAATCAGCCTTATTGCCTGTTTTGCACGAAGTGCAAGATGCTCACGACAATTGGCTGAGTATCGAATTGCAAGACAAAGTAGCTGAAATTTTATATATCAAACCCGTAGAAGTATACGAAGTTGTTTCTTTTTATACCATGTATAATAGAAGACCTATTGGTAAATATATGTTCGAATTTTGTCAAACTTCACCTTGTTGTTTAAATGGAGTAGAAGATTTAATGGATTATACCTGCAATAAATTAGGTGTAAAAGTTGGCGAACCAACTCAAGACGGATTGTTTGAAGTTCGTGGTGTAGAATGTTTAGGTGCTTGTGGTTATGCCCCAATGATGCAACTAGGCGATTTCTATAAAGAACACTTGACAGAAGAAAAAATCGATCAGTTAATTACTGATTGTAAAGACAATAAAATAATATTACACGATAAATAAGATGTCAAAAAAAATATTATTAGACAAAATAAACGTTCCAGGGATTAGAACTTACGAAGTATATCGTCGTGAAGGCGGTTATGCATCAGTAGAGAAAGCACTAAAAACGTTAACACCAGACGAAGTTGTAGAAGAAGTAAAAACTTCTGGAATACGTGGTCGTGGAGGAGCAGGATTTCCAGCGGGAATGAAATGGAGTTTTATCGATAAGAAATCGGGGAAACCACGTCATTTGGTTTGTAATGCAGATGAATCTGAACCAGGAACATTCAAAGACCGATATTTGATGGAATTTATTCCTCATTTATTAATCGAAGGAATGATAACTTCTAGTTATGCCTTGGGTGCAAACTTATCTTACATTTATATTCGTGGAGAATATATGTGGGTGTATAAAATTTTAGAAAGAGCCATTGCCGAAGCAAAAGCTGCCGGTTGGTTGGGTAAAAACATTTTAGGAACTGGCTACGATTTGGATTTATATGTTCAAATTGGAGGAGGAGCTTACATTTGTGGTGAAGAAACTGCATTAATCGAATCATTAGAAGGAAAAAGAGGAAATCCTCGTATCAAACCACCATTTCCAGCAGTATCTGGACTTTGGGGGAATCCAACTGTTGTAAATAACGTAGAAACTATCGCTGCTGTGCCTTGGATTGTGAATAATTCAGGAGCTTCTTATGCCGAAATAGGAATAGGTCGTTCTACAGGAACCAAATTAATTTCTGCTTCAGGAAATATTAAAAATCCTGGGGTTTACGAAATCGAAATGGGATTGTCTGTATTTGAATTTATGAATTCCGACGAATATTTGGGTGGTATGGCAACCGATAGGCCTCTAAAAGCATTAGTTCCGGGAGGAAGTTCAGTACCCATTTTACCAGCTCATTTAATATACAAAACCGCCAATAATGAAGACCGTTTAATGTCTTACGAAAGTTTGTCAGATGGAGGTTTTCCTACAGGTTCCATGTTAGGTTCAGGCGGGTTTATCGTATATGATGACAGAGCTTGTATTGTTCGTAACACATGGAATTTCTCTCGTTTTTACCACCATGAATCTTGCGGTCAATGTACACCTTGCCGTGAAGGCACAGGTTGGATGGAAAAAATATTACACAGAATAGAAAACGGTCATGGCCGTGAAGAAGACATCGATTTACTATTGAGCATTCAAAGTAAAATAGAAGGAAATACAATTTGTCCTTTAGGCGATGCAGCAGCTTGGCCAGTGGCAGCAGCGATTCGCCATTTTAGAGAGGAGTTTGAATACCATGTTCGTTTTCCGGAAAAAATAAAAAATAGAGACCACTTTGTGAATGAGCCATTTGAGAAAGTGAAGCATTTGATAGTAAAACAAGAAATTTAAAATAGTTTGACTCTAAATACCCTAACAGGGTTTCAAACCCTGCAAGAGTTAAAAAGAGTTAAAATAAGTATAAAATGACAATAAAAGAAGCAGTAATAATAAGTTTAGAAGAACTAAACAATCTTGTAACTTCGATTGAAGTTTACAATTATATAAATGCAAAAAAATATTATGATTTTGGCGGAAGTAAAACACCCGCAGGTACAGTATCAGCACAATTAGGTCATTTTATTAGAAACGAGGATGCAAGAGTAAAAAGAATTAAAAAAGAAAATGGTTTTTTTGTATATTATTTATCCAAAAATGAAGCAAGTTTAAATACTGAAAATGAAACGCCAAAAGAAGTAAAAACTCAAAAAGAAATAAAAAGTAAAACTTACGAGGAAAGAGATTTACACAAACTCTTGAGTAGTTTTTTAAAAGCATCGGGGGAGTTTTCTAAAACTATTTTTCACGAACAATCCAACAGGAGCGACGAACACCAGAAATGGGTTCACCCAGATATGGTGGGAATTAGATTTTTGAAATTACAAACAAACGTAAGTCAAACATTTTTGAAAGCAGTTAATCGAATTGACACTTTTAAATTGACATCATACGAAATTAAAAAAGAAATAAACACCGATTACGAGTTAAAAAAATGTTTTTTTCAAGCTGTTTCAAATTCAAGTTGGGCGAATTATGGATATTTGGTTGCTTTTGAAGTTAGCGACAATATAAAAGAAGAAATGGAACGCCTCAATCAGTCGTTTGGAATTGGTGTTATATTATTAAAAACAAATCCGTATGAAAGTAAAATACTATTTCAAGCAAGGTATAAAGATTTAGATTTTAAAACCATTGATAAATTATGTAAAATTAATATCGATTTTGAGAAATTTATAGAACAAACCGAAAAATTAATGATGGCAAATGAAAAATATTCAAAATCGACAGAAAAAGAATTTGAAGAATTTTGTGATAGTTATTTTATAAATGATTCGGAAGCAGAAAAATATTGTGAAGATAAAAATATCCCACAAACAGATTATATCGAAGAATAAAAATTACTCCGTAGGAGTTAAATATTGGTAAATGAAAGTAACCATAGACGGACAAAGTGTAGAAGTAGCACCAGGAACAACCATATTGCAAGCAGCACGAATGATTGGAGGCGAAGTAGTGCCGCCAGCCATGTGTTATTACTCAAAACTAGAAGGTAGCGGCGGTAAATGCCGTTGTTGTTTGGTTGATGTAACAAAAGGTAGCGAAGCAGATCCAAGACCCATGCCTAAATTAATGGCATCTTGTGTAACTGGTTGTCAAGACGGAATGGAAATAGCCAGTAAAGCTTCTCCAAGGGTTCAAGAGGCAAGAAAATCGGTAACAGAATTTTTGTTAATTAACCACCCGTTAGATTGTCCAGTTTGTGATCAAGCCGGAGAATGTGATTTACAGAATTTAAGTTTCGAACACGGAAATCCAAAATCTCGTTTCATCGAAGAAAAAAGAACATTTGAGCCAGAAGATATTGGCCCAAATATTCAACTACACATGAACCGTTGTATTTTATGTCAAAGGTGTGTTCAAGTAGCAGACCAATTGACTGATGATAGGGTTCATGGTGTGATGGATCGTGGAGATCACGCCAATATTTCAACATGCATTTCTAAAGCAATTGACAATGAATTCTCTGGAAATATGATTGATGTTTGTCCTGTTGGTGCATTAACCGATAAAACATTTCGATTCAAATCGAGAGTTTGGTTCAATAAACCATACAATGCACACAGAGATTGTGACAAATGTTGCGGAAAAACAACCGTTTGGATGTTTGGTGGAGAAATTCAAAGGGTAACTGGTCGTAAAGATGTGTACCATGAAGTAGAAGAATTTATCTGTAACGGCTGTCGTTTCGACCATAAAGAGGTTAATGATTGGACTATTGAAGGCCCACGTGAATTCGAAAAAGATTCGGTTATCAATCAAAATAAATACTTCGGAAAAACGGACAAAGTAGTTATTGATACTGAAAAATTAATATTAGAAGGTAGAGAAATTGACCATAAAAAAATTAGTATGTCTGAGATTGATTACAACGAAAAAATTGATGGCAACCTTATAGATTCAAAGAAAAATGGATAGTGCATTTATAATAGAAAAAAGCGTTGTCATTGTTGTAGTTTTTGCTTTAACAATGATTATGGCCATGTATTCTACTTGGGCAGAGCGTAAAGTAGCTGCATTTTTGCAAGATAGAGTTGGACCAAATCGTGCCGGTTGGGGCGGATTATTACAACCCCTTGCCGATGGATTAAAACTATTTTCGAAAGAAGAATTTTCTCCTAACACACCCAATAAATTTTTGTTTGTCGTAGGGCCAGCCATTGCTATGAGTACAGCCTTGATGACCAGTGCAGTGATACCTTGGGGAGATAAATTACATCTTTTTGGTAGAGATATATTATTACAAGCAACTGATATTGACAATGCTTTATTGTACATTTTTGCAGTAGTTTCTGTTGGAGTTTACGGTATCATGATTGGTGGTTGGGCATCAAATAATAAATTTTCCTTAATGGGAGCGGTTCGTGCGGCATCGCAAATGGTTTCGTATGAAGTAGCCATGGGATTGTCTATGATTGCTTTATTGATGATGACTGGTACATTGAGCTTGAGAGAAATATCAGCACAACAAGCGGGAATGAATTGGAATGTATTTTACCAACCCGTTTCGTTTTTAATCTTTTTAATTTGTGCTTTTGCAGAAACAAACAGAACACCTTTTGACTTAGCAGAATGCGAAAGTGAATTAATTGGTGGTTACCATACAGAATATTCTTCTATGAAAATGGGATTTTATTTATTTGCTGAATATGCGAATATGTTTATCTCATCAGCCATTTTAGCTGTTTTATTCTTCGGAGGATACAATTATCCAGGAATGCAATGGATGGTTGAAAACGTTGGAGTTAATACTGCTAATATTTTAGGTTTCTTAGCTTTGTTTATTAAAATCTGTGGCTTTATTTTCTTTTATATGTGGGTTCGCTGGACGATTCCACGTTTTAGATATGACCAATTAATGCATTTGGGTTGGAAAATTTTAATTCCATTAGCGATTTTAAATATTATGGTTACGGGAATTTGTTTGTTGTTGTTTAAGTAAGTTTAATTATATTTAATTGATTTTACAAAGTTTTAGATCTATTTAATTAAATAAAAACTAAAGGTATCGCATTTTGCGATACCATTGAAAATCAATAAGATGGAAAATAGATTGACAATTATTCCAAATGAAATTATTCAAAACAAAATCTATCTGATTAGAGGTCTAAAAGTAATGTTAGATATCGATTTAGCGGAACTTTATCAAGTAGAAACTAAAAGAATTAATGAACAAGTAAAGAGGAACGTATTAAAATTTCCTGAACATTTTATGTTTCAATTAGACAAAAATGAATATGAAATCTTGAAGTCGCAAATTGCGACTTCAAGTTGGGGAGGAAGTAGGAAATTGCCATACGCTTTTACAGAACACGGTGTTTTGCAATTATCAAATGTTCTAAAAAGTGAAAGAGCAACTGAAATGAGTATTAAGATTATTGAAGTTTTTGTTAGTTTACGAGATTTCTTGATAGATAATTTGAATTTAAAATTAGAAGTTGATATGATTAAGAAAAAATTAATCAATCACGACAAAAACATCGAATTGGTTTTTAGTTATTTAGATGAATTAATTGACAAAAAAGAAAACACAATAGAAAGAAATAGAATTGGTTATAAAAAATAAAGATTAATAATACTGGAATGCCCTAGCCCTGATAGCAGTGGAAATCCTGTTATTGCGAATGAAAAATCTTGAATAGATTGCTTCGTTCCTCGCAATGACAGATTGTAACGAATAGCAGGAAATAGCTCCTAAAAAATAATAATAAACAGAATGGATATACAAAGTATTTCATTATCGGGTAGAAAAAAACAAGTTTCCAACAAGGAGATGACTTTTTTAGAAAGCCTTTATCTTGTGGCGATTGTAAAAGGATTACTTATTACAATCAAGCACTTTTTTAGAAAAAAAGTAACGATTCATTATCCCGAGCAAGTGCGCGAGATGAGTCCCGTATATCGTGGTCAACACATGTTGAAGCGTGATGAACAAGGCCGTGAAAACTGTACTGCTTGTGGTTTGTGTGCACTGTCTTGTCCTGCAGAAGCCATTACAATGAAAGCTGCCGAAAGAAAAGCGACTGAAAAACACTTGTACCGTGAAGAAAAATACGCTGAAATATATGAAATAAATATGTTGCGTTGTATTTTTTGTGGTTTGTGTGAAGAAGCTTGCCCAAAAGATGCCATTTACTTAACAACTTCAAAAGTGCTCGTGCCTTCAAGCTATGAGCGTGAAGATTTTATTTTTGGTAAAGACAAACTAGTTATGCCTTTAGATATCGCAATGCAAAATGCACAACTTAAAAACGCTAACTCATGAGTACCTTATTAATTATTTTCTACTTTTTGTCGGCCATCACATTGTCGACTGCATTTTTAACTATCATTAGTAAAAACCCTATTCATAGTGCTATTTATTTGGTGATTTGCTTCTTTAGTGTTGCAGGTCATTATTTATTATTTAACGCACAATTTTTAGCTATCGTTCATATTATAGTGTATTCTGGAGCCATTATGGTTTTGTTTTTATTCACGATTATGTTGATGAATTTGAACGAAGAAGGCGAGCCTCATAAAAAAATCGCATCAAAATTGGCAGCAGCCGTATCCTTTGGATTGGTTTGTTATGTGATGTTAGCCGTTTTCATAAAAGCTATGCCGAAAATTGAATCTTATAGAACTTCTGGTCAGGATTTTCAATCAATAAAAGTTTTGGGTAAAGTATTACTTAATGAATATATGGTGCCTTTCGAATTTGCTTCTGTATTGTTATTAGTAGCAATGATGGGTGTAGTGTTATTGTCTAAAAAAGAAAAATCAATTCAATAAAATGAATAATATATTAGTAGAAATAGGAATTGAAAATTACATCTTTTTGTGTGTGATTTTGTTCTGTATCGGAATTTTCGGGGTTTTGTACCGACGAAATGCCATTATTATGTTTATGTCTATCGAAATTATGCTCAATGCAGTTAATTTACTTTTTGTAGCATTTTCAACTTTTCATCAAGATGCGCAAGGACAAGTTTTTGTATTCTTCTCGATGGCTGTGGCTGCTGCCGAAGTTGCCGTAGGATTGGCAATATTAGTATCGATTTATAGAAATTTAAGTTCTATTGATATCGATAATTTAAAAAACTTAAAAGGATAAATACTAATGGAAAAAAATTTAGCTTTAGTATTATTGTTAGCGCCACTTTGTGGATTTTTATTTAATGTTTTTCTTGGAAAAAAAGCAGGAAAAACCATTGTAGGAGCTATAGGAACATTATCGATTCTGATATCATTTTACGCAACTACATACTTCTTTGCACTTATTCAATCGAATGTGAAACCAATTCAAATTGATTTGTTTCAATGGATTTCTTTAGAGAAATTCAATGTTAACTTCTCATTTTTATTAGACCAATTGTCTATTCTTTGGTTGTTGTTCGTGACTGGAATTGGGACATTAATTCATTTGTATTCTATTTCTTATATGCACGATGATGAGAATATGCACAAGTTTTTTGCGTATTTGAATCTGTTTGTGTTTTTCATGATCACATTGGTCATAGGAAGTAATTTATTGGTAATGTTCATTGGTTGGGAAGGTGTTGGATTGTGTTCTTATTTACTAATTGGTTTTTGGTATAAAAATCAAGAGTATAATGATGCAGCCAAAAAAGCTTTTATCATGAACAGAATTGGTGATTTAGGTTTGTTGATTGGGATATTTATTCTAGGATATTTATTCAATACTTTAGATTACGCTACTTTAAAAAGCGGCATTTTATCAAATAGTGATATTTTATCAAATCCATTATTATCTATCGCTGCTCTATGTCTATTCATTGGAGCTTGTGGAAAATCAGCACAAATTCCATTATATACTTGGTTGCCAGACGCGATGGCTGGACCAACTCCGGTTTCGGCATTAATTCATGCTGCGACGATGGTTACCGCTGGTATTTTTATGGTAACCAGAATGAATTTCTTATTCGATTTAGCACCGTATGTTCAAGATATAATGGCAATTATTGGAGCAATTACTGCCATTGTAGCTGCTTCGATAGGATTGGTTCAAAATGACATTAAAAAAGTATTGGCTTATTCTACCGTTTCACAATTGGGATTAATGTTTTTAGCATTGGGTCTTGGTGCTTATGAAGTAGCCGTTTTCCATGTTATCACACATGCTTTCTTCAAAGCTTGTTTGTTCTTAGGTTCTGGATCTGTAATTCATGCTTTACATGGAGAACAAGATATGCGCAAAATGGGTGGTTTGAAAAAATATATGCCAATTACATTTTGGACGATGATGATTTCGACTTTGGCAATTTCAGGAATCTTTCCTTTTGCAGGATTCTGGTCTAAAGATGAAATTTTAATGACAGCTTTCCACGGAAATATGATTCTTTGGATTATTGGTTCGATAGCTTCTATCATGACTGCATTTTATATGTTTCGATTAATGTATTTGACATTCTTCAAAGAATTTAGAGGAACTGATGCACAAAAAAATCATTTACACGAAAGTCCTAGTTTAATTACTATTCCATTAATAATTTTAGCATTTTTGGCTGCTATTGGCGGACTTATTAGTTTGCCAGGAAACAGTTGGTTAAATCATTATTTAGCACCATTATTTGGTAAAGTTGGTCATGCAGAACACCATTTAGATGGAACTGCTTATATGCTAATGGCAGTTGCGACCGTTGGTGCTTTAGTCGGAATTGGAATTGCTTATTTTAAATATATTAAAAATAGTGAAGTTCCTTCAGAAGATTCTGAAATTAAAGGAGTTGCTAAAGTTTTATACAATAAATATTATATAGATGAAATATATGATGCAGTTATCGTAAATCCATTATATAAAGTATCACATTTCTTCAGAAAATACATTGAAACTGCGGTTTCTGGATTTGTTTTCGGTTTAGGGAAAATAACAAACGAAATTGGAAATCAAGGAAAATTAGTTCAAAATGGAAGCATAGGATTGTATCTTTTTGCTTTTGTATTGGGAGTTTGTTCGATATTTATTTATTTATTTTTAGTTTAATAATTACACACAATGAACGTATCATTTATACTCATATTTTTATTATTCGGTGCTGTGGCAACTTATTTTGCAGGAGATAAATTTGCTAAAACAGTAGCTTTGTTTTTCAGTTTAGCGTCAATTGTTGGATCAATATTTATATTAAATCAATACAATCACGGAATAAATTCTGATTTTATAGCGAATTGGATTTCTAATCCTAACTTATATATTGCTTTAAAAGTTGATGGTTTATCATTGGCGATGCTACTTCTAACGACAGTTTTAACATCAATAATTATATTTTCTTCTTTCGGGAATGAATATAAAAACAGCAAAAATTTCTATGCCTTAGTATTGTTTATGTCATTTGCAATGGTAGGAACATTTCTTAGTGCAGATGCTTTCTTGTATTACATTTTTTGGGAATTGTCATTAATCCCAATTTATTTTATAGCACTTGTTTGGGGTAACGGAGATGCTGAAGATCGTAAAAAAGCAGTAATTAAATTCTTCATCTATACTTTAGCGGGTTCATTGTTTATGCTAGTTGCATTTATGTATTTATTCCAAAAAGCAGGAAGTTTAATGATTGGAGATTTGTATGCTGTACATTTAACCGATCAAGAACAATTTTGGATATTCTTAGCCCTATTTTTGGCTTACGCTATCAAAATTCCAATTATCCCTTTTCATACTTGGCAAGCAAATGTGTATAAAAAATCACCAACAGTTGGTACGATGTTGCTTTCAGGAATCATGCTAAAAATGGGATTGTATAGTGTCATTCGTTGGCAATTGCCAATAGCTCCTTTCGCTGCAAAAACATATATGACAATTCTTATTGGATTGAGTGTTGCAGGGGTTGTATATGGTTCGATAGTCGCTTTAAAACAAAAAAACATTAAAAAATTATTGGCTTATTCATCACTTGCTCACGTTGGTTTAATTGCCGCCGGAGCTTATACCTTAACTTTAGATGGTTTGCGTGGTGCAGTTTTACAAATGATTGCTCACGGATTTGTAGTTGTGGGACTTTTCTTTGCTGCCGAAGTAATAGAAAGACGTTTCAATACACAAGAAATTGCTGAAATGGGCGGAATCAGAATTCAAGATAATAAATTTGCTTCGATGTTTATGATAATCATGTTGGCTTCGGTTGCATTGCCAGGAACATTCAATTTTGTTGGAGAATTTACTTTACTATACAGTTTATACAGTGCTAATATTTGGTTTGCAGTTATTGCAGGAACAACGATTATATTAGGTGCGGTTTATATGCTAAAAATGTTTCAACACGTTATGTTGGGCGAAGCGAATGCAAAAGTATTTCAATCGATAACGACAAACGAAACGATTGTTTTCGTAGTAATAATTGTTGTATTGTTGTTTTTTGGATTGTTTCCAAAACCAATCACAGATTTGATTACGCCTGCATTACAAGAAATAGTGACAAAAATTAATAAAATTTAGAGTTCATAATTTTTTGAATTCAGTAATATAAAAAAGAAATATAAAGAATGAATACTCTTATATACATATCAGGATTAGGGATATTGTCACTTATTGCAGAGATTTTTAATGCAAGAAAAATAATTGTCCCAATTACAATCATTGGACTTTTAGTTATTTTAGGTTTTAACATATCTACTTATAATCATCTAGGTACTTATTATAATAATATGATGGTTGTTGATAAATTTTCGGTAGCATTTTCAAGTCTATTTATTCTAATTACTGTCTTTTTAGTGGCACTAAGTCATGAGTTTTATAAAGAGCAAGCAACTAAAATCTCCGATTATGTAGGAATAAAAGTATTTCTTTTAGCAGGAGCAGTAGCTATGGTTTCTTTCGGAAACTTGTCTATGTTCTTCTTAGGAATCGAAGTTTTATCTATTTCTCTATATATTCTAGCAGCAAGCAATCGATTAAATTTAAAAAGTAATGAAGCAGGAATGAAATATTTCCTTATGGGTTCGTTCGCTTCAGGAATTATACTTTTCGGAATCTGTTTGATATATGGCGCAACTGGAAGTTTCGATTTGAATTCAATATCACAAATAATTCACAGTACAAATTATCCACAATGGTATTTTATAGGCATTATATTTTTGTTAATAGGAATGCTGTTCAAAATTGCAACTGTTCCTTTCCATTTTTGGGCACCGGATGTTTACGAAGGAGCTCCTGCTCTTACTACTGCAACTATGAGTAGTTTGGCTAAAATTGTGGCGATGGCAACATTATACAAGTTAGTAACGGCTCTTATGCCAAACCAGAATTATTCTCTTCAACTCATTATTGTTTGTGTAGCAATTGCATCAATGGTTTTAGGAAATATTATGGCATTGCGTCAAAATAATGTAAAACGTATGTTTGCTTTTTCAGGAATATCGCACGCAGGTTTTATGGTTTCTACTCTTTTGTTAATGAATAACGCTGCGAGCACCTTATTATATTATGCTTCAGCTTATGCAATTGCGGGGATTGCATTTTTTGCAATTGTAATTTATGTGACTAAAGACAAAGAAAACGAAACGATTGATAGTTTTAATGGTTTTGGAAAATCACACCCATTATTAGCTGGAATATTAACAGCTTCCTTGTTGTCTATGGCAGGAATTCCTATATTATCAGGTTTCTTTGCAAAATTTTTCTTACTAAATCAATTGATGCATACAGGTTGGTTGGTTGTAGTTATTGTAGCGATTATAAGTTCTATTATAAGTGTGGGTTATTATTTTAAAATAATCCTTGCGATGTACACAAAAGACAACGAACAATCTTTACCTAAAGTTCCTGTAATGTATCAAATCGTGGCTGTTGTAGCTTTAATATTAAATATTACTTTGGGATTATTTCCTAATGTAGTTTTAAATTTGTTGGGATAAGATCGATTAAAAATATTAATACAAAAACCATTTCGTTATATATGAAATGGTTTTTTTAATAAAACTACCTCATTCAAAATGTTTTTAGCTCACATTGAAATAAATAAGAATGATTATTTCAAAAAATAAATTAAAAAAATTAATCCCAACTTGCTTGTATCATAAATAGTTGTATATTTGCAATCTTAAAAAATTAACTAAACATCAT
>NZ_JAYURN010000071.1:0-4861 GCF_043756175.1 Flavobacterium sp.
GCTTGCTTCTGTTACAACTTCGTTTTCGTCAACGCCTAATTTGTCTACGATAATCGCTTTTACTCTTGATGCAATGTCTGACATAATCTTTAATTTTAATTTTTAATTTGATGGCAAAAATAAAAAACTTTATCTTAAAACCACATTTTAGTTAATAAATCTGACCACGAATTTAAAAAAATATTTTCACAAAGAGCAATTATTTTTATTTATTATCATTTATTATTCTTTTTTTTGCGTAATATAAATCACAGTATAAATGAAAAAGGTTGTAATATTTGCTTCAGGTTCGGGTTCTAACGCCGAAAATATTGTTTTGTATTTTAAAAATAATATTCAAGTAAACGTAGTCGCAGTATTTACTAACAATCTACATGCCAAAGTTTTAGAAAAAGCAAATCATCTTAAAGTCCCTACTGAAGTATTCGATAAAACAGAACTTTCTGATGGTACAGTTTTAAATAAAATAAATAAAATAAATCCGGATTTAATTGTTTTAGCGGGTTTTCTATTAAAGTTTCCAGAAAATATTATTGAAGCTTTTCCTAATAAAATAATAAACATTCACCCAGCTCTACTTCCAAAGTATGGAGGAAAAGGAATGTACGGAATAAATGTTCACAAAGCAGTTTTTGAAAATAAAGAATTAGAAACGGGAATAACTATTCACTATGTAAATAAAAATTATGATGAAGGTGAATTTATCTTTCAGAAAAACACTTCAATTATAAATTGTAAAACGCCAGAAGAAATTGCCCAAAAAATACATGAACTAGAAATGGAATGTTTTCCAAAAGAGATAGAAAAATTACTAATCCCAAAAACATAAATTGAACCACGAAGTACACATATACACTGATGGCGCAGCCAAAGGCAATCCCGGTCCAGGCGGATATGGTGTTGTGATGGAATTAGTAGGAACTACTTTCAAAAAAGAATTTTACGAAAGTTTCCGACATACGACCAATAACAGAATGGAATTATTAGCCGTAATTGTTGGTTTAGAAAAACTTAAAAACCCAAATATGAAAGTTTTAGTGGTTTCGGATTCTAAGTATGTAGTAGATTCTGTAGAAAAAAAATGGGTTTTAGGTTGGGAGAAAAAAGGATTTAAAGACCGGAAAAATTCAGATTTATGGAAACGTTTTCTAATTATTTACAGAAAACATCAAGTAGATTTTAAGTGGATAAAAGGTCACAACAATCATTCGCAAAACGAACGATGCGATGAATTAGCCGTTTTCGCATCTAACCAAAAAACACTTTCTATTGATGCTTTTTATGAAAAGGAAGAAGCCAAACTATTATGAAAACTTTACAACTTTCAATCGTTGCAACTTTGTAACTTAAAAACTATCTTTGCACTTTAATTTGAAACTCAAAGAAATGAATAAATTATTAATTGTTGGAACTGTTGCTTTCGACGCTATTGAAACTCCTTTCGGAAAAACAGACAAGATATTAGGTGGTGCAGGAACATATATTGGACTTTCGGCTTCACATTTTAACTTACAATCTGCAATAGTTTCTGTTGTAGGAGACGATTTCCCACAAGAATATTTAGATTTATTAACCTCTAGAAACATCGATATTTCAGGTCTTGAAGTAGTAAAAGGAGGAAAAACTTTCTTTTGGAGCGGAAAATATCATAATGATTTAAATTCTAGAGATACATTGGCTACAGAACTAAATGTCTTAGCTGATTTTCAACCTAAAGTTCCTCAAAATTTCAAAAATGCCGACGTTGTTATGCTTGGAAACTTGCATCCAATGGTACAAAGCAGTGTTTTAGATCAAATGGAAGAAAAACCAAAATTAGTTGTTCTAGATACTATGAACTTTTGGATGGATTGTGCGCTTGAAGATTTACTAAACGTCATAAAACGTGTCGATGTTATTACCATAAATGATGAAGAAGCGCGCCAATTGTCAGGAGAATATTCTCTTGTAAAAGCTGCAGCGAAAATCCACACAATGGGACCTAAATATGTAGTAATTAAAAAAGGAGAACACGGCGCCTTAATTTTTCACAACAAAGAGGTTTTCTTCGCACCAGCATTACCGCTTGAAGAAGTTTTTGATCCAACAGGAGCAGGAGACACATTTGCAGGAGGATTTGCAGGATTTATAACACAAAGCGAAAATGTTTCTTTCGAGAATATGAAAACCGCAATCATTCACGGATCAAACTTAGCATCATTTTGTGTTGAGAAATTTGGAACCGAAAGAATGTTAAAATTAAACAAGGAAGAAGTTGTCGCGAGATTGAAACAATTCAAATCTTTAACACAATTTGATATAGTATTATAATAAAAACGCCTCGAAATTTCGGGGCGTTTTTGATTTAAAAAATAACTACAAAATTACAACAACCCAATGAGTGATGCAATAAAACATGAATGTGGAATAGCATTTTTAAGATTATTAAAACCGCTTGAGTTTTATAAAGAAAAATACGGCACTGCTTTTTACGGAATACAAAAAATGTATCTCCTGATGGAAAAACAACACAATCGTGGTCAAGATGGTGCTGGTTTTGCAAGCATAAAATTAGATGTAGATCCTGGCGAAAGATATATAAGCAGAGTGCGTTCTAACGACCCACAAGCGATACAAGATGTTTTTGCACAAATAAATGCAAGAGTAAACGAAGAAATGATTGCTCATCCAGAATATGCAGATAATGTGGCGCTTCAAAAAGAAAATATTCCCTACATAGGCGAATTGTTTTTAGGACATGTTCGCTACGGAACTTTTGGAAAAAACAGTATTGAAAATGTACATCCTTTTTTGCGTCAAAATAATTGGATGCATAGAAATTTACTGTTAGCAGGAAATTTTAACATGACTAATGTTAAAGAACTTTTCAATAGTTTAGTAGAGTTAGGCCAGCATCCAAAGGAAATGGCAGATACAGTAACTGTCATGGAAAAGATTGGTCATTTTCTTGATGAAGAAGTAACTAATTTATACCAAGATTGTAAAAACGAAGGATATTCGAAAAGAGAAGCCTCAGCAGTTATTGCCGAAAGACTCGATTTAGTAAAAATTTTAAAAAGAGCCTCTAAAAATCTCGATGGAGGTTATGCTATGGCAGGATTATTAGGACATGGGGACGGATTTGTATTTCGCGACCCAGCAGGTATTCGTCCAGCTTATTATTACCAAGATGACGAAATAGTGGTTGTGGCTTCAGAAAGACCGGTTATTCAAACTGTATTTAATGTTGATTTCGAAAAAGTACAGGAATTGCAACCTGGAAATGCTTTAATAATCAAAAAAAATGGAAAAGTTTCCGAAGAAGAAATTATTACTCCAACTATAAAAAAAGCGTGTTCTTTCGAAAGAATTTATTTTTCACGAGGAAGCGATGCCGAAATTTATCAGGAAAGAAAAAATCTAGGAAAATTAATACTTCCTGCTGTTCTAGAAGCTATAGATAATGATACTGACAATACGGTTTTCTCTTATATTCCAAATACAGCAGAAACTTCTTTTTACGGAATGGTCGAAGCGGCACAGGATTTTTTAAATCAACGAAAAAACAACTTTATACTTGCCAATCGTGACACACTAACAACCGAATCACTTCAAGAATTATTGTCGGTAAAAATTAGAACTGAAAAAGTAGCTATAAAAGATGCGAAACTGCGAACATTTATCACCGAAGACAGCAGTCGAGATGATTTAGTTGCTCACGTATATGATGTCACTTATGGTGTGATAAAACCAACAGACAATCTTGTTATAATAGACGATAGTATTGTTAGAGGAACGACGTTAAAAATGAGTATCATAAAAATGATGGATCGTTTGAAGCCAAAAAGTATTATTGTAGTTTCATCTGCACCACAAATTCGTTATCCGGACTGTTATGGGATAGATATGGCAAAACTAGAAGGATTGGTTGCCTTTAGAGCTGCTTTAGAGCTGCTAAAAGAAAGAAACTTATACCACATTGTAGATGAAGTTTATACTAAATGTAAAGCACAAGAAAATCTAAAAGATGATGCAGTTGTAAACTTTGTAACCGAAATTTATGCGCCTTTCAAACCACAAGAAGTGTCAGATAAAATTGCAGAAATGCTTACAGAGGATTCAGTAAAAGCAAAAGTAAAAATTATTTTTCAAACGGTAGAAGATCTACATGTTGCTTGTCCTAAAAATCTAGGCGATTGGTATTTTACAGGTGATTATCCAACAGCTGGTGGAAACCGAGTTGTAAACCGAGCATTTATGAATTTTTATGAAGGTAAAGATGCTCGAGCATACTAAAAACAAATAAAAATACAGTTCAACGAGTATAATTACAATTCAACGATTTAATTTGGCTACAACACAAACTCCACATACTTTAGCTCTACCATTACATAAGTAGGTTAAGTTTATGGTAGATTTGGGGCAAAAAAGGTAGAACTAATAATTCTACCTTTTTTATTGGAATAAAGTCAAGGAAAAAAATACCCAAAAATTCTTTATAAAGATGCCAAACACAACATTTCTTTTTAAATATCTTACAAAATTATTTTTTTAATCTTTAATCTACCAAAAAACAGAGGATTTCTAACCAAATTTAGTTAGAAACCAATCTAACAAAATTCAGTTAGACAATGTTTTTCATCGGATTTTTTTACAATTCATCGTTTTTATTTGGTAAAAAAACAGTCTCCATATACTTTTACTTCACCATTACATAAGTAGGTTAAGTTATGGTAGATTTGGGGCAAAAAAGGTGAAACTAATAATTTCACCTTTTTTATTGGGACAAAATCATATAAAGAAAAAAGACGAACAAACTTACTAAAAAGTCCATTCGTCTATTCTCTAAAATCTATTTAACAAACTATTTTGCTTCCGCAAA
>NZ_JAYURN010000072.1:0-14397 GCF_043756175.1 Flavobacterium sp.
TCCTGCTGGTAAATTAGAATATGTATTTCCAGATAATGTTCCTGCTACTGGTGAAATCGAATAAGTATAACCTCCCCAACCGTTAGAAGCATTTATAACTACCTGACCATTAGCTAAACAAGTTACTGGACTTGGCGTAAGTGAAACCGTTAATGCTACTGCAGGTTGTGCAATAGTAAGAGATGATGTATAAGTACACTCATTTGCATCATTATATACCGAAATATTATAAGTACC
The DNA here is from genome assembly GCF_043756175.1 of Flavobacterium sp. Lineage (GTDB taxonomy): Bacteria > Bacteroidota > Bacteroidia > Flavobacteriales > Flavobacteriaceae > Flavobacterium. Next base: position 238 of record NZ_JAYURN010000072.1, read on the forward strand.
CGCTACCAGATTGTTTAGAGGAACTACAATAGTTGTAGATCCAGCTGCTGGTGTAGTACCATTTACTGTTGTCCCTGGAGGCGTTAGTGTGTAACTATAATTTGTACTATTTAGAATCCCTGTAATTGTAAATTGTCCGTTTCCTGTTGCTGTTCCAAAACATCTAACGTTATTTATCACTTGTGGTACAATAACCGCAGGAGGTGCAGCAGCGAATGTGAAACATTCTGAATAAGTACAATCATTTTTATCAATTACTTCAAAGCAATAGGTTCCAGCGGTTAATGCTAGGAAATTTCCTGAAGAATTATAAGGTGTTACAATAGGAGAAATAATTCTATATCTTATCGGTGAAATTCCTCCTAAAATAAGTTGTGCATTTAAATTACCTGTCAATGTTGGACAAGTGATTTTAGAAGTGATTCTAATTAATAAATCTTTAGGACCGTCTAATGCTGGCACAACGATTGGTGTTGTTGTAAACGTACATCCTTTAAAGTCTTTAATTATCACTGTATAAGTACCTGCTGCTGTTATGATGAATGTAGTACCTGCCTGATAAGTAATCCCATCGATACTATATGTATAAGGTCCTGTTCCGCCACTAACGCCAGACACAGTTATAACACCATTTGTTGTACAAGTATAAGGTGTTGTTAGAGTAGAAATTCCTAATATTGGACTTGCTCCTATAATTGTTACAGGCTGTGCAACTGTAGTACAAACCGAAGTTCCTAATGTATATTGAACCACTACATTATAAGTTCCTGCTATAAGGTTATTAAATACATTTGATGCGAAAAATGTAACACCATTGTCAATACTATATAGTAATGAACTACCATTTGCATTCGTCACATTTATAGTGATAGAACCTGTATTTGCTGGGCTTGAACAAACAACATCTGTTTTTACAATATTAAATACTGGTGGTGGTGATACTGCTACTGTTATAGATACATTTACAAAACAGTTATTAAAATCTACAACTTGAATGTTATATATTCCCGGGACTGGCGCTGCGATTATTGGACTTCCTTGTGTAACGCTAACCGCTCCCGTAACAATATAATTGTAAGGAGGTGTTCCGCCAATAGGATAAACTGTAATTTCTCCAGCAGTACACGCTAAAGGTTTTGTTAATGCAACTGTTGCTGTTATCGGTGCCGGTTGATTAATTGTAAATGGTGTTGTAACCGTACAACCATCTTGTGTTGTTACGGTATAAGTATAATTTCCTGGGTTTAAGTTATTAAAAACTGTACTACTACTATTTGTAGGACCAACCGAACTAACTAATACAGACCCTGGCATTTGGTTAATTGTAAAAGTATATTGTGGCAAAACATTATTAGCCGCTAAGTTTATAGTTCCTTTATCTCCGCTACAAATAGGTTGAGTAATAATTGCCGAAACCGTAAAAACTCTATTTACAATAGGAATATTTGACACGGTAAATACGCAACCACCAACTATTCCTGTTTGACGAACACATACAGAATAAATTCCTGATGGAAGTCCCGTAAAAATATTACCCGCCTGCCATGCTCCAGTACAATTTAATTGATATTCGTATCCTGCTGGAACACCTGTAATCGTTATTTGTCCTTGTGTTGTACAAATAACATCTCTTGGTGTGGCTACTGGATTTAATAAATTTTGAAAAACATTAAAATAAAATATGCGAGAACATCCGCTAGGATAATTTATTGTCACTCTATATTGCCCTGCTGCTGTAGCATTATAATTTGCCCCCATGCCTACATTGGCCCACGTACAAGCTGGGTTTTCATTAGCACAATTAGGGTTTACAACTGCGGCACAACTTGCGGTATTTAATTGATCCCATACAATAGATGTTGCTCCGGAAATATTCGTCTGAATAAGTTGAGAGTCTGCTGCACCACACAAAAATATAAGTGGTAATGGTTTACCATCATTTGGACAAATTACAACTGAGTCTGCATAAGGAATAACTGGATTTGTTAATGCTCCTGAACCAAAATCTATAACATTAAAAGTTTGTATAATAGATTTACAAGGTGAAAGGCTAATAATATTATTTACAGTATACGTCCCTATTTGAGTTACAGTAACCGATTGATTATTTGTACCTGCTACTGGTGTAATTGTTCCTGGTCCACTCCACACATAACTAGAATAACCATTAGCTGCAGTAAGTGTTACTGGATTGTTTCCACAAAGAACAACATTTGTAGTAAAATTACAATCATCAAGTCCTACTAAGAAGTTGGTTGGACTTGGTGGGCTTAAATTACATGATGAGAAAGATGACAAACTAGGATCATCTGTTATTTGTGCTGTATTTATAACACCTCTATAACTTGCAAAAGCTTGATTTGTAACTACATTAGAACAAGCATCATCTAACTGATCACAAGTACAAACCACAGTTACTTTTAACTTTATTTCATATCTTGGATCATTTACATTAACCAAATTATTTGGTATAGTAAAAACGATTGTTCTGGTTGCTGCTGTATAAACAAAAGTTACTCCCGGGGGTAAAGCCCCTGATAATGATAAATCTGCTGGATTAAAAGTTACATTAATCGGTAATACGTCTCTAATCGTAAAATTAGTGGCATCATCATTTCCTATATTTTGAAAACCGATGGTGTAATTTAAATCTTGACATAAGCTTACATCTGCTCCACCAATATCTGCACCTGCCGTATTTTGTACTGTTTTTGTAAGCACAATATTTGGCTCAATAATATCAATTGCAAAAGCACTGAAAAACATGTAATATTGATCCCCATCTGTCTGCATTCTTAATTTAGCAGCAGTTTCTCCATTCGTAATTACAGAATTTAATGGATTATTAATAATTGCAATTCCGGCATCATATCCCAAAGTGTTTGTGCTGTTTGGTGTTCTTGCTGGCATTATACCAACAGGGTCGGTAATAGAACTATTAAAAAAGTTGTCTGCTGCATTTGTTACTGTTGCACTTATAGTAACCCTAGCTGGTGTAATTATCGATGAAAATGTAGGTGTTAATAGTCCACGAATTCTTAATCTGTCCCCGGTAATTTTATTATCTCCTTCTAATGCTGAGAAGGCTGTTTTTGCTCTAACTGGGCCAGCTGGAATTGTTGAAAACCCAACAATATCAATATCTTGTGTATTTGTGCCGTTTATTCCTGCAAATCCGTCGAAAGAGGTAAAATATCTACCTGGTAAATTTGGGTCTTCATATACAATATAAATACTCCATCCTGCCGCATAACCTCCAGGACAAGGTTGATCTCCTTGGCTGGCAGTTACGTTTGCAACGGTATAAACTCCTTGTGGATTGGCTTGTGCAACAACCAAAGCCGTTATGTCTTTGTAAGCCGCATAAGGCTTACATGACGATCCTAGTAAATTCCCTACAAACTCATCATATATTAAATTATCTGCAGCAATATCTACATAAGTGGCACTTGTTGGTAATTTTAATTTAACATTGGAAATAGGTACTCTATTATTATTCTCATATGTTGCAGACCAATACAGTGCTGCATATCGTATTCTATAACATGAAGCACTAGCAGCTGGTATTGTAAGTGTTGCGCTACTTGAACTAAAAGTAGAGGCATCTGAATCGACATCAATATAACTCATATTGATAGCATCATTAGCTGTTGCCGCTGCCCCTGTTAAGTTATAAGGAGTACTATTTCCAGGTCCTGCCGGGAAATTAAGAATGTTGTTCCCTATGAGATGCATATCACCTTTTAAACTCTGATTATTTCTAACAGCAAAAGGTCTTGCTAATTGAGCATTCGCGCTTATCGTACTTAGTATAAAGACTAAAACCAATAATAGGTAGTTTTTTATTCTCATGGGGACAACTTTTAAATTCAGAAATGGGACTAAAGTTATTTATTTTTTTTATTTAATTAACATTTTTTTAGCGTTTTTTCTAAAAAAAACGCTAAAAAAAGTTTGTGCTTTTATTTTTCTACCTTAACAATTACCATTTTGCCGTTATAAGGTTTGCTTCCTTTGGTTTCCATAGCGCTCGTAGCGTCTTGTATATCGGTCACTTTTTGGTAGTAAATATAGTAAGTACCGTTATTTGCATTATAGAAGAAGTCTATATTTGTTTGACCTGCCTCTATTGCTTTTTTAACAAATGCATCTCTTTTTGCAACATCTTTATGTGCAGCAACAACAATATAGTATCCTTCATCTATATTAGTATTGTTTTTTATAATTTGTGTACCAGCTTGTTCTTCTCCAAAATCGAAATCTGTTGGTTTATAAGTTTGACTTGTTGGAGTAGTACTTAATTTTATTTGTTTTAATGTTTCTCTGTCTTTTTGATATTTCGTATCATCACTGTCAAATTGAGCTCGTTTGATTCTTCTTTTCTTCTCGATATCAGTTTCAGCTTTAATTTGTTCTAATTTAGCTAATAAATCTGCGTTTTGTTTATCGCTAGTTAATTTTTCAAGTTTAAGTTTTTCAAGGTTTTTCAGATTACTTTGATTAACGATATCATTTTTATTAGGCACTTTTTTCAACCTTTCGTTTGTAAGTGTTTCAAATTCTTTAATAAAATTACTTTGGTTTTTAGAGCTCTCAGCGATTTCTATTTTCAAAGATTCTAGCGCTCTATTTGCTCCACTCGTACTTTGAAACTCTTTGGTTTCACTTACAATACCTTTATCAGACAAGTCATTTACTCTTCTAAGTTCTTTTAGCTCATTATCTTTTGCTTTTGTAATAGAGTCTAATCTAGATAACGATTGTTTTTGATTTTTCTTAGAATCTTCTAAAACTTGACTTAAATTATCTAATTCTTTGTCTTCAGCGGTTTTGGCTGCGTCAATTTTAGCTTTGGCTTCAGCTTCTTTACGCAAACGTTCTGCTTCTTCATCTGCTTTGGCTTTAGCATCTGCTTTTTCTTTTTCTTTACGCAAACGTTCGGTTTCAGCTTTAGCATTTGCTGCATCAGCGATTGCTTTTTCTGCGTCAAGTTTGGCTTTTGCTGCGGCTTCGGCTTTTTCTTTTAATAAACGTTCAGCTTCGGCTTTGGCATTTGCAGCGTCAGCGATTGCTTTTTCAGCATCAGATTTGGCCTTTGCTGCTGCTTCTAATTTTAATCTATCAGCTTCAGATTTGGCTTGTGCTTTGGCATCGGCAAGTGCTTTAGCATCGGCATCTGCTTTTTCTTTACGCAAACGTTCGGCTTCGGCTTTGGCTTTATCTTGTTCTGCTTTTAGTTTATCCGCTTCAGATTTTGCTTGTGCTTTGGCATCGGCATCTGCTTTGGCATCGGCATCTGCTTTTTCTTTACGCAAACGGTCTGCTTCGGCTTTGGCTTTATCTTGTTCTGCTTTTAGTTTGTCTGCCTCAGTTTTTGCTTTGGCATCTGCATCAGCTTTTTCTTTACGTAAACGTTCTGCTTCCGCTTTGGCTTTATCTTGTTCAGCTTTTAGCTTATCAGCTTCAGATTTTGCTTGTGCTTTGGTATCTGCAAGTGCTTTTGCATCAGCGTCTGCTTTTTCTTTACGCAAACGTTCAGCTTCGGCTTTTGCTTGTGCAGTAGCATCTGCTTTTTCTTTAAGTAAACGTTCTGCATCAGCTTTGGCTTTAGCAATTGCATCTGCTTTGGCTTTAGCATCAGCTGCTGCTTTTTCGCTTCTTAATCTTTCTGATTCTGCTAGTGCGTTTGCTTTATCTTGTTCTGCTTTTAGTCTTGCTGCATTTGCGTTATTGGCTCTTGCATCAGCAGCTTCTTTTAGTTTTCTTTGTCTTTCGGCTTCTAAAACTGCTTTATCTTTACCTTGTAATGCTAATAATTTTTCGGCTTCAGCTTTTCTTAGTGCTGCTAATGCTTCGGCTTTTTCTTTAGCATTGGCTAATTCTTTTTCTTTACGCAAACGTTCTGCTTCTAATCTTGCTTTATCCTGTTCTAATTTAAGCGCTAATGCTGCTGTTCTTTCTTTTTGAAGTTCGGCTGGTGATTTTTTCTTAACTGCTATGGCTTTTGTTCCAGGATTTGTTTTTTTCGTCGCTTTTACGATTGGTTTGTAATCTTCGAAATCTCCGTAACCTTTTAGTTTGTAAGCTAATGTAATTTCGTGTGATAAGCCAAAATTTGATAAGTTGCCTATTCCTTTTTCCAGCGTATATCCTATTGATAATTTTTTTGCAACGGTAAGACCTATTCCTGCAGAAATTCCGTAAAGGCTATTATATCCTGCTTGTACCCAACCTGCTTTGGGCGCATTTAGAAGTAAATTGGTTCCGAAAATGGTTTTTCCTTTTGCAGCCTCTCCTTTTACTATCATCGAAAATTTACCGTTTTCTAAAAACCCAGAATTATACATGTAACCTGTGTACATGATATGTCCTGAAAAACTTCTTGCTGGATCATCGGAAAGTATATCTGACCCTGAAAAATTATAGGTAAAAATATTGTTTGCAGATATACCAAAATCAACAAAACCAGTGCTATAATTTAATCCTGGATTTATTGTAATTAATGAGTTTTTTGGTACGGTTTCTAACAAAGGTTCAGCTTCTGCTGTAACAATTTTTCCAGTATTTAGTCCGCTGTTTATGTATGCTAAATTTAATCCGAAAGTAAAATTACTATCGTTAGAGAGTTCTATATTTCTGGCAAAGTTTCCAACTACTCCAAAAGTGGTTAATACACCATAATTTCGTTGAAATAATCCGAAACCAATTCCGTTGTCTTCTCTAAATTTTCCGGAATAACTTGCAAAATAAGCTTGAGGTGCATTTTCGAGTCCTGAGAATTGTCTTTTATTGTACATACTAATAAAAGATTCGTCTTCTCGTACAAAACTAAAAGTTGGATTTATTAAGAATTTATTAAATTTTAATGAATTTTTTGCAGGTACATCAAAAGAAACCACACCGCCTGTTTGTGCTTGGTTTGGTAAAATGAAACCTAAAATCAGTAATAAACTTATAAATTCTTTTCTCATGCTATTTTATGATTGTGATTGACCCTTTTTTTACTGGACTTCCATCTTTAGATATAACGTAATAATACACCGGATTTGTCGATTTAAAAACGATTTCTTTATAAGGCCATTTGTTATCGTAATTTGTTGTTTGAAAATCTACATTTCCTTGTGGACTTATAATTAAAACTTCGGTATTTGCATTTATATAGTCTTGCGGAAGAATCCAAGTATCGTTTTTATTGTCGCCATTTGGACTGATAAGATTTGGCACTTCTTTTGGATTAATTCCTTCTCTAAGCTCAAACAAATGTTGTTTAAGAGTGTTGCAGCCTGTAGTTTGGTTTATTTGTACTTTATAATGTCCTACGTCTGAGGTGCTATAAGAGTTTGTTGTTGCTAGAATTGTTGGATCACCTATCTTATACCATTCGAAAGTAGGGTTTGCAGCATCTGTGGTAACTGTAATGGTTTTGGTTTCTCCAGCTGCAATAATGTTTACAAGTGGTTCTTCTTGCACGTCTATACTTGAGTTAAAACTTATGTTTGATAAAACAAATGATGCTGAAGTAGACGAACAACCTCCTTGATCAACAACAACCTTATAAGATCCTGCTTGGCTAGTTAAATAATTATAAGCAGTTGCTCCGGGTATTGAAACACCGTCACGAAACCACTGATATCCATATCCTGCAGTCACACTTAGTGTTGTTGGGCTTGAAGAACAAATTGTATTACCACCACTCGAGGCTATAGTAAATGTAGCGCCAACCGGAACAATATTTACCATTACATTTTGTGATTTTGTAATAGAACTGCTTGTGGTACATGAACCATAATCTATCTCTACGTGATATACTCCTGAGGTGATTATATCTATAGATGTTCCTATTTGATCTGCAATTAATGTTGCTCCGTTATACCATTTATATTTTAAACTCGGGAACGATACTGGTGATGGGTCTGCAACAGTTGGATTATCTATAGAAAGTGTAAAACTACCACCGCCACAAATATTTGCAGTAGAAATTTTATTATTTATGTAAAATGAATTATTAAATGATTGATAATAAGCTGGAAATGCTGGTGAACTAGAACCAGTACTAGCTGAACTTCGTACTCTTAGTCTGTAATTTTGTCCTCCTGTTATGGTTGGCACTGAAAAAGTAAAACTTCCAGGGCTAGTTGTTGTTTGTGATGATAGTATTGATATACTTGTTAATGTAGTGAAAGACCCACTTGAGTCAGACATTTCTAAGACATAAGTATTTGCTGTTGTAAATGTAAAATTTGCTGTATAACTATTGAAACTTGGACTAGCACAAATTTGAGTAAAAGCATAAGTTGGCGTTCCAATTTGCCCAAAAGTTTTTGTTGACGAAAAAAATGCCACTAGGACAAAAACGAATATATACTTATTTATAAGAGTAGTAATTTTACTTTTCATAATAATTCATTTTATTTTTTTAAACAAAAAAATTTAGAGTATAAAGACAAACTAGTTTTTTTAAACCAAAAATTAATAAAATTCAAGAAATCCATTAAGGGAATTATCTCTTAATGGATTTCTTAAATCAGATATATTTATTGTTTTTATTTCGAATTGGAAGCAGTAATTTTACTGATTTTTATTCTAAAATCAGGATTGTTTTTAGCATTGTATATATCTAAAAACATTTCTTTATTTTCTGTATTTTGATGTAAGTTATAAAAACCACCTGCTCCATAATAATCTTCTAGATCTTCATTTGTTGCGGTATTTTCAACAAAAATATTTCCTTTACAATTATTAAAATAAACTTCCTTGAATTCAATTTTCTTAAACACACTTGCTTCTAATTTAATCTCGCGGTCTAATATTGCTGCTGGATAAAATCCAGATATTACACTTCTTTTAATAGAGACAGATGTGTTATTTCCTACATAAACTGCTTCTTTCACTAATCCTTTAGTAATATCATCGCTTAATGTTGTGGTTGTATTTACAAGTGAACAGTTTGTAGCCGCTACATTTGTTTGGTTTTTAGAAAGATCAGCTTCTTCTTTTTTCTCGTAAGAAACGATATTCATACATCTTGATCTTGTTGACGAAGAATAAAGTGAGTGTCTAATTGCTAATGAATTATCAATTCTACATTGTGTTCCTTGTGTAAATCTAAAATCATCCCCACTAGATCTTAGAGATACTAATTTACTCACTGTAACATCTCCTCCTAATATTTCGAAAGAGTTACCAGCAGCAAAACTACACATTACGTTTTCTATAACCGTTTTATTTCCAACACTTGCTAGAGACAAAGCATTGTAATCTTTAAATCCTTTTATTTTTTTTCCTGCAAATTCTATTCTAAGGAATCTTACAATTCCAGAATTACTTTGAGGATTTGTTCCGCCATAAATAGTTTGACTTGGGTCTAAATCAAAATTTAAAGATGATGCTCCTCCAAATTTATTCATAGGTGCGTCTCCAAGAATCGCAATTCCTCCCCAGTCACCAGCTTTACGTTGCGGTCTGTTTGATGTGAAAATAATTGGATCTGTTTCCAAACCATTTGCCATGATTTGTGCTCCTTTAGTAATAATTAAGGCGCCGTTTGTTTCGTAATCACCTTTTACAACAGTTCCTGGCTCGATAGTAAGTATGGCATTGTTTGTCACATAAACTGGACCTTGCAAAAGATAGGTGTTCTTCTTGAATAAAGTAGTATTTGTGGTTATCTTACCGTACAAAATCTGATTAGTTTCGTTGTACTCAGTATTTGCTGGTTTAAATTCCGTCCAATTGCTTAACCAGTTACTGGTTCCAATTATACCTTTTTCTTGTTGTGCACTTGCAGTAAGAACTACAAAAAGCAACATCCATTTAATTTGTACTAGGTTTTTCATGTGGGTAGGATTTAAAAGTTATTACTCGGGAAATAATTACTCGTTTATTTGACTCAATTCCTTCAACATAGATTCGTAATATAATATAGAGCTAACCAAGTTTCCTTTGTCTGCATATGGCGTCATGGCTCTTTGAAAATCTACAGTTGAGTTAAGAAAAGTTTCTGTGTTTTGTTTTTGTAATGTTAATGTTTTATCATTTTCTGGGGTAGCAGGAACTCCAACATCTTGCATAGTTACACCCGGCTTAGTTGTTAATGCAATATAAGGCAACGTATTTACAAGCACTTTGATTCGCTCGATATACAATTCTAACAATGCTCCTTTTTGCATTGTTTCTAATTCGCTTTTTTCATAGAATTTTTTCAAAGAAGCTCCAGAACTTATAATACCAACTGGTTTATTTGTTTTTTGAGCATTCGCGTCGCTTATTACGAACATTAAAAATAAGCTAAAAAAGATAATTTTCTTCATGGTAATTTGTTTAAAATTTTAATAATTTAAGGTTTAAACCGTTTCGTGAAACAACCTTTTAAATTACACTTGCAAGATTCTAATAACTTTTTAATAAAAAAAATTAAATTTACTTGTTTTAAAAATTTAAAAGCCGTATCAATAAAACTGATTTTGTGTTTTAAACTACATTGCTAAAAGCGTGCCAAAATTATACGAAAGATAAAAATATACAAATTTATGTTATAAATAAGTGTTTTTACAGTCTTTTTTATTTTTTAGCGCTTGCAAAAATATTTTTTATTATGATAACTTCCTAATATTGAGTTAAATTTATTGTTAAAAATTTGCAAAAAACAATACAGTAACTTGTTCTTTCAATATTTTTTATTGGCCAATAAAACATCTTATTAACAATAATCATATTGTAAAATTTATTGTATTACCTATATTTGCAATATGCAGTTTAGCCAAATCGTAGGTCACGAACACATCAAAAATCATTTAGTACAAAGCGCAGCAGCTGGAAGGATACCGCATGCGCAACTTTTTGTAGGCCCAGAAGGGTCTGGGGTTTTACTAACCGCTATTGCTTACTCACAGTATGTTTTGTGTAATAATATCGGGAATGAAAATAGTGGCGGGAAGGAAAGTTGCAACTTAAAATTTGATCATTTTTCGCACCCAGATTTGCATTTTGTATATCCAACAGTAACTACCGATGAAGTAAAAACAAAACCAAAAAGCTCAGATTTCCTTGCTGATTGGCGAAAATTTCTATTCGATAAACCCTACGGAAGTATTTTCGATTGGTACAATATTCTTGATGTAAAAAACAAACAAGGAGAAATTAGGGTAGAAGATGCTCAAGAAGTTCTCAAATCACTTTCGTTAAAAGCTTATGAAGGGGGCTATAAGATTATGATTGTTTGGATGGCCGATAAAATGAATATTGCCGCATCAAACAAATTACTAAAACTTCTCGAAGAACCTACCGAAAAAACACTGTTTATTCTCATCACCGAAAACGAAGAAGATATTATACAAACCATTCGTTCCCGATGTCAAGTCTTGCATTTTTCGGCACTAAGCCAAAATGCTATTACCGAAGCATTAATTACTAATCAAAATATAGAAGCTAAAAAAGCACAAAAAATTGCGCACAAATCACAAGGGAATTATAACAAAGCCTTGCGGTTTTGCCACGAAGTAAATGACGATTTACCGTTTGAAGAATGGTTCGTGACTTGGGTTCGTGCCGCATTTAGAGCCAAAGGAAACGCCGCAGCGATTCAGGATTTAATTTTGTGGAGTGAACAAATTGCTGGTTTGGGACGAGAAACACAAAAAAAATTCTTGCATTTTTGTATCGAAATGTTTCGCCAGGCTTTATTACTAAATTACGAAACCGAAAAACTAGTTTATCTAGAAACAACGGTAGAAAAATTTAGTTTCGAAAAATTTGCGCCTTTTGTAAACGGAAACAATATAAATGATATATTTAAAGAAATTTCTGAAGCAATATACCATATAGAACGCAACGGAAATGCCAAAATAATCCTAACCGATTTATCTATAAAACTAACCCGATTAATTCATAAAAAATAAACCTATGGAAAACCTTGCTTCACTTTTTGTCTTATTTTTTCTTGCCATTACGTTTTTGCAATCTGGATATGATAAATATACCGATTGGAACGGAAATATCACTTGGCTAACCGAACATTTCTCAGGAACTATATTTGCTAACAAAGTGCCAATATCTCTAAAAACACTGTTAGCTTTCGAAATTATTGCCGGGATTTTATGCATTGTAGGTATGATCGAAATGTCTATAAGTGGCGGAACAACTTTTGGTAAATATGGCGCTTGCTTGTCTTGTGTTACTTTGCTTATGTTACTTTTTGGGCAACGTATTGCCAAAGATTATGACGGAGCCAGAACTATTGTAATTTACTTTATTCCTGCAGTAATGGGTGTGTATTGGCTGAGTTAATGATACTTTTGAAATTAAGTATAAAAATTAATTAACACAAAATAATTTTGAAAGAGAAAATAATATATAATCATGATGATTTAGTGATTTTAATAAAAAATCGAAATCAAAAGGCATTTGCCTATTTACACGACAACTATGCCAAAGCTATATTTGGAGTTATTCATTCTATTGTTGATGATGTCGAGGAGTCTGAGGATATTTTGCAAAAAACATTTTTAAAAATTTGGGATCATTTTGACAGTTATGATGCGTCAAAAGGAAGGTTATATACTTGGATGCTTAACATTTCTCGAAACATGAGTATAGACTACAAAAGATCTAAGCATAATAAAAACAAAACCCAAAACACAGATCAAAACGTATATGCATTAAACAACCTTACAACTGACGAAGATTCATTAGATACAATAGGGTTGAAAAAAGTGGTTGAAAAATTAAAATCTGAACATCTAATTCTTATAGAACTTGCTTATTATAAAGGGTATACGCAGGAGGACATAAGCAAAGAACTAGACATACCTATGGGAACTGTAAAAACAAGAATGAGAAAAGCACTTCTAATTTTGAGAGGGCAATTAAAAGAAAAAACACCTGTGCAATAAAAATGGATACTATACAAAATTATATAAATTCAGGAATATTAGAGTTGTATGTGTTAGGTATGACTACTGACGAAGAAAATATTGATATCACTAAGTTTGCTGATGAAAACATTGAAATAAATGAAGAAATTGATGCTATTTCTAAAGCACTACAAATAACTTCGGAAGCTTTTGCTCCAGAAATTTCGCCAGCTTCAAAAGCTATGATAATGGCAACCATTGACTATACTGAACGTTTGAAAAATGGCGAAGAGTATACAATTGCGCCCTTATTAAACAATAACAGTAATGTTGCTAATTTTAAAACATGGATTAACAGACCAGATATGCAAGTTTCCGAGGATTATGAAACCATAGATGCTAAAATTATTAGTGCATGTGAAGAAGTAACAACACTTATTGTTTGGCTGAAACACGGCGCTCCAATCGAAGTTCATGACAAAGAATACGAACATTTTCTAATAGTTGAAGGTTCTTGTACTATTACAATTGGAGAAGAATCACATAATCTTGTTGCAGGAAGTTATTTATCAATTCCTTTGTTTATTGGTCATAGTGTAGCTGTAACTTCGGATACGGCTTGTAAAATAATTTTACAAAGAGTAGCAGCTTAATTTATAGAATTAACCTAAAATTTGACAGAGCAAGAAATGTTGTGATATACTTTATTCCTGCAGCAATGGTTGTATATTGGTTTAGTTAGATTTTAATTGTGTGTGAGTTAGTAGAAATATTTATTCACACAGATTAAACCATTTGAAAAAAGTTAAGTCTAAATAGATAAATTGAAATATTATGAAATCAAAAAAGTCTTTTTACACAGTAAGTATTTTATCAATTGCTCTTTTTGTTTTTAGTTGTTCAAAAGAGGATAATAATTCTCCAACTGCTACGCCAACTATATCACAATCAACTACTATCCCATCTGTTTATTCAAAAATATATGGAGCAACAAGTATTACTTCTGATGGTACTTTTATTACAATTAAAACCAGTGATCAACCAGACCACAAAAGTGCTTACTGGGCCAATACTAGTACTTTATATGAAGCTTTTACTCCATCTGTGAGTAGCCCATCATATACTGGCGGAGCATTTATTAAAGCCCCAAATAATATTACAGCGCAAACCATTACCTTAAAAATACCTTTAAATCCATCTGTTGCAACAACACATAGTGCAACCCCTATGGGTGTTATGGGTGTCGCATTAGATGGGGTTCCTTTTTTTAATCAATATGCGGCAGGAGGAGTTTCATTAGGCGGTGAAG
>NZ_JAYURN010000073.1:0-4801 GCF_043756175.1 Flavobacterium sp.
GTTTTCTTTCCGTCTAAATCCAGAATTAATTTATCAGCCAATTCAAAATTTCCTAATATAAAATCAGAGTATTTCCGTAAAGCTTCATCGTGATTTCCGGTAATATATATAACGCGGGTTCCTTGATTAGACATTTTTATAATTTGTCTCAAGACATTCATGTGAGAAGCAGGGAAATAACTTTTAGTGAAACTCCACATATCGATGATGTCTCCATTTAAAACCAAGGTTTTTGGTTGAATAGATTTTAGATATTGTAGTAATTCTTTGGCATGACATCCATATGTGCCAAGGTGTATGTCACTTATGACCACCAGCGGAATTTTTCGTTTCCTATTCATAATTAGTTTTTACTAAAGTAATTCCTCTATGTTAGGATAACGTTTCAGGATTATTATTATATCTTTTTGTTTTGTTGCTTTTATAAGCAGAACAAAATATGTTTATTACTTTAAAATTTTCTTATTTTTGAAAGATGAAAAAAACAGTGTACTTTTTTTTATTACTTCCTTTGATGATTTTGGCGCAATCCAATTTCGATAAAGGAGAAAAGCTATTCAAAGAAGAAAAATTTGATCAGGCACAGTTAGTTTTTGAATCTATTTTAAAAACTAATCCTCATGATTTAAAAACCATTGAATATTTAGGAGACATAGCCGGAAAAGATAAATCTTGGGATGCAGCGATAGGTTACTATAAAAAACTAAAACAACTCAAGCCTGTAGAAGCCAATTATTATTATAAATATGGTGGTGTTCTTGGAATGAAAGCTATAAATGGCAATAAATTCAAAGCACTTGGAATGATTGATGAGGTTAGAGGTTCTTTTGAAAAAGCAATTGCGTTGAATCCAAAGCATATTGAGGCACGTTGGGCGTTAATTGAGTTGTATATACAGTTGCCTGGAATTGTTGGTGGGAGCCAGTCTAAAGCAGTTAAGTATTCAAATGAATTAATGAAACTCTCGCCGGTAGATGGTCATCTGTCCAAGGGACATATTGACGAATATTTTAAAAGATACAAGTTAGCTGAACAAAACTACAAAAAAGCTATAGCTATTGGAGGCTCAAAAATGAGTTACCAAAAGCTCGCCAATTTGTATAGAAATAAGATGAATGATCCTGAAAAAGCTAGATTAGTTTTGGAAGAATATAAAAATAAAAGAGGGTAAAAGGTCGAAAATTAAATTTTGACTTTTTCGAATACAACAACTATAAACCATAAACTAAAATGCGTACACATTTTATAGCTATCGGTGGTAGTGCCATGCACAATCTAGCCTTAGCGTTACACAATAAAGGATATCAAGTTACAGGAAGTGATGACGCCATTTTTGAACCATCAAAATCAAGATTAGATAAAAAAGGGATTTTACCCGCAGAATTGGGTTGGTTTCCTGAAAAAATCACCTCCGATATTGAAGCTGTTATTTTAGGAATGCATGCTAAAGCTGATAATCCAGAGCTATTGAAAGCACAAGAATTAGGATTAAAAATATATTCCTATCCTGAATTCCTCTACGAACAATCCAAAAATAAAACACGCGTAGTTATAGGAGGTTCTCATGGAAAAACAACTATAACTTCAATGATTCTTCATGTGATGCATTACCATAATATTGCAGTCGATTATATGGTTGGGGCACAACTGGAAGGATTTGATACCATGGTGCATCTTACAGAGGAAAATGATTTTATCGTTTTAGAAGGGGATGAGTATTTGTCTTCGCCAATAGACAGAAGACCAAAATTTCATTTATATCAGCCTAATATTGCTTTGATTTCTGGAATTGCTTGGGATCATATTAATGTATTTCCAACGTATGAGAATTATGTAGAACAGTTTGAGATTTTTATTGATAAAATTACCAATGGTGGAATTTTGGTTTACAACGAAGATGACTCTGAAGTAAAACGTGTTGCCGAAGCCGCTACGAATCCAATCCGAAAATTAGCCTATCATACTCCAAAATATACCGTAAATGATGGCGTTACGCTTCTCGAGACGCCTGAAGGCGATATGCCCATAGAAGTTTTTGGAGCACACAATCTAAATAATTTGGCCGGAGCCAAATGGATTTGTCAGAACATGGGTGTTGATGAAGCTGATTTTTATGAAGCTATTGCCAGTTTCAAAGGAGCGTCAAAAAGGTTAGAAAAAATTGCTGAAAGCAAAACCAAAGTAGCTTACAAAGATTTTGCTCATTCTCCCAGTAAAGTTGCGGCAACTACAAAAGCGGTAAAAGAGCAATATCCAAACCGAACTTTGGTAGCTTGTTTAGAGTTGCACACCTATAGCAGTTTGAATGCTGAATTCCTAAAAGAATATGAAGGAGCGCTCGAATATGCAGATAAAGCAGTTGTTTTCTATTCACCAGATGCAGTTAAAATTAAGCAACTGGAAGAAGTGACTTACGAACAAATTGCAAATGCATTCAACAGAAAAGATTTAATTATTTATACGAATCCAAAAGATTTCAGAGACTATTTATTCAACCTAAATCTCGACAATTCAGCTTTATTGTTGATGAGTTCCGGTAACTATGGCGGATTGAATTTTGATGAAGTGAAGGAATTGATGAAATAGAAGGAATGAACAACAAAATAGAAATTATTAAAACTACGAGTGAGAATGCTGATTTTGGCGCTCTCATTACGGCATTAGATGCCAGCTTGTGGGAGCGTTACCCAGAATTAAAAACAAATTATTGGGGAAATAATGTCATAGAATTAAATCCTAATGTTGTTATTGTTTATTTTGATAACAATGCAGTTGCCTGCGGTTGTTTTAAGAAGTATGATAAAAATACAATTGAATTAAAACGTATGTTTGTCTCTCCAGAAGCAAGAGGCTTAGGCTTGGCAAAAAAAATAATACTTGAATTGGAACTTTGGGCACATGAGCTAGGTTTTTCTTGCTCTGTACTGGAAACGTTGTATAAACAAAAAGAAGCTATCGGATTATATCAGAAAGTGGGTTATACAATTATAGATAATTATGAGCCATATATAGGTTTAGAAAATAGTATTTGCATGCAGAAACAAATTTAAATCATAAGTGAATGGCCGAAAATTCCTTTTTTCCTATTACCAATTGGTCCGAAGATGACAAGCCACGAGAAAAGCTAATGCTAAAAGGCAAAAGTGCTTTGAGTGATGCAGAATTGATTGCTATTTTGATTGGCTCAGGAAGTCGGAACGAATCGGCGGTAGATTTGAGCAAAAGGATTTTAGGAAGTGTCAGTAATAATTTGAATGCGTTAGGGAAATTATCGATTTCTCAATTGACAAATTTTAAAGGGATTGGCGAAGCGAAAGCAATTTCGATTATTGCCGCTTTAGAACTTGGGAGGCGAAGAAGGTCAGAGGATGCTGTTGAGCTAACAAAAATTACTTCCAGTAAAACAATTTTCGAAATCATGCAGCCTATTATTGGTGAATTGCCACACGAGGAATTTTGGATTGTATATTTGAATAATTCAAACAAAGTCATTTCAAAATCACAACTCAGTAAAGGCGGTATAACTGGAACTTTGGTAGATGTGAGATTGGTTTTTAAAATGGCACTGGAAATGGGGGCAACGGGATTAATATTATGCCACAATCATCCCTCAGGAACATTGATTCCGAGTGATGCGGATAAACAAATTACAAAGAAGTTAAAAATAGCCGGAGACAGTTTGGAAATAAAAGTACTAGACCATCTTATCGTGACGGAGGCTAATTATTTTTGTTTTGTTGATGAAGGGATATTTTAGAAAATAAAAATGAAAAATACGAATATAAAAGATGTTTTCTTTGATTTAGATCATACGCTTTGGGATTTTGATAGGAATTCTGAATTGACATTTGAGGCTATTTTCAATAAAAATCATCCAACAATTGAAACGAAAGATTTCATTGAAAAATACGTTCCAATAAATCAGGCCTGTTGGAAGTTATATCAATATGATAAAATCACACATGCAGAATTGCGTTATAATAGACTAAAGCATTCATTTGACGCTATAGACTACATAATTTCTGATGAAGAAATTGATTCAATAGCAAATGATTACATTCGGTTTTTACCAGAGAATAATCATCTTTTTGATGGTGCAATTGAGCTGTTGGATTATCTGAAGCCGAAATATAATTTGCATATAATTACGAATGGTTTTGCGGACGTTCAGTTTAAAAAATTAAATAATTCAAAAATCGGTTCTTATTTTCATTCCATTACTAATTCTGAAATGGCGGGAGTAAAAAAACCAAATCCTATTATTTTTAGATATGCATTAGATTTGGCTAAGGCGCAAAAAGAATTTAGTATTATGATTGGTGATTGCCTTGAGGCTGATGTGCAAGGAGCGCTTGATGCAGGATTAGATGCTATTTTCTTTAATGGCAGTAATGTCCAAGTGGAACAAAATATTAAACAAGTCAGTCATTTATTAGAACTAAAGAAATACTTATAATTATGAAAAAAGCAACTTTAATTTTTTTACTGTTGATTGGAAGTTACGGTTTTTCGCAATCAGTAAATGATTATAGATCGGTGATAATTCCATTAAAATTTGATTTCACTAAAACAGAAAATCAATACCGTCTGGCAACTTTGTCAAAGTTTAATTTAAATAAGGCAGGGTTTGATGCTTATTATACTAATGAAACAATTGGTAGTGAATTCAATAACAGATGTAGTTTGCTGTATTTTGATGTAGTAAAAGAAAAATCATTTTTGACCACAAAACTTCATGTCGTTTTTAAGGACTGTAACGAGAAAATTATTTTTCAATCGGTAACAGGAATAAGTAAAGAAA
>NZ_JAYURN010000074.1:0-4789 GCF_043756175.1 Flavobacterium sp.
TTTTTTTAGACAAAACAATAATAAAGGATTCGTAGACAGTATAGATGATGATTTAAGCTCATCTACGGCTAATGCCATTATATTTGCCAACCGAAATGTTATTACTTATTCCAACTCTCTTTCCGGAAAATATTCTATCAACAGCAAAATGACTTTTAATCTTTCTTTGCGCCATTATTGGTCGTATGCTGAAAATAAAAACTTTCTGTCATTACAACAAAACGGTAGGTTATCGGATTATAATACGTACACCCAAAACAAGAACTCCAGTTTTTTCTCCTGGAACGGTGACATCTCTTATTCCTGGTGGTTTGCCCCGGGAAGTGAAATTTCTGTTTTATACAGAAACAATGCAGCCAATTTTCAAAGAGAAATAGATAAGGATTTTGGAAAAAAAATCACCACTTATTGACCAATGATCAACTAAAACACGTTTTTTCCATAAGCGTTCGCTATTTTATTGATTATAATGAGGTCAAAAATAAATTTTAAGTTGCATTAATTTCAAAAAAAGACCTTTTCTATAACAAAATCATTGTTTTTTAACGGCGTTAATTCCTGAATGTATAATAGTCGTTTTGAATACTTCAAACATTTTTAGAAATACTTTATCTTTGTATAAAATCTTTTATAATGAACAAAAAAGTAATTCTTATGATTCTGGACGGTTGGGGAAAATCTCCTGATCCGAAAGTTTCTGCAATCGATAATGCAAATATTCCATTTATAAATAGTCTTTATCAAAAGTATCCTAGTGCACAACTGAGAACTGATGGCTTAAACGTAGGACTGCCAGAAGGACAAATGGGAAATAGCGAAGTAGGACACATGAACCTTGGCGCTGGGCGAATTGTGTACCAGGATTTAGCCAAGATAAACCTTGCCGTAGCGCATAACACTTTGGCGAAAGAACAAGTATTAGTTGATGCTTTTACCTACGCAAAAGTAAACAATAAAAAAGTACATTTCTTAGGTTTGGTTTCTGATGGTGGCGTTCACTCCCATACTTCACATTTGCGAGGTTTGATTGATGCAACACAACAATACGGACTGCAAAAAGTTTTCGTTCACGCTTTCACTGACGGCCGTGATGTTGATCCAAAATCCGGAAAAAATTATATTCAGGATTTACAAAATTATATTGGCAATACAACGGTTAAAATAGCTTCGGTTATTGGACGATATTATGCTATGGATCGTGACAAACGCTGGGAAAGAGTAAAACTAGCCTACGATTTATTGGTAAACGGAATTGGAACTCATACTACAAACGCCGTTGATTCAATAGAAGAAAGTTATGAAGTTAATGTAACCGATGAATTTATTCATCCTATGGTAATGGTGGACGAAAATGACAAACCATTGGCTACTATTGAAGATGATGACGTAGTTATATTCTTCAATTTTAGAACTGACAGAGGAAGAGAACTGACCGAAGCGCTATCGCAGCAAGATTTCCACGAGCAAAACATGCACAAATTGAATTTGTATTATGTAACGCTTACCAATTATGACGAAACATATAAAAACGTACAAGTTGTTTATAATAAAGATAACATTACCGAAACCCTTGGTGAAGTGTTAGAAAAAGCGTACAAAAAACAAATTCGTATTGCCGAAACCGAGAAATATCCTCACGTTACTTTCTTCTTTTCTGGCGGAAGAGAATTACCTTTTGCTGGCGAAAGTCGCATATTGAAAAACTCTCCAAAAGTGGCTACTTACGACTTGCAACCAGAAATGAGCGCATTTGAATTGACAGATGCTTTAGTTCCTGAACTGGAGAAAGAAGAAGTAGATTTTGTATGTCTTAATTTTGCCAACGGCGATATGGTAGGACATACAGGAATTATGAGTGCTGCAATAAAAGCTTGTGAAGCTGTAGATAAATGCGTAGAAAGAGTAATCACGACTGCATTAGCACATAATTACACAACTATTGTAATTGCCGATCACGGAAATTGTGAGACTATGATTAATCCTGACGGAAGTCCCAATACAGCACATACTACAAATCCAGTCCCAATTATTTTAGTGGACAAAGATTTAAAACAAATACACGATGGTGTTTTGGGCGATATCGCTCCAACTATTTTAGAATTAATGGGAGTTGAAAAACCAGAAGTTATGACTTGTCATTCTTTGTTGTAAGCAAATTAATTCAAATATTCATAAAAAAGCTACTCCATGCGAGTAGCTTTTTTTATAAATAAAAGTTAAAATTTCATAATTGATAGTATTACTATTATATTTGCATAAAATATGATTAATTATGAATACAATACTATCCAATCTAAAAATACAAGTCAACGAAAAAATCTATGTTAAAGATCCCGAAACGTCTGCCTTGGGAAAAAAAATCATTGAGCAAAGTATCCTTTTGATTGATGAAATTGGATTCGACAATTTTACGTTCAAAAAGCTTGGTGAAAAAATTGGTTCTAATGAAAGTTCCATATACCGTTATTTTGAAAACAAACACAAGCTATTGGTTTATTTATCCTCTTGGTATTGGAGTTGGATGGAATACAAGCTTGTTTTTGCCACCACAAATATTACTGACCCAAAAGAAAAACTTAGAAACGCAATCACTATTGTTACTGAAAAAGTAATCGATGACAGCAGCACCGAACACATTAATGAGGCTATTCTAAACAAAATTATTATTGCGGAATTCACAAAAACGCTTCACACCAAAGAGGTTGACCAGGAAAACAAAGAAGGTTTTTTCCTGATTTACAAAAGAGTAATCAACAGAATTGTGAATATTGTAACCGAAGTAAATCCAAGTTATCTCTATGCTAAATCTCTGGTATCTACAATTGTGGAAGGCAGTTTACATCAACACTTTTTGACCGAACACTTAACTACTATTACTGACTGCAATAGTTCCGTAAGTACAACCCAATTTTATCTTAATCTGACTGAAAACGTTTTACGCCAAAACATATAAAAACACCAATTATGACTCCTTTAAAACGATTCTACAACTTACTCGAATTAGACAAAAAAGATGTTTCTCAAATATTCTTTTATGCCATTTTTGCAGGGTTGATCAGTTTATCTCTTCCTCTGGGAATCCAGGCAATTATCAATTTTATTCAATCTGGCAGAGTCAGTGCTTCTTGGATTATACTTATTATTTTGGTTGTTTTTGGCGTCGCTCTGATAGGTGTTTTGTCCTTAATGCAATTACGGATTACAGAAAACTTACAGCAAAAAATATTTGTTCGTTCCTCCTTTGAATTTGCAGCACGCTTGCCAAAAATAAAACCAGATCAATTGTACAATACCTATCCCCCTGAATTAGCCAATCGGTTTTTTGACACTATGACCATTCAAAAAGGAACTTCTAAGTTATTAATCGATTTTTCGGCAGCCTTACTTCAAATTGTTTTTGGAATTCTATTATTGTCATTGTACCACCCTTATTTCATCATATTTGGTATTTTACTTCTTTTCCTCCTCTATTTCATTTTCAAGTTTTCTTATAGATCAGGATTGGAAACCAGCTTAAAAGAATCTAAATTCAAATACAAAGTCGCTAGTTGGTTACAGGAAGTGGCACGAAATAACTTCAGTTTCAAAAATGAACTTAATTATGATTTTGCTTTAGAAAAAAACAATCAAATCGTATCCGATTATCTCAACTACCGTGAAAAGCATTTTGATGTGATCAAAAGACAATTCAGTCAATTAATTATTTTTAAAATCATTATTACTGCCAGTTTATTATCGATAGGAGGATTTTTGGTATTGTCTCAGCAAATGAACATCGGACAGTTTGTTGCTGCAGAAATCATTATTTTGTTGGTAATTAATTCTGTTGAAAAAATAATTATCGGACTGGAAACTTTTTATGATGTTCTAACTTCTATTGAAAAAATCGGGCAGGTAACCGATTTAGAATTAGAAGAAGATACAATTACTAAAAATGACACTTGCTACACGAATATCGTTTTGGAAACAGAAAACATTAAATTCAAATTTCCTGATTCAAAAAAAGAAGTTTTAAATGCAATAAGTCTCAAAATTGAACAAGGAGAAAAAATAGTATTGGATGGAGAAAACGGATCTGGAAAAACAACGCTGATCCGATTATTATCTGGTTTATTACAGCCCACATCCGGTTCATTCTATATTAATGATGACACTTTTAGAAAAATAAATTTAAAACAATACCGGTCTCAAATAGGTAGTATTATTCACGGTGAAACTCCATTTGAAGGAACAATATTAGAAAATATCACTTTCAAGGATACATCAATATCTTTTGAAGATATAAAATGGGCTATTGACGGGGTTCAACTGAGCTCGTTTATTAAATCATTGCCTAAAGGTTTAGATTCAAGAATTTTTCCAGAAGGAAAACAATTATCATCTTCAAATGCGCAAAAGATTTTATTGGCAAGAAGTATAATTCACAAGCCAAAAATACTTTTCTACGAAGATCCAACCGATAGTATGGATGAAAAAGTAGCCAATGAAATTATTGACTTTATCACTTCTGATGCAAACAAATGGACAATTATAGTTTCCTCAAAAAATCCGTATTGGAAAACAAAATGCAGTCGAAAAATTATTATGCAAAATGGAGATATTCAACTTGATTTAAAAAACAATTAGCCATGCTAAACATATCTGACAACAAAACAAAACTGCAATCGTTAGCTCGATACGAAACGGTAAAAAACCTGACCAACAGACCACATTATAAAATTTTGAATAGAATAATAGCGGGCGTCTCGATAATTGGATTGATTGCACTCTTCTTACCTTGGACACAAAA
>NZ_JAYURN010000075.1:0-14159 GCF_043756175.1 Flavobacterium sp.
TTCACTATTGAAATACAAGATTTTATTAATGAATTAGGACTTAGTGGCGCAGAGCAAAGTATCATTTTACCCTCGTTAGAATATCAATCCGAACCCGATACAGAGGGCGGTTTAAATGGCGTTTCTCCCGATGATATTTACAGCTATATCACAGATTTGATTATCAATACCATTGAAAAGGTTGGGCATTTGCCTTGGCAAAAAGATTGGGTTGGTTCGGGAGCTGATGGAACAGCAAAAAACTATGTGAGCAAAAAGGAATATACAGGAGCCAATTTTCTGCTGAATTTTGATGTGAAATTTGATGAAGACGGTAAAGGGTATTTAGTGCCGATAAAGTTTATACAGCCTTATTATTTAACCTTTAATCAAATTAGGGAAACCAAAGCATCCTTAAAAAAAGACAGCAAGGCAAGACGTGTAATTTATTACACTATGATTTTCAATTATGACAATGGCTTATTAAAATTCAAAACTACCGACAAGGCAAAGTTTACCGAGTTTGTAAAATCTCACGGACTAACTAAAGAAGATTTGAAAGCGCATCTGGTAAAAATTCCAGTTATTAAATATTACAACGTTTTTAGGGCTGATGATTGTACAGGCTTAAAATTTCCAAGCGATAAAACAGATAGTAAAAAGGTCAATCCGATTGAACAAGCGCAACAACTTATTGACGGATATAAAAACCCACCTACTTATACTTTTGTTGGAGACAGAGCCTATTATCAACCTGCTACAGATACGCTCAATATGCCCAAAATAACAGCCTTCAACAAAGAGGCTTCGTATTACTGTACCTATTTTCACGAGCTGACCCATTCAACTGGAGCAGAAAAAAGACTGGGGAGAGATTTCTCTGGAAAGTTTGGTAGTAAAAATTATGCTTATGAAGAACTCATTGCAGAATTGGGAGCAGTCTTTATGTGTTCAGAAGCAGGGATATTGTTTCAAACAAAAGAAAACTCGGCAAAATATCTTAAAAATTGGAATACTGTTTTAGTTACTGAATTAGAAAATGATAATCGTTTTTTTCTCAAAGCTTCGGCACAATCTCAAAAGGCAGTCAATTATATTTTAAATAGAAATTCCGACACTGAAAAAGAAGAAGAAGAAAAAAACACAGCCCCAGTAAAGAAAGTAGCTGTTAAAGTTCCAGTAAAGAGACCCGCTAAAGTCAAAGCCAAAAGTAAAACTAAACAAGGGGCGCAATTGGATTTGTTCGCAGGATTGGGAGCAAAAGCCAAAACTAAAAAGGCTACTGAAGTAAAGAAAAAAAGAGTTGTGAAAGTACCAGGAAAAACCAATACTGGAATGAGTGAAAAACCACTTGCAAAGGATCGGAATAAAAGTTTAAATCAGTTAGAGAAATTAGGTTTTGTATCTGCCAATTCCGCACCAAAAGAAGCTAAAGATGTTTTTGTATTGGGTGGAGAGATTGGAAAGTTTTTGCAAAAGCAACAGCCACACAAGGCACTTATTCTGATTAAAGGAAATAAGCACAGTTCAAAATCACAGTTGGCTATGCAAATTGCCAATGCTTTTGGGGAACAACAAACTCCAGTAGCCTACATCGATTATGAGCAAGGTGGTATTGAGAGTAAAGACACGCTAGACAGCATTAACCGAAATACAACCGAGAAAGGAAGAAGATACATAGCTATAAAAGGTTATTTAGAAAAACCCTTTCAAGAATTACAGGATTTCTGTAAAGTGGTTAAAGTGATTATAGCGGATTCTGTTACGGATTTAAAAATTACAGCCGACCAATTGAATTTTTTAAGAACCACTTACCCAAAAGTAATATGGTGCTTCATATCTCAGGTAAAAGAAAATGGGGCGATGTATGGCGGTAACAAGATGGCGCACAACCCAACTTCTGTAATTCATTGTTCCTCGCATCAAGACCCAAAACAAAGGTTTGCCACACTTGAAAAAAACAGAGGAAATGACCTCACTTTTAAATACTCGATGTATTATAAAAAGGTAGTAAATGAGCCGACAGAAGCAAAAAGTAAAAGAAAATTATCGTTTAAAGTTAAATAATCTAAATTCAAAAATCATGGTAGCAAAAAAAACAAAACCGAAAGGTAAAAAAAGAATCTCAGCTAAAAAATTATGTAGTAGTGTAATTTCTAGGGATGGAGTAAAGAAAGATGGAACACTTAAAAAGGGTTTCAGATATGTAAAAGGGGGAAAAGTTGTAAAGGCAAAAGCAAAGAAGTAGTTTAAATTGTTTTTATTAAAAGAGGCGTATGACAGCTTTGTAACACGCCTCTTTTGTTATTATTCATCTTCTGAAAATTCTTCTTCACTCGGAATCTCTAATTCTGAATTTCCATGTATTCTATCATGGCATTTTGTGCACAGAATCATAATATTTTCGATAGTACTCTTTCCACCATCTGCGTATCTTTCTTTATGATGATATTCAGCATCTTTATAATCTTTAAATTCGCAATTACAAAGTTCGCAAGTTTTTCTTGTCGCAAAAATTGCAATTTTATCCTCATCAGATATTTGTCTTTTATCGTCGAGTTCAGCAATTTGATGTTTAGCTAAAAATTCTTTGATTAAAATATCTCTTCTAAGTGCAATTATTTTTTCTGACCAGCCACCACGAACATTATCATAGAATCTTTGATAATTAGGTTTTGATTTTCTAAAATCTTCATTGTAAATTTTACTATGAAAATCTATAATAAAATTTTTAAATTTTTCCTCTTGTCCTATTAGTGAATAACTCAATTTTAATTCCCTTACCATAGTATAAACAGCAAGTACCCATGCGTGTTTTTCTAAATGTCTATAATTGCCCGGCTTTGCAGGGAAGCATTTTTCAAGATAATTTAAAATCGAAATAGCATTTTTAAATTCTCTCGATTTTTTATCAAGAGTTCTATAATTATCAAAGAAATTATATAATTCTTGAGAGCCACATTGCTTCGCCCCAAATTTTTCGTAAAAAAGTATTCTTGCAGAATCAGGATAAATTCCATAACGATTTTTTGCTACACCAATTGATTCAGACATGAAAGAATGTTTTGCTAATTCACGCATACAATCCACTATTGTTCCTGGTTCAGCATTCAACCTTTCCCCAAGTGCCAATGGTTTACCTCTTTGTAACCTTGAAAATATTAATCTAACTCTTTCATCATTATAATCTTCCATAACGTGAAAATTCAAATTATAATTTAAGAAATCATCTTTATCATTATCTTCAAGAGCATTATCTCCATTAAAAGTTTTACCATCTTTTGATTTGCCCGAAAACTTTTCTGAAAGTTTTAATTTGTTATCATAGAATTGTGAAATACAACTTAATCTTTGTTGACCGTCAACAATATAAAATACTTTTTCATCTGAATTATAATTCATAAAAAAAATAGGAAGTGGCTCTACTTTTAGTATTGTATCAATTAAACATTGTTTATCTTCTTTAGACCAAGCATTGTCAGGTCGTTGGTATGTAAAATCTACTTTGTATTTATTTCTATTGTTTATAAATTGCTGTATTGTCATATTTCATGATTTAGATTTATCTCAATGAATGTTTTTGAAACTATGCCACAACGACACCCAAAGATGAAACATCATTGTATAACGTCCTTAAATGGTCTTCTGATAAATCCATTAGCGGTTCATACATAAATGAATTTAAGTGCAAGTTTTCTGCTGTCATTAGATTAACTCTGTCGAAAATTTCAATTTCATTTTTGTTTTCGGGAAATTCAGTTTTATACTGCCCAATAATTTTGCCAGTTTCTTTTGATTGAATATTAGCGTGAAAATTTGGGTTGGTCACATTGTTTATTATATAATCTTCTGCTTTATATCTTATAGCGATTGATAGACAAAGTTTTGATTTTAAGTCTAAAACAGCTTCATTTTTTAGAATTATATCCTCTGCAATGGAAATGACTAAATCATAAACTTTGGTGTTTACATCGGGAAGAGTTTCTGTCAATCCAAAAATACTATTAAAAATCGTTAAAACTTCCCCAGTTGTTATTTCTTTTGTGGCTTTTATACCATCTACCTCATTAACTGGTTTAATATGTAACAATGAAGTTAAAACAGAATAATTAGTATTCTTTGTTCCAATTGTATATTCTATTAAGTTCCTAACAAATGGAATACATGATATAAAAGACTTTTCACAAGAAGCGTAGTTTTTTCGGAGTAATGGGAAAACATCTTTTTTCTCGCCATCAACCAAGCTTACTCCCGTTGCATTTTTAACGGCTTTTAAATTGCCTTCCCAATTACTAACGCCTTCTAATCTTTTCTTTACAGTTTTATAAAAATCGAAGTTATGTGTTAATATTATCATTTTAAATTTTGGGTCGTCTGCAATGTCTTTTAAGTACTCTATTATGGCATACTTGTTTTTATAGTCAAATGAATCCGCTATATCATCAATTATAATTAATTGGTCTAAATCTATTTTTTTTCTAGTTTCAATTTGAAAGATAATATTTAGAAGATAAAATACTCTTTGCTCACCTGTACTAAGGCTTTTATTAATTTCAACTCCACCAAGGTCTTTACTAGAAAGTCCATCTTTATATGTAAAAATCAAAGAAGCTGGCTCATTTTTTAATATAACATCTTCTTGATTTTTGATTTTAATTTCAAAAGGAACCGTAAATCTATTTTTAAATATATCGAGTACCTTTAACCATTCAGATTGCTCTTTTTTTGCTTCAATAGTGATTTCATTTCGCCTTGTTTTTGTTTCGGCATACAGCTTTACAAAAACATCAAATTCACTTTTATGATTGGCAATGTAATTTAGAATTAGTTTCTTTTTAAAGTTCTCTAAATCAATAAATTCCTTTATGATTTCTTGGTTATCCTCTACATAGCTTCTGAAATTGCGCAGTTCGTTATTTGCGTTAAGTGCTTTATCGATTTCGTTGAATTTTGAAGTTAGTTCAGGGTCATTTAGAACTTTCTCTTTTTCGGCTTTTATTACAGTTTCTAGTTCATCAATATTTCCAATTTCAACATCTTTAATTTTGACTTTATGTTCGGCTTTAAAAAAACCATTTTCTTTTAATGATTTTGTAACATTGTCGGCATTATTATGGTTAAAATCTCCTTTTTTAAAGAAGGTAGTATTTTCATTTACTAACTTGTCGTAAACTGTAATATACTCTCTAATTTTGGTATTAAATGATTTCTCTTTTAAAAATTTATAAGCTTTGTCATTAAAAATTTCATTAAAAACTATGTTGGAATATAATGGAGTTTCTATTTCTTTAATTTCTTCTGCTCGACTTTCTATAAAAGTGTAAATATCTGTTTTGAAAGTTTGCTCGATAGTTTGCTCAATTAGGTTTTCTTTTATACCAAAATAAGGCTGAATCATTTTTATAATTTCCTTTTTGGTATCGTTTAGTTTTATATTAATTGTGTCAAACTCTTTTTTAAGTTCTTCGTTTGCCAAAATAGTTGATGCCTCTTTAAAGTCAACATCTTGCATCCGATTAATAACAAATATTTCTTCTTTTAGAATATCTCTATTGTCAACCTTTACAGATCTATGATTTATTCTTTCTGTAAATATTCTGTCTTCTGAAACTTTCTCCAATGAAATGTCCTCAAACGTTTTTGCAAAAGAGGATTTCATCGCTCCATTTGGAGCATAAATGATTTGCACTTTTGATTTTGTGAAATCAAATGTGTGTTGCATTTTTTTTATCCCGTAGCAATTTTCAAAATGTATTTTTAATTCATTCATAATTATTTCAGATTATTCTAGTGAAAGAGCTTTAGTATTATAAAGAACTAAGGCGAAATTTTCTAGCACTTCTCTTTTAGGCATACTTGTATCTTTTTTCAAATATTTCGTTTCTATGATATTCTAAATATTCTAATCTTTTCGCATTAATAAATCTATTGTCCAAAGAATAATTTTCTATAAAGTCCTTAACTTCCTGTTTTAGTTGACTTGAGAATATTATTTTTCCAGTATCGCTAAAAGTAATGTAGCCAAGGTCAAATAATGAATCAATGTTTTTGCTTAATAATATGCCATTATTTGCATCATAGGCTTCATTTTCATCACATCTAAAGAATGGTTTAATATGACTTGCAATTAAAACTGGATAAGCTAACTTCTCAACCATACATTTTGTATCTTCAAAATGATAAATACTTTCTTCTTGAAGTTGGTTTTTGTAAAGTCTATGTAGATATGGATCTCTAGCTTTTCTTTCTTCTTTTAACTCGTCCCCAAAAATGCGTTTAGCATCTTCTTCAAAATACAATTCCTCTCTGACAAAAACTATATCATCAAGTTTATTTAGTGAGTTATATAGATAAGCAACTTGATTATATTTTCTTTCTACAAAACCAATCTTATTAGCCATAAAATCATACCTTTTCAATTCGTCTTTATCTAAATATCCTTTTTCAACTTTTTCAATATCGACAAGCATCAATGCTATAATTTCACTTCTTGATAGTTTGCCGTTTTCAATTAACGTTTTAATCAAAAAATTCATTTGATGTAAATTTGATTCATTGTTTATTGAACGATTAAAACTAGAATATGAATAAACAATTTTAGATAAAAGCGATTCTCTTTTTTTATTGGTTTTTGCAGACAAATACTCTAAAGTATCCGAATTATAAGAAAGCAAAAATGAATTTATAAACCCCATTTTCACTAATTGATTGATGGCTTTTCTTATAGAAATTAATTCAATACCTAGTGCGTGTTGTATTCTCAATTGTAGCCTAGTATATTTTTCTGGACTGTATTCCTCATTTTTATATTCATCAATGAAATCAACGCAGATTTTCAAAGTAGATAAAAATTTATCTCCATTATAATCTGTAAAGGCATTTGTTAAACTCCAATAATCTTCATAATTCTGTGGTGCACTCATTTATTCAAACGTTTCGGTATTAATTTCTTTTAAAATAGATAAAGGAACTTCATAGTATGGTGCTCCTTTATTTTTTTTGATAGGGTATTTTTTTATATCAGTGGGCTTAATAAATCCCAATATTTTTATCTCATTAGGTTCAACAGTTTCATTATACTTTACACCAATATAAATATCTTTAGGCTTATCATTAACATCATGGATTTTAGGCATTAAATATTTAAAATAGTTTTGCGTTGCTGATTTGATTTCAACTTTCTTGCCATTGATTAATAAATCATAATCATCAACTATGCCCGAAGTATCTAATCCTTTTGCTTCTTTGTCAACTTTAAATTTTTCAGATAACCATTTTGCAGTTAGCATTTCACAAACAATTCCTCTCCAGGCTTCAACTCCGTCATATCTCCAACTTCCCGCATCGATTTTCTCAAAAGCTTCAATTTGCTGTTTCGCAAATTGTTTGCTCTCTTCTGTTACTTTTAGTATTATCATAATTATCATTTTTTATGATGAAAAGAAACTCCATGTTTACTTTTTTATTTTCTTTTCCAGTGATTTTATAAACGTGGGGCTTTTCAACAAGTTGAATATTACTCGAATATTTTTCTAACAACTCGATAAGTTGTTCTTTGCTTGGGTATGAAGAATTATTATAGCTTAAATACCAATATTTAAAATTGTTTAATTTAGAAAATAACTTATCAAATAATTCAATTGATGATTTTTTGTCTATGAAATTATTTTCAAATGCTTGTAATTTCTTGCTTTCAATGTATTCATCCAACATACCATAAAATCCAAAATAATTATTCATTGTTCCTGTATAAGGAGGGTCTAAATATATTATATCGGCTTCAACAGAATCTATTATTTTAAACACATCTTCGTTTAGTGATAAATTCTCTTTTTTATTATCAAAAACAGCGTTGTTATATTCACCCATATTCTCAAGAAAATGTGATTTGAATGTTTGATTATGGTATGCTCGTTTTCTCTTATATTTTTCATAGCTATATTCTTCATCTCGTAATTGCTTTATTTTTTCCCAATTAATATTAAATCGAGAATAGGGCATCTTACGAATCATAGCTCTTCGCATTAAAATTAGTGCTAAAGCTTTTTTATAGTCTGAATCTAATTTTTCGATATTTCCTCTGTATAAATCTAATTCTTTACATTCATTAGGAAAGAAAAATACTTCTGAATAATTTTTAAACATAAAACCTTCTTTCGGTTTACCCGAAAAAATTAATTCTACATCTTCATTTGACAATTGAACAGAATTATTTTCGATTAGAGCTTTCGATAATAAATAATTTATTCCTAAAATATCATTGGATATTACTTTCAATCCTTTGATTTTTGATTGATAACTGACAGAGCTTCCTCCCGAAAAAGCATCAAAAATACTTTTTGCATCTTTTGGAAAGTAATCGGTAATCCATTGTGCAATTTTTTCTTTATTGCCAATAAAATTAATTTTAGGAAATTTGTTTATCATCTTTCATCATTTTTTTAATTGTTAAAGCAATTTCCATCGCCAAAACTGGCGGTACAGAATTCCCTACTTGTTGTTGTTGTGAAATTGTAGAGCCTTTAAAAACAAAATCAATAGGGAATGTTTGAATTGATGCTAATTCTCTAACTGTTAAGGCTCTGTTTTGAGAGTAATGAAAAATCTTTCTCATATCTCCTGTTACGCAAACTGCGGGTTCAGTACTTTTGTATCGTATATACTTTCTAACATCACCACTTTTAGGGCGTAATGTTTCAGGAATTTCATTTCTGTTACCTCCATCTGAAACATAGCTCATTTTTTCAAGCATTTGTTCTGAATGCTTCATCGCTATATGATTAGCTATTTTTGATTTTTCTCCTGACTTTAGTTTGGGAAGTCTGTCAATCGCATCTTTAACAGATGTATATTTCTCTACTTTTTTGTCGGGAAATATTATATTATCTGAAATTCTATTTCCAATAAACAAAACCCTATTTCTAACTTGTGGAATTCCGAAGTTAGCGGTATTAATTACTTTACAATCAACGCTATAATTTAATTTTTTGAATAATTCAATTATTTCCATTTTAGTTTCGCCTTTGTTATGAGTAAAAAGCCTTGCTACATTTTCCATAACAAAGTACTTGGGCTTTACAATTTCTACAACTCGTGCAAACTCTCTAAATAATTGATTTCTTGGGTCTTCAATGAATCGTCTGCCTATATTTCCAGCGATACTAAAACCTTGACAGGGAGGACCGCCAATTACGACATCAATATCCATTTGATTGGTTAAAGATTTTATTTCTTGGTCGGTAAGTTTTGTAATATCTTTTTGTACAAGATTATGTGTTGGGAAATTTGCTTTGTAAGTTTCACAAAAACTTGGTTCTATATCAATAGAAAAAATATTATTGAATCCCTCTTTATCGAATCCTAGAGACATTCCCCCAGCTCCTGAGAAAAGGTCAATATAAGTTAGTTTACTATTCATAAATCTAAATTTATTTGTTTAGAATTTACTGCACGTAAATATTTAACTTTCTCTTCGGCAACAAGTAATATCTCTTCCGAACAATTTGAATTATAAATCTTTTTAGCAATAAAATCACCAAAAAATTCTTTTTTTAATTCGTCAATATTAATATTAAATGTGTCTGAGAGTAACACCAATCTTTTTTCATCAAATTCCCTTTTACCATTTTCAATTTTACTCAAATTTGCTGAATCTAAATCAAGTTTAGCTGCAAGTTGAGTTAAAGTTAAGCCACTTTCAATTCGTAGCTTTTTAATAAAACTACCAAAACTTTCTTTCATACGACTTTTATTTTCTGACTTTTATTTTCTGACTTGTCATGTTGTGACAAAAATATATGATATTTTTTTAATCTGAAACATTTTCAGGTAATTTTTTTGTGTTGGCTGATTGCTTTTTGAGTTTAAAAAAAAATGAATGTCATTTTTTCAACTGATTTACAGGAAATCATCAATTTGTTGTACTTATGTTGTACCAAATCATTTTTATTTTATAAAATACCAATAAAATCAATACTTAACAGGGTTAGTTATTCTAAACGGTTGTTAGCAGTAGTACTTAATTCATTATATTTTCAAAATTCTGTTTTCCAATTTTTCCTTTCTCATAATATTCTTTTATTTCATTTCTAAACATTTTTATGTTTTCTTTTTTTGTTTGCAAAAAGTAATATTTGTCAATTTTGTTTTTAGTTGTTATCTCAATGTAATTTTTTAATCCGTTTGATCTTTTTGATTCTAATGCGGATATTTTGCCATTAGATTGTCCACGGTAATAGTAATGTAAAATGCTAACTTTCTCAATTTCGTTTATTAAGTATGTTTTAGAGTCACAAATTATTTTATCATTTTCAATAGTTAAGTAACCAGAGTAAATTCCATTCTCAAGTTCGTATCTGAAAAGATTCGTGTAGATTAAATAAAATATGAAGTATAAAAACGTTACTACAATCAAAAATACATTTAGCAAATCTAAATTCTCAAAATTTTCAGGAAATATCTTCTTTGAGAAATGAACCAATGAAATTACAGCAACAAGAAAAAGTAAAACTAAAGTTGTTTTGTGAAATGCAATAGTGTTTTTAGGATGAAATATTTTTAATTTTTTCATTTAAGTATTGATTCTGTTCAGTTCCGAGAGTATTACTGCTAACGTTCTGGCACTACAGCGGGTTTGGGACTAAATTAAGCCCATTATTCGGATTTGCCAAATCTTCCAAATACAAGACCAACTTTAAATTAAGCCAAATGCCCAAATTGCTTGTAGCGTGTGTTAGCAGTAGTGTTTATTTTTTTATCGTAACTTTCGGCATACCTGCTTTAGCCAAAATTTCGTTTGCTCTTTTCAATTTTTCAGGAAACAATACTTTTCCTTTAAATTCTTCCAATTTTTTGTCAAAAACAATAATCGGAACTTTCGATTGATTTAATTGGTCTATTGTCATAACTATAATATATTTTCTTTTTTTGTTAATAAAAATGCTTCGTAATCTTCTCCGACTATAAATTTATCCCATTCTCCATTATTATTTAATCCGAAAACTTTGAAATCTTCACTTATTTCAGCAAGATTATTTGTAATTCCCATTCTGTATAATCTTGTTCTAACGTTTGTGCTTCCAGTTGCTAAAATCCATGCTTTGGGATTTTTCTGTGTAAAAGCATAAACAGTGGATGCAACTGTTGCTAAAACTTTTAAACTATCTCCATTATTCGTAACAGAAATATCGCTTGTTGTTTTCGTTTTTTCATCATAATCAGCAAATCCTAAATTGTAAACATTTTCAGTTCCAGTTTCAGTAAATTCTACTATTTTTTTAATTAGCCCTTTTGGTCCTTCACTAATAAACTCATAGTAACTCATTGAAGTTTCTGAACGATATTGATATTTAGGATATTTCATTTATTGTTTTAAAATTAACAAACAAAATTATAAAATATTTTCTATTGTTTAGGTTTCTGTATTTTTTTTAACATTACTGCTAACGTCCCCGCGCTAAAAGCAGTTTGGGACTAAATTAAGCCCTATTTTCGGATTTGCCAAATCATCCAAATACAAAACCAATTTCAAATTAAGCCTAATACCCAAATTGCTTGTAGCGTGTGTTAGCAGAAGTATCTTTTATATGTAATCACCGAAAATTTCAACCATTTTAACTTTCCAATTTTCGGGTAAATCATCCCAATTTTCTCCCCATTCTAAAGTTTTTTTATAAGCTTTATATGGTTTTTCATAAGTTGCATTGTAATTTAATTCTTCCTCGACATTATTTACCATGTACACAATTCTGCCGTTACCGTTAAGAGCGTCAATTATTGGTTGATTAAATTTTTCTGCATTAGGCACTGCGGAGTCTTTATCATGAACAACAATTGGATTTATTCCCATAGAAGTAAGATATTTTACTAACCCAATAATTGAAGCTTTTCCACGTGCTTTAATAATTTCAAAATCAGATAAGATTCTTAGATATTTTAATTTGTCCAATCTTTTTAATGTTTCTTTTATTAAAATATCTTCAGTATCGCCTTCAATTATTACTACATGTTTAGTAAAAAATATTCTAGAGATATAATTGTCAATTTTCAAAAGCATTTTAACATAATCTTTTTGATTTTCTTGCAATTCTAAAAACTTTTCAGAAACACTGAAACTATTACAATCAACGTGATTACCGCAATCAAACATTCTATTCAAAACTTGCTTAGGTTTCCTAGATATATCTATCAGATAAGGCGAATGAGTAGAAGAAATTATTTGTGCAGATTGAGAACTTAACTCATAAATTGCATCTCTCATTTGATTAGCTGCACTAGGATGAAGATATGTTTCAGGTTCTTCAAAACATATTATTATTGACCTTGCATGTTCATCTTCTTTTTTTGAAAGCCAAAGTTGTCTATATCTTAACATGCCAAATACAGCTGCTCTAACCATACCTGTACCTTGATTATCTACAGAAGTTTTTATATTACTAGACATTTCAACATTGAAACTTGGTTTTAAACTTGAAGGGTCGCTTAGGCTTGTAGTTGCATGAAGTTTTGAATCTGGAAAAATGGATGAAAGTACATTATTTAATTCAGTCATCATTTTACCAAATTCAGAATTATCATCTTTCGGGTCAAGTTCCTTTACTAAATTATCTAGATGAATTTGTGCATTTTTAAAATGTTCTGAATGTTCACGAACTGTTTGAAAAAGTTCACTTAAGGTTGTACTTAAAACTCCACTTCCTGCTCCTTGAATTTCATGAATTCCTACATCAATTGGAATAAGTAAAAATCTAGGAAGCATTTTTAATACATTTCCTGGTATACCACCTGGATTTTGAAACCAATTCTCTTCTTCTGAAATTTCCCAAATTTCATCAATTAGGTCTAGTTTTTCCAAAGCACTTTTACTTTTTCCAATGGTACTTTCTAACTCAGGGAAAAATTCTTCAATTATTTCTTGTGATAATCCATTATTGATATAGTCTTGAGGTTTTTTACATTCTACAAATTCTTCTTTTATACTTCTAATTTTAGATTTAAATTCAATAATTACATCTTTTCCTAATTCATAAGTTTTACGATAAGTTACTGAAAGACCTGTTTCTTCAATATCTGCAGGAACTGCATAATTAAAAATTCTTCCTTTAAATCCTCTCCAAGTTTGCGCTTCAATAGGTAAATTTCTAAATTCTGCTTCTAAAATAATTGTATTAGTGTCAACTTTGACTTCATTAGTTTCTTCATCAAGAATTGAATGATAATCACTTGAACTCAGTTGTTTTTTTCCTGATAAAAGTGTCTCGATTGCTTTAATTGTCGAACTTTTTCCACAATTATTTTGACCAATTAAAAACGTTGCATCAGCGAATAAAATTTTAACATTTTTCAGTCTTTTAAATCCTGAAATATTTAAGGAATGTATTTTCATTTGTTAGAATTGAGTTATTGAATTCTCTGATTTTGTGGTGATATTTCTGCTAACGTTCTGGCACTACAGCGGGTTTGGGACTAAATTAAGCTCTAATTTCGGATTTGCCAAATCATCCCAAATACAAGACCATTTTTCCATTAAGCCCAATGCCCAAATCCGTTGTAGTGGCTGTTAGCAGTAGTTATTTTTTTATTCTAATTAGTCTTAATATTAGTAAATCCACTTTGGATTCACTTTTTTTATTATCATATTCAGATTTCCATATCAAACTATCATTTTTTTTAGAATCAATTCGAAACGAATGTCTTAATTTTCTATTATAGTACAAATTTAAAATCTGATTTTTAGAGTCGAATTTCCATTTCCATTTTCCGATAATTTTAGAAACATCCCAATTTTCAACATTCAAATTCTCAACAGTTAAAATCCCGCTACTTTTAAAATTCAATTCTGTTATATTTCTATTGTTATTTTGTTGAAGTTTTATGTAAGTTGCATTCAGTTTTTCGTTTTCGCTATTAAATTGTAGAATTTGAGTAAGTGAAATTGTATCTGAGGTATAAAAATTTTGATTTTCATTGTCAGCAAACCATTCTGTTTTTTTGAAATCAGAATTTTTTAAAGACTGTGCCTTTAGTCCAAAAGCACAGATAAAAAATATGGTTGTTATTATCGTTTTTTTCATAATTACTGCTACTTGTATATACTCGCTACAAAGTAGCGCATATACACCCATATTTGGGTAGATTGTCGCTACTCTTTAGCGATTTCCTCTCCAAATATACTTAAAAAT
>NZ_JAYURN010000076.1:0-14076 GCF_043756175.1 Flavobacterium sp.
GTAAAAATCTTTTTTTGAATTCTAAATTATTTAAATCAATCACTTCATAATTTTTTTGAAAGTTTATTAGGTCATCATTTAACTTGTTTTTTATAGCAACAGAAAAACGGTTTAAATCCAGATATTTCTTTAAGTTCTTGTTTGTTTTTTCTTCTTCATAATATTTAGCAAAACTACTTTCTTCAAAAATATAATTAGAAGCTCTAGAAATACTTCGTTCATCGTATACATATCGTGCGAGTATTTTCCAAATAAATACAATTTGATATTGTAATCCAACACGAATCCACAAATCAGTATCTTCTGAGATCTTTATATTTGGATCAAACATTCCAGTTTTTGTAAATACACTTTTATGAAAAACAGTGCTCGATGTCCAAATGACAGATTCTTTTTCACTAGCTTCAAAGAAGTTTATAATTTCAAAATCATTATTTCTTTTAATCGAATATTGTGCGGGAAAAATTGTTTTAGAAGTCTCTATTTCTATAGCACTAGAGAATACTTTGTACTCAGGAAGTTTTTTAATATATCTGTACATTGTTTCCAAAAAATTCTCATACCAAAAATCATCTGCATCTAAAAAACAAATCAAATTTGATTTTGCTTGTTCAATTCCAAAATTCCTAGCAATAGAAACTCCTTCATTTTTCTTATAAAAATAATGTATTCGGTTGTCATTAAATTGAAATACTATTTGTTCACTATTATCAGTAGAACCATCGTTTACTACAATAATTTCAAAATCAATAAAAGATTG
Source organism: Flavobacterium sp. (assembly GCF_043756175.1). Classification (GTDB taxonomy): domain Bacteria; phylum Bacteroidota; class Bacteroidia; order Flavobacteriales; family Flavobacteriaceae; genus Flavobacterium. The sequence goes on from NZ_JAYURN010000076.1 coordinate 761, forward strand.
ATTCAAAACGCTTTTCAAGGTGTTTTCAATATGATTTTCTTTATTGTAAAGTGGAATAATTATCGAGAAAAAACTCATTTATTTAGATTTTATTTCACAAAAATAGCTTAATCTGTATAAATTGAAAATATATATTGAAGGATTTTGGGATGTTAGGTTTTTAAGATAATATGGCTTTAAAAATTTAAAGGAAGAGCTCAAAAAAATGGTTAATTTAAATTTATTCAATTTATTATAAAGCTTACTAAATCTAGCATCTTTGGGTTTTATAATTTTAGAATCTGTTAGGTGTTTTAAATTTCTTAGTGAGCTTTCGAATTTTTCGATAAAAATAATCGATTTTTCAAGATTTAAATGATACACAGAATTATCTATATGGTTTATTGCTATTTTATTTTTTCTTAATTCTAATATAAAAACTAAATCTTCAAAGCCATAATTTTTTATTTCAGCATGAAAAGGATAAGTTATTAAAACCTCTTTTTTTATAAAAATATTAGAAGTTAATGTCGTTTCGTAAGGTTTTAATTTTCTTTTCTCTAATATTACGGATTCTCTTTTGTGACCATAAATCCATCTTAACATTTCGTCATGTTTCGGTTTTTTTAAATCATAAATTAATCCCCCAAAATAAATTCTTTCTTTGTTTGATTTAAGACAATGAATATAATTGTGTATAAAATTTGAATCTTTGGGTAAAACATCACAGTCTAAAAATAATATCCATTCAAATTTTGCTTTTTTTACTAATTCGTTTCTATTGCAAGCCCGACCTAGATTTTCAATATTCACATAATAGGAGCACCTTTGGATAGAATTTATTTCTTGATTATTTTTTATAATTTCTAGATCCGTCGATTTATCATCGCCAACTATGATTTCAAATTCAATATCTTCTAAAATGGCCTGTTTATTCAACTCTTTTACTAAAGTAGTTGTTTCGTAATTATATGTAGGTATAAGTATTGAAAGCATAAAATAAAAAAATCAAATATAAATGATTCTAATGATAAAGTAGTGTTTTGGTATAAAATTTTTATCCGATTGAAGATTAATTTTTTTCATTTATATTTGTAAAAAAAAAGCAATGAAACGTCAAGAGATAGCCAACTATATTATTGAAAAGGTTACTTTTGAAAAAGATGCAATCACTGCAATGTACCAAAATTCTACTCAGGATATTGGTTTTTTTTATATTGATAATCTCTTGCCTGAAGAACTCGTTATTCAAATTTATAATGCTTTTCCTGTACCTTCAGAAATGACTTTAAAAAAAAGCCTTCGAGAATATAAGTATGTTGCAGCCCAAATGAATTTATATAATCCAATTTTAGAAGAAATAATTTATGCTTTTCAAGATTTTCGAGTGGTTAATCTAATTTCAGATATTTGCAATTGCACCAATTTATTTGCTGATGAAAAACTCTATGCTGGTGGAATTTCTATGATGGGAAAAGACCATTATCTAAATCCGCACCTTGATAATTCACATGATAAAGACAGGAATTTATGGCGTGTTTTTAATTTGCTTTTTTATGTTTCTCCAAATTGGAATTATCAAAATGGAGGACATTTAGAGCTTTGGCCTAACGGATTAAACGAAAATCCAATTGTAATAGAAAGTAAGTTTAATAGACTTGTATTGATGTCAACACACAATAAATCGATTCATTCGGTAACTAAAGTAAATTCAATCAATGCAAGATGTTGTATTTCTAATTATTATTTTTCTGAAAAACCATTGTTAGAATCAGATACTTTTCATGTGACTTCTTTTCGTGGACGTCCTGAATCTAAAATGACAGATGTTTTTCTTAAAATAGATACTTATCTCAGAATGAATTTGCGTAAAGTATTTAAAAAAGGAATCAAAGAAAATCCTCATTATTATAAAAAAGAATAAATCTTTTCTATTGATGATGGTAAGGTTCATTCTTCAAAATAGTAAAGCCACGATACAATTGTTCAATAAAAAACAAACGTACCATTTGATGCGAAAATGTCATTTGTGAAAGCGAAATTTTCCCAAAAGCTTTTTTATAGACCTCTTCACTAAAACCATAAGGCCCACCAATCACGAATACTATAGTCTTAATGCCAGAATTCATTTTTTTTTGTAATTCTTCAGAAAAAGCTACACTCGAAAAGGTCTTTCCGTTTTCATCTAACAAAATTAATTGATCTGTTGGAGTAATTTTTGCTAAAATAAGTTCCCCTTCTTTTTCTTTTTGCTGGCTTTCGGATAAGTTTTTTACGTTTTTAATATCGGCAATAATATCCAAATCAAATTTGATATAAAAAGATAAGCGTTTCGTATAATCTTCAATTAAGGTTTGGAGGTTTTTATTGTCGGTTTTGCCAATGGCAATGAGTTTGATATTCATAGTTTTATTTTAGTCTATATATGTTAAATAAAATTTTCTCTCCAACATCAGGCCTATAATGGCTAGCTTCATAGAAATTTGTTTTTAATTCTGAAAATGAGTTTTTTCCAGAATAATCATAAAGATTTTTTCCAAATACTTTTTGGAGTATATTTAAATCATTTGGGTTTAATTTCACTTGTTCATATAATGGGCTTATAACAACTTTATATTTGCTTTTGTTTTTATTTAAAATATGTTTAATCTCGTTTAACATAAATAGCTGTTTTTTATTTATTCTTTTAACACTATCTACTCTTTCTCCTTTTCTAAAATAAAAAACATCATTTCTATCTGCATAATATTCTATAGGATGTTTGGTTATTTGAGATTCCTGATCAATTTCATTAATCTCATTGGTTGTAGTGTCAAACATAATCCTATTATTTTCTACAAAACCTTTCATATAATTTTTGTATTTTTTAGTAAAAGTATAATTGTAAAAGCAAAAAATAAATTTAGGATTTAGGTAGGCTTTGTAAAATTCTAGCTGAAAATGTAACTCACTTTCACCAGAAATTGCAGGATGTTTAATAAACAAATGACCCTTATGATTTGCATCATTTTCAAATGAATAATCACGACATAATATTATTAATACATTATTAATATTAATGTTTAGCGAATCTATATACTTAATTTTTTTATAAATACCATATACAGATTCACTAGATGCATCATAAAGAAAAGGTTTTGAATTTGTGTCTAAATATTTTTTCCATGAGGAAGTTCTAAACGCAATTGTTCTAGAACTCCCAAAAATAAAGGAATTGCAATTGTTTTTATTTTTAAGAAATATTTCGGTCGATATATAATCCCTATTCGGAATAATGTACGAATTGGAATAATCCTTATAGGGTTTAAGAACCTTAAACGGGTCGAAATGAAAATATCCTATTAATGAAATTATTATAGGAATAAGTCCAATAAGAGTAAAAAGGGTTATTTTTCTTAAAAATAATTTCATTAAAAATGTATTCGAATAATTTTCCCAAAATAGGAATTTTCTCTTCAAAGATACAAAGGTTAAAAATTTTCCCAAATAACCGAATAAACAAATAAGCAAATGCACATTTTTCCCTATTTTAGCCTTATAATTTAATACATATGATTTCAGAAGCGCAATTCAATCAAGAATTAGAGTTAATAATCACAAACGGAATCCGAGAAGATATAGGAACTGGCGATTACAGTTCATTAGCTTGTATTCCTGCTTCGGCAATGGGAAAAGCCAAATTATTAGTAAAAGATAGTGGTATTATAGCAGGTGTTGAGTTTGCAAAAATGATTTTCAATCATGTAGATTCTAATTTAGTTGTCGAAACCTTTATACAAGACGGAAGCCAAGTAAAATATGGCGATGTAGTTTTTCATGTTTCAGGAAGTTCGCAATCAATCCTTAAAGCAGAAAGATTAGTGCTTAATTCGATGCAAAGAATGAGTGCTATTGCCACAAAAACTAATAAATATGTACAATTACTAGAGGGTACAAATACTAAAATTTTGGACACTCGTAAAACTACACCAGGTTTTCGTGGTGCGGAAAAATGGGCAGTAAAAATTGGAGGAGGCGAAAATCACCGTTTTGCTTTGTATGATATGATTATGCTCAAGGACAATCACAATGATTTTGCTGGCGGAATCACCCTAGCTATTGCCAAAACAAAGCAATATCTTGCGGATAATAATCTAGACTTAAAAATCATTGTCGAAGCTAGAAATTTAACCGAAATAGAAGAAATACTAAAATCTGAAGGCGTTTATCGAATTTTAATAGATAATTTTAATTTTGATGATACAAAAACTGCTGTTAAAATGATTGGAAATAAATGTTTGACGGAATCCTCAGGAAATATCAATGAAAATACCATTCGTGATTATGCAGAATGTGGCGTTAATTATATCTCGTCAGGAGCTTTAACTCATTCTGTTTATAATATGGATTTAAGTTTAAAAGCGATTTAACTTGTAAACTAAATTATGAGTCATACGACAGAAGAAATGTATAAAAAAATCCCCATAATTAAGCAAACAGTTATTGTTTTACAAAACATAAAGCTCCCTTGGTTGCAAGGGATTTCTTTATATGAATTAATAGATTTTTATATTTCAGGAATTATTCAAGGGGCCTTAAGTTATAGAGCAGCAGCTATCGCGTGGAGCTTTTTTATGGCACTGTTTCCCTTTATGTTATTTATTTTAAACCTTATTCCGTATATTCCAATAGTTGGTTTTCAGGAAGATTTTCTAGGATTTGTTCGGGAAAATGTGCCACCCACAACTTTTGATGCTATTGATGTTATTATAAATGATATTTTGCACAACAGTCATTCGGGATTGTTATCTACAGGGGTTATTTTGTCCGTTTTTCTGATGACAAATGGGGTAAATGCCGTCATGAGCGGTTTCGAAACCTCGCAGCATATCGTAGAGAAACGAGCTTATTTTCGTCAATATTTTGTAGCATTATTCATATCGATGTTACTTACATTTATTTTATTGATAACAGTGGCTACCATCATTATTTTTGAGGTTTTTATACAAAGAACAATCATTCAGGATGTGCTTTCTAGCCGAATATCTGATAAAATTTCCTTGATAGAATTTGGTAGATATTCCTTTATAATTATAATGATATTAACTTCAATCGGAATACTCTTCAGATTCGGAATCAGACAAACAAAAAAACGAGCTTTTATAACAATAGGCGTTGTTTTTACCACCGTTTTAATCATTTTATCTTCTTATTTTTTCGGTATTTGGGTAGTAAAATTTTCAAAATATAATGAATTATACGGCTCGATAGGAACATTACTAATCGTAATGTTTTACCTTTGGATAAACTGTATGGTATTATTATTAGGTTTCGAATTAGACGCATCAATATACAAGCTTAAACACCATCCAACTAAAAACCCACATTTATAATGATGAAAAAATTAACACTTTTATTTTTACTCTTAGCATGTTTGCAGATGCAATCACAAACCGTTTTAGGGAAATGGAAAACTATTGATGATAAAACAGGAGAAGCAAAATCTATTGTCGAAGTGTATGAAAACAACGGAAAAGTATACGGAAAAATCATCGAAATTTTTGATGTTACCAAACGCAACAGAAAGTGTGATAAATGCGAAGGAACCGACAAAAATAAACCCGTTTTAGGGCTTGTAATTATAAAAGGGCTAACCAAAGACGATGACGAATACAATGGCGGAAAAATCTTAGATCCTGAAACAGGGAATATTTACAAATGTATTCTTAAACTATCAGGTAAAGATAAGCTTGAAGTTCGTGGTTATATGGGATTTGCCTTAATAGGTCGTTCGCAAACTTGGGTTAGGGTGAAGTAGTTATCTATGAATAATATTAAAAAAGAAGAATAAATGAAGAATTCAAATAAAGTAAAAATGTTAGAATATAGTATTCTAGTAGTTTTTATAGCTCTTCTATTGACAAGTCATTTTGATTTACCACCATCTAGTTATTTCATATCGATTTATTGTAGTGTATTTAATACTAGTGAATATCCTCCAATGCTAATTACCAGCATACTTAGCTTAATTTATGTGATACCTGTATATTTTATTAAAAAGAAACTTATTATTAATAAAGATTAGTAAAATTTGTATAATATTCTTGATATAATTTTATACTCTAACTTCTAAAATGCAAACTAAAAATGCCTTTCTATATCCAAGTAATTTTACCACTCGCACTTCCACAAACCTTCACTTACAGTGTTTCGGAAGCAGAATTCGAGTACCTAAAAATCGGTATGCGTGTGGCTGTTCCTTTTGGTAAAAGTAAATTTTATACAGGCTTGGTTTCGGAGTTGCATCACAATGCGCCAACTTTATATGAAGCCAAAGAAATTCATCAAATTATCGATGATAAACCCATTGTAACCGAAATACAATTGCAACATTGGCAATGGATTGCATCCTATTATATGTGTACGCTTGGTGAAGTTTTTAGATGCGCTTTGCCATCGGCATTACAGTTAGAAAGTGAAACAATTATTTCTGCCAAAAAAGATTTTTCGGTTAATGAAAATGAACTTTCAGACGAAGAATATTTATTGGTAGAAGCCTTAAAACAACAAAGTTCTCTAAAAATTAGTGAAGTTACTTTGGTTTTAAACAAAAAGAAAGTTTTTCCAATAATCCAACAGCTTTTAGCAAAAAATATCATTACCCTCCAAGAAGAAATGGTCGAAGAATACAAACCCAAATTGGTGCGTTATATTCGGTTGTTTTCTGAGTTTAATTCGAATGAGAAACTCAAGGAATTATTATTGGTTCTAAAAAATGCGCAGAAACAAAAAGAAATACTATTAAGTTATTTTCAGTTGCAAGCTGCTACTAAAAAGCTCATTTCTGTCAAAGAATTGACTGAGTTTTCTGGAGCAACTTCAGCCGTTGTAAAAGCATTAATAGATAAAGAAATATTCGAAGAATATTATATTCAAGAAGACCGAGTTTCGTTTGATGCTGTAAATGAAAGTCAGATTGTATTAAGCGAGCCACAAAATAAAGCATTATCGGAAATTCAAACAATTTTCGCTTCAAAAGAAGTTTGCTTGCTCCACGGAATTACAGCTTCTGGAAAAACAGAAGTTTATATTAAGCTGATTGAAAGCTTTTTAGAACAGAAAAAACAATGTTTGTATTTGTTGCCAGAAATTGCGCTCACAACTCAATTGGTTTCTAGATTAACCAAACATTTCGGAAATAAAGTAGCTGTTTTTCATTCAAAATACAGCAATAATGAGCGTGTTGAGGTTTGGAATCAGGTTTTAAATTCATCCGAGAAAGCTCAAATTGTGATTGGAGCTCGCTCGGCACTATTCTTACCTTTTCAAAATTTGGGTTTCATTATTGTTGATGAAGAGCATGAACAAACATTCAAACAAACCGATCCAGCACCAAGATATCATGCTCGTGATGCTGCGATTGTTTTAGTAAATTTTCATAAGGCCAAAGTGTTGTTAGGTTCCGCTACGCCAAGTATCGAAACGTATTTTAATACCCAAAATAGCAAATACGGATTGGTCGAATTGCACGAACGTTTTGGGAATGCTGTTTTACCAGAAATAGAATTGGTCGATTTAAAAGACAGCTATTTCCGCAAAAAAATGACGGGACATTTTAGCCAAAATCTAATCGATTCCATTGCAGAAGCGTTGTCTAACGGAGAACAAATTATTTTGTTTCAAAATCGTCGTGGTTATTCACCAGTGATCGAATGTATGACTTGTGGTCACGTGCCACAATGTCCACAATGTGATGTGAGTTTAACCTATCATAAGTTCAAAAACCAGTTGCGTTGTCATTATTGTGGTTACAGTATTGCCAAACCAACCAATTGTCATGCTTGTTCTAGTATCGATTTGACATCAAAAGGATTTGGAACCGAACAAATTGAATTGGAACTGGCTTCACTTTTCCCTACAAAAAACATCAAACGAATGGATCAGGATACCACTCGAGGTAAATATGCTTTCGAGAAGTTGATAGATAGTTTTAAAAATCGAGAAGTAGATATTCTGGTAGGAACACAAATGCTTGCAAAAGGATTAGATTTTGATAATGTTTCGCTCGTAGGAATCCTTAATGCCGATTCGATGTTGTATTTTCCAGATTTTAGAGCTTTCGAGCGTAGTTTTCAGATGATGACGCAAGTATCGGGTAGGGCAGGACGATCGGATAAGAAAGGAAAAGTGATTATTCAGACTTATAATACAAATCATAACACGATTCAGCAAGTTGTGCAAAATGACTATTTGTCGATGTTTAACGAGCAATTATACGAGCGAAAAATATACAATTATCCGCCATATTTTAAGTTGATTAAATTAACATTAAAACAAAAAGATTTTGATAAGCTAAAAGAAGGTTCTATGTGGTTGTATCAGGTTTTGAAGCAGCAATTTGATATTCCAGTTCTTGGACCAGAGGAACCAGCAATAAACCGAATTAGAAACGAGTATATAAGAACAATTTTGATAAAAATTCCTCAAGAAAAATCGTTGGGAAGCACAAAAAAATCTATTCAAAAAATTCTAAATAGTTTCGAGTCTGTTTCGCAATTTAAAGCCATCAAAGTATCTGTAAATGTCGATTTTTATTAAAAATCTAAAGCTTTTGCTAAGTCTTCTTTTTTGTTTCGGCTTAACGGAATTTTGGTAATTCCAATTTCGGCAAATTTGCTATTGAATTTCTCAATTTTATCAATATTAATAATAAAAGATTTGTGAACACGGATAAATTTTTCTTTAGATAAATCTTGTTCAAACGATTTCATAGTCGATAAAACTAGGTGGCTATCATCTTCGGTAACAATTTTCACATAATCTCCGTAAGCTTCAATCCATTTTATTTTTGCAGTATAAATCTTAAGTTTTTTTAAGTTGCTTTTTATAAAAATATGATCACCTTCTTCCTCAAGACTATCTCTTCGAAGTTGGTGCATATCTAATGCGCGTTTTACAGCAGCATTGAAGCGTTCTTTTGTTATTGGTTTTTGTAAATAATCCGTTGCATCATAATCGAATGCTTTGACAGCATATTCAGCTTTTGAAGTGACAAATATAGTTTGTGGCTTTTCTTTTAGTCCGTCTAATAAGTTAAAACCACTTATTACGGGCATTTCTATATCTAAAAACAATAAGTCGACAGGTTTCGTATTCAAACAATTTTTAGTTTCAACAGCATTGGAAAAATCGCCTACTAAAGTTAAGTTAGGATGAGATTCTACTAGTTTTGTAACCAAAATTCTTTGAATAGAGCTGTCATCTACGACAATACAGTTCAATTTCATAACACCATTTTAATAAATTTGTAATATAAATATACTTTTTTTTATTTAGCTACCAAACTTTTTTCGGAGAAATATTTACTTTCGTCGATTATTTATGCATTTAGCTTGTGTATTAAAATTTAAACACTACTTTTGCACCCATATTTTTAACAAATAAAATTTTATATTATGAATCATTATGAAACTGTTTTCATCTTGAATCCCGTTTTATCTGAAACCCAGGTAAAGGAAACAGTAAGCAAATTTGAAGATTATTTAACTTCAAAAGGAGCTACAATGGTATCCAAAGAGGATTGGGGCTTGAAAAAGATGGCTTACGAAATTCAAAACAAGAAAAGTGGTTTTTACCATTTATTCGAATTTACAGTTCCAGGAGAAGTGTTAATTGGTTTTGAAACTGAATTTAGACGTGACGAACGTGTTATGCGTTTCTTAACTGTAAGTTTAGACAAACATGCAATATCATGGGCTGAGAGAAGAAGAGCAAAATTAAAAGCAACTAAAGCGTAATTATTATGTCAACATTACAACAATCAGCTTCAGGAAAAAAAGACGGAGATATTAGATATTTAACGCCTTTGAACATAGATACGAACAAAACTAAAAAGTATTGTCGTTTCAAAAAATCTGGAATCAAATATATCGATTATAAAGATGCAGATTTCTTATTGAAATTCGTAAACGAACAAGGTAAAATTTTACCACGTCGTCTTACAGGAACTTCATTAAAATACCAACGTAAAGTGTCAGTTGCTGTAAAAAGAGCTCGTCACTTAGCATTTATGCCATACGTTGCCGATTTATTAAAATAATTAAAAAACTCAAAGTTGTTGGTTTTTCTACAATGAAAACCTAACTTCTCTAACAAGGACATCAACATGGAACTTATATTAAAACAAGACGTACAAAATGTAGGCTTTAAAGACGATATCGTATCTGTAAAAGCAGGATATGGTCGTAACTTTTTAATTCCACAAGGATTTGCTCATATGGCAACTTCTTCTGCGAAAAAAGTATTAGCTGAAAACCTAAAGCAAAGAGCTCATAAAGAAGCTAAAGTAGTTGCAGATGCAAATACATTAGCAGAAGCTCTAAAAGCTATCGAAATTAAAATTTCTGCAAAAGCAGGTGGAGAGAAACTTTTTGGTTCTATCACTAACATAGATATCGCTGAAGCTTTAGCTAAAGGAGGTCAATCTATCGACAGAAAATTCATTACTTCAGGTATCGTGAAAAGAACAGGAAAATATTCTGCTTCAGTTCGTTTGCACCGTGATGTAATTGTAGATTTAGCTTACGAAATTGTTGCTGAACAAGCATAATTTCTTGCAAATAAAAAAAGCCTTCTTGCAAAAGAAGGCTTTTTTTTTATCTTTTTTTTTAAATCTGAAATCAAATACTGAAAATGAAATACGACAGACTAACTAAAGAGCAATTTGAAGAATTGCATCCAGAATTTATAAATTTTCTTTCAACTCAATCTATTGATAAAGGTGAATGGGATAAAATTAAACTTGAAAAACCGGAAGTAGCCGAACAAGAATTAGATGTTTTTTCAGATCTAATCTGGGAAGGTGTTCTAACAAGAGCTGAGTATTTAGAACATTTTTCTAAAAATTATATTTTTCTTTTTCATTGTTTTGATACCCATGTACAATCGATTGTTTTGAAATCGGTCGTTCCAGAAACTAACTTCCTGACTAAAGAAGGATTGCAATGGTTAAGCGATAATATGTTTACGGAAAATATAGAAATGAAAGTTGGTAAAAAAGAATTTACTGAAGAAAGAAATACTTCACTTTTCGAATTGATACAACAAGGGGCTTTTTTGAGCGATGGTCAGTTATTTAAACAAATAAATAGTATAATGAATTCCTAATTTTAGGGTTTAAATACAATAAAATTGGTTATTTTAGTGCTCATAAACTAGAATAGCCAATTTTATCATTTATGGACGTTTTACAGAAAATACAATCATTACGTGAAGAACTTAATCTTCACAATTATAATTATTATGTATTAGATAATCCCACGATTTCAGATTATGATTTTGATGTAAAACTTTCTGAACTTATAGGTTTAGAAATAAAACATCCAGAATATTTTGATGAAAATTCACCTACACAAAGAGTTGGTGGTTCAATCACCAAAAATTTTGAAACCGTAAAGCACGATTTTCGAATGTATTCGTTAGACAATTCCTATTCGAAAGAAGATTTGTTAGATTGGGAAAACCGAATTCAAAAAGTATTGGGGGATGTTCCACTAGAATATATTTGTGAGTTAAAATATGACGGAGCCTCAATTTCTATTACTTACGAAAACGGAAGATTAGTTCGTGCCGTAACTCGTGGGGATGGTTTTCAGGGTGATGATGTGACCAATAATATTAAAACCATTAAAGCAATTCCTATAAAACTAAAAGGAGATTTTCCTGAAAAATTTGATATTCGAGGAGAAATTATTTTGCCTTTTGCTGGTTTCGAAAAAATGAATCAAGATTTGATAGAAATTGGAGAAGCACCTTATTCAAATCCAAGAAATACGGCTTCGGGAAGTTTAAAATTACAGGATAGTGCCGAAGTTGCCAAACGTCCTTTAGATTGTTTATTATATTCATTAATCGGAAATAATTTGCCATTTCGATCTCATTTCGATGGATTAGAAAAAGCTAGATTTTGGGGTTTCAAAGTTCCAAATCAGAGTCATTTGGCTAAAAACATGAATGAAGTCTTCGATTTCATCAATCTTTGGGATAAAAACCGACATACTTTGCCTTATGAAACCGATGGAGTAGTGGTAAAAGTAAATGATTTGCATTTGCAAGATGAGTTGGGATATACAGCAAAATCGCCACGTTGGGCCATAGCATATAAGTTTAAATCGGAACAAGTTTTTACACAATTAAATTCGATTTCATATCAAGTAGGAAGAACTGGATCTATCACGCCAGTGGCAAATCTTGAACCTGTACAACTGGCTGGAACTATTGTAAAACGAGCTTCTTTGCACAATGCAGACCAGATAGAAAAATTAGATATTAGAATAAATGATACCGTTTTTGTCGAAAAAGGAGGCGAAATTATCCCAAAAATAATTGGTGTCGATTTAGAAAAAAGACCTTCAAATTCTGAAAAAACGATTTATATCGCCCATTGCCCAGAATGTCAAACTGAATTAGAAAGAAAAGAAGGTGAAGCCAATCATTATTGTCCTAATTTTTATGGTTGTCCACCACAAATTATAGGTCGAATTCAGCATTATATTTCCAGAAAAGCTATGGATATTGAAGGTTTGGGAGGAGAAACAGTTGCTTTATTGTATAACAATGGTTTGGTGAAAAATTATGCCGATTTATATGATTTATCGGTAGAGCAAATTTTGCCATTGGAAAGAATGGCTCAAAAATCGGCAGTAAACTTAGTGCAAGGTGTTCAGAATTCTAAAAATATTCCTTTCGAAAATGTTTTGTTTGCACTTGGTATTCGATATGTTGGAGAAACCGTGGCTAAAAAATTAGCCAAACATTACAAAAATATCGACGCGATTGCCAATGCAAATTTACTCGAACTGGTTATGGTTGATGAAATTGGAGATAAAATTGCACAAAGTGTAGTAGAATTCTTTGATAATCAAGAAAATAGACGTATATTAGAGAAGTTAAAAAGCAACGGAATTCAGTTAGAAATTTCTGAAAAAAATAATACGGTTGTGTCAGATAAATTTTGGGGACAAATATTTGTAGTTTCAGGAGTTTTCGAAAAATTTTCCCGTGATGATTTAAAAAAAGCGATTGAAGATAATGGAGGGAAAGTGGGTAGTTCTATTTCTACAAAGACAAATTATGTAATTGCGGGAGATAATATGGGACCTGCAAAGTTAGAAAAAGCAAACCAATTAAAGGTTTCAATTATTAGTGAAGATGATTTTATTGCTTTATTAACTACATAAGTCTCATAAGGTATTTTGTATTAAAATAATTTGTTTTTTAATTTCTTATCAATTCTATTTAAATGAAAATTCTAAATTCATTTATTATCGTATATATTATTTCAGGGATTTTGTACCTGA
>NZ_JAYURN010000077.1:0-4726 GCF_043756175.1 Flavobacterium sp.
TAAATCTTTTTTTTAAGTTAATAAATCCGTGAGTGAATTAATAATTTTAATCAATGTAAAAAATTGATTTTCAATACATTAAAATTAAATAAAAATTAAATATAAAACATAAATTGAAGATGATTTTCTTTAAAATTTAACATTTTAAAGCTGATTTGTAAGATTCTTTTTAGGAACTAATATGTTGTTTGGTACAAATGGATTATTTTTACATTAAAATAAATACATTTGAAATATTTATGATACCAAAATCACGAAAACAAATGAAGATTTCCTCATAAATATAACATATTCCAATAAAAAACAAATATTATCTACATATGAATAAAATAGATTGGAAAACCGTTCGAGAATTTGAAGATATAACCTACAAAAAATGTAATGGTGTCGCCAGAATAGCTTTTAATCGTCCTGATGTACGCAATGCTTTTCGTCCTAAAACTACTGCCGAATTATTGCAGGCATTTCACGATGCACAAGAAGATACTTCCATAGGAGTCGTTTTACTTTCTGCCGAAGGACCATCTAGTAAAGATGGAGTGTATTCTTTTTGTAGCGGAGGCGACCAGAAAGCACGCGGGCAACAAGGTTATGTTGGCGACGATGGTTACCATCGTTTGAATATTCTCGATGTACAACGACTCATTCGTTTTATGCCAAAAGCGGTTATTTGTGTCGTTCCAGGTTGGGCTGTAGGTGGTGGTCATAGTTTGCACGTAGTTTGCGATTTGACTTTAGCCAGTAAAGAACATGCTATTTTTAAGCAAACTGATGCCGATGTAACTAGTTTCGATGGTGGTTATGGTTCTGCTTATTTGGCTAAAATGGTTGGTCAGAAAAAAGCCCGTGAAATTTTCTTTCTAGGACGTAATTATTCTGCACAAGAAGCTTTCGAAATGGGTATGGTAAATGCCGTAATTCCTCATGATGAATTAGAAGATACTGCTTATGAGTGGGCGCAAGAGATTTTGGCTAAATCGCCAATGTCTATAAAAATGCTAAAATTTGCCATGAATCTTACCGACGACGGAATGGTTGGGCAACAAGTATTTGCTGGTGAAGCAACTCGATTGGCTTATATGACCGATGAAGCAAAAGAAGGACGAGATGCATTTTTAGAAAAAAGAAAGCCTAATTTTGAAAAGAAATGGTTACCTTAATTTGGTTTAGGTTTATGATGTAATGTTTCAGAATCCTGAAGTTTTTTTTATAAATCTAAAATCTAATATCATAAATCTAAAATTAAAATGAAACACTGGATACAAGCCGCTCGACTACGAACCTTACCACTTTCCGTATCGGGAATTATGGTAGGAAGTTTATACGCATTGGCAAACCCAACGAATGATATTCTCACGCCAACACAAGTATTTAGTTGGACAATCTTTGGTTTTGCGATGCTAACAACTTTAGGGTTACAAATTCTTTCCAATTTTGCAAATGACTATGGCGACGGAATTAAAGGAACCGATAATGAAGATAGAATAGGACCTATGCGTGCCATACAAAGTGGAGTGATTACACCAGCGGCTATGAAGCGAGCCATGATAATCACAGCATTGCTAACTTTTGTATCAGCAGTTTTGTTAATATATGTTTCGTTTCATGATAAACATTTGTGGTATTCTTTGTTTTTCTTACTGTTAGGAGGATTGGCCATCGCTTCGGCGATAAGATATACCGTTGGAAACTCCGCTTATGGATACAAAGGTTTTGGCGATGTTTTTGTCTTTGTTTTCTTTGGTTTAGTAAGCACTTTAGGTGTAAACTTTTTGTATTCTAAACAATTCGATTGGCAATTACTACTTCCAGCATCGGCAATAGGATTATTAAGTGTTGGTGTACTCAATTTAAATAATATGCGAGATGAGGTCTCTGATACAAAAGCAGGAAAAAATACCTTAGTAGTCAAAATGGGTGGAGCAAAAGCCAAGATTTACCATTATTGTTTAATTATTACAGCAATGGTTTTGGTGTTAATCTTTGCCATAATTTATAACGGAATAGGTTTCAGAATCGATCAGTATGCTTTTTTAGTAGCTTATTTCCCTTTATTAAGCCATTTAAAAACGGTTTATAATTGTCCAGAACCACGAACGCTCGACCCACAATTAAAAAAACTAGCCATCAGTACATTTTTATTATCATTAATTCTGGCTATGGTTTTAATTTTTTAAACTATTGGCTATTGCCTAATGCCTAAAAACTTGAAAAAATGAAAATAACCTTCTACGGACACGCATCAATAGGAATTGAAGTTGCAGGAAAATACATTTTGGTCGATCCATATATTTCTGCAAATCCCAAAGCCAGTCATATTGATATACATTCGCTCAAAGCCGATTATATTCTGCTCACGCACGCCCACAACGACCATATTCTCGATGTAGAAGCCATTGCCAAACGCACAAATGCCGTAATCGTTTCCAATTACGAAATCGCAAATCATTTCGGAGACAAAGGATTAAAATTTCACCCTATGAATCTCGGCGGAAGCTGGGATTTCAATTTCGGAAACGTAAAATATGTCAATGCTATTCATACCAGCTCATTTCCCGATGGTAGTTACGGCGGAAATCCAGGCGGATTTGTTATAGAAGGCGAGCACAAAAATATCTATATTGCAGGCGACACGGCACTTACGATGGACATGAAATTGATTCCAATGCGCACCAAACTCGATTTAGCAATTCTTCCAATAGGCGATAATTTCACTATGGATGTCGATGATGCCATTCTCGCTTCCGATTTTGTAGATTGCGACAAAATTCTCGGCTACCATTACGACACTTTTGGTTATATCGAAATAAACCATGACGAAGCCAAAAAGAAATTTTTCGATGCAGGTAAAGACCTTATGTTACTAGAAATAGGAGAAAGTATCGATTTGTAGTTTAGGAGCTATTTCCTGCTTTCTACTACAATCTTTTCCTTGCTAAAGGAGCAAGGAAAAGGATTTTCGTTTCAATCAGGGCTAGGGCATTCCATTCATAAATAAGTTTTTGTGAACTTCGTGTAAACCTTCGTGAACTTTGTGGTTAAACTGGCACCCAAATTGCTACAACAAACAAACAAAACAAAAACAATGAAAATAATTAAAATAGCATTTCTTTTCTTAACAAGTGTATCTTTTGCACAAGACGGTTATTGGGATAACCAACGAGTAACCAACAAAGAAATAAAACTTTCGGCAGGAGAAAGAGTCTTAATCAAATCCGAAGATTTTCCTGACGGCACAACCGAGTTTGTATACCGAATCACTTTACTAGACGAAAATCAGAAAATGGTTTCCGATTTGTCATCATTACTCAAAGCCATTCCAGATCCCACAGGAATCGCGCAAGGAACAGGCGGAGCGATTTCGTTAACCTCAAAAATATCGGGTGATGATAAATGTACTTATGCCATTTTTTCCGACAATAATAAAGCAACCGATTTTACAAAAACGGGAAACATAAAAAGATCGTGTTTGTATCAAAACAATCCTATAAACAAAGAAGTAAAAGTAATTTCTCTAAATGAATCTACTTGCTTAGCAGATGATTCTAAAACAATTTGGTTTGGTTTCGAGAGCAAAAACTGGATTTTAGGACAAAAAATTATTCTCGAAATTGTTCCGTGGGTTGATACAAAAGCAAGTAGAATATGGAGTCAAACCAACAAAAAAACGGCTCTTAATTTTATAAAAACAACCGGAATAGCATCTAAGTTGCCCAATTCGGACGCTTTTTGTTTCAATATAATTGAAAAATTGCAAAATGAATACAGGTTTTCAGTATTTCAAAAATTATCAAAAACAGAGAAACTGTCATTAATAAATAAATTTGAAGACAAAGCATTAATAGAAACAAATACTGTCGAAGTTTATAATAAAATTATCCGTCAAGAAGCTAAAACTTTATCTAAACAAGGCAAGTATGACGATGCAATTACATTATTAAATCATAAAATCATCAATAAAGGCAAATCATCGGTTTTAGACTACAATACTTTGGGTGAATTATATATTTATACCAAACAATTCGAAAAAGCGCTTAAAACGCTCAATATCGCCGAAAATTTAGATTCGAGCGAGCTTTTAGTGCAACTTAATTTAGCGCACACTTATATGTTTTTAGATAAAATGAGTGAATCTCGAGAAATTCATAATAAGTACAAAGAACAAAACGTATCTACAAACCAAACTTGGAAAAATAAAACCATCAACGATTTAGATAAATTCCAGAAAGCAAATTTGCCAAATGACAATTTCAAGAAAATTTTGAGATTGGTCGATTAATAAAAAGCGATGCTTTTTGTCATTCCGACGAAGGAGGAATCTTATCTTTTTTTCAAAATCAATCTGTGAGATTCCTCCTTCGTCGGAATGACAGACTAGTCAAAGATTACCAATCTAATAATCCAAAAATCTTTAATTCTAATAATCTATTTTGAAAGCAACTTACCACAAATATATTCTCGATTTCAAAAAACCATCAGGAACTTCACGAGGTGTTTTAACCCAAAAAGAAACTTGGTTTTTAGTGTTGCAAAACGATGAAAAAAAAGGAATAGGTGAGTGCGGAATTTTGCGTGGTTTGAGTTGTGATGACAGACCCGATTATGAAGAAAAATTGCAATGGGTTTGCGCCAATATTCACTTGGGAGAGAAAGTGCTTTGGGAAGCTTTAATTGAGTTTCCATCTATTCAATTTGGAGTCGAAATGGCATTCCAGTCATTAGCTTC
>NZ_JAYURN010000078.1:0-4709 GCF_043756175.1 Flavobacterium sp.
ACTGATAGGTCATGAAGTTTCACATGTAAACAACAGAGATTCGATGAAAATGTTATGCAGAAATTTATCTGGATACCTATTTGTATCGGCAATTTTAGGCGATACTAATGGTATTATGGCGATAATAGGCGATAATGCAAACACATTACAATCACTTTCTTTTTCGAGAAAATTCGAGCATCAAGCTGATGTAGAAGGCTTTAAAATATTAACAGCCAATCATGTCAACCCAAAAGGAATGTCAAATTTGTTTAAGCGTTTGCAAGAAGACAAAAGTGCTTTATCGATACCTGAATTTTTAAGTTCGCATCCAATAACAAACGAAAGAATAAATGATATTGATAAGCTAATAAAATCTAAATCTTTTGTTGTTAAAGACAATCCGAAATTAAAAACCTTATTTCAAGAAATTAAGCAATAAAGAACTAATCTTATTGTTTAATTTATTTTAATCTTTTAATTAAAAAAATGAAACTCTACCCAATAGAAACAGGAAATTTTAAACTCGATGGTGGCGCAATGTTTGGCGTTGTACCCAAAACCATCTGGAACAAAACCAATCCTGCCGACGAAAATAATTTAATAGATATTGCAGCAAGATGTCTTCTTATCGAAGATGGAAACCGATTAATCCTCATCGATACAGGAATGGGAAACAAACAATCGGATAAGTTTTTTGGTTATTATTCACTTTGGGGAAACCATTCGATAGACAAATCATTAGCAAAATATGGTTTTTCACGCGATGATATTACCGATATTTTCATGACGCACCTGCATTTTGACCATTGCGGCGGAAGTATTATTTGGAACAAAGACAAAACCGGTTACGAACCAGCATTCAAAAATGCAAAATTTTGGACCAACGAAAATCACTGGGAATGGGCAACAAAACCGAATAATCGTGAAAAAGCCTCTTTCTTGTCGGAAAATATTTTGCCAATGCAAGAAAGCGGGCAACTTAATTTTATTACCAGAGCCAATTCCGATTTTGAAATGGCTTCTGAATTAAATTTTGATGTTTTTTATGTAGATGGACACACCGAAAAAATGATGATCCCACATATAAAATACCAAGATAAAACCATCGTTTTTTGTGCCGATTTAATTCCAACAGCAGGTCATTTGCCTTTACCATATGTAATGGGTTACGACACAAGACCATTATTAACAATGCCTGAAAAATCAAAATTTCTAACAGCCGCAGCCGAAAATAATTATTATTTATTTCTAGAACATGATGCTCACAACGAAATCATTACCGTCGAAAAAACCGAAAAAGGAATTCGACTAAAAGAAACATTTTCGTGTTTAGAAATATTAACATAATGTTAAAAAATGTAGAATTGATTCAAAAATCAAGACTTTTATGCAAAATTAGAACTAAATTATAAAATCATGAGAATTTTAAACCCCATTTTTATATCTGGAATAATAGCTTTTGCATTTGTAAGTTGCGGCGGAACAAAAGGCGTAATGAGCACAAATGTTGCTAATATCGACAAAATGCTGCTTAAAACAACGCCTATTTCTGAGGCAAATATGAAACGTTGGAGTCATTTCGATTTAGCCAAAGATACCATTCCAGGAATGAGTGTCGATAAAGCTTACGCTGAAATATTAAAAGGTAAAAAAGGAACAAAAATTATCGTTGCAGTGGTAGATTCTGGAGTAGATATTGATCATGAAGATTTAAAAGGTGAAATTTGGACAAATTCAAAAGAAATTGCTGGAAACAAAAAAGACGATGACAATAACGGTTTTATTGATGATGTACATGGTTGGAATTTCCTTGGAGATGCAGATA
The DNA here is from genome assembly GCF_043756175.1 of Flavobacterium sp. Classification (GTDB taxonomy): domain Bacteria; phylum Bacteroidota; class Bacteroidia; order Flavobacteriales; family Flavobacteriaceae; genus Flavobacterium. Next base: position 1,808 of record NZ_JAYURN010000078.1, read on the forward strand.
ACGAACAGTTAGAAATGACTCGTATTGTAAAAAAAGGAAATGATGGTTCTCCCCAGTTTCAAGCAGCTTCGGCAGAATTTGAAAGCAAAAAAGCAGAACTTGCGCCCCAAAAACAACAAGTAGACATGCTTCTTGGTGCTGATAAAGCAGTTAGAACTTTTCTGAAAAAGGATAATTTTACATTAGCTGATGTAAAAGCAATGCAAACTACCGATCCGACTTTGATGCAATACAAAGGAATGTTTACACAAATTTTGACTACAACACCAAAAGCGGAATTTGACACTCAAATACAAGAATACAAAGACTATGTTTACGACCAATTGAACTATAATTTAAATACCGAATTTGACGGACGTAAAGTTGTAGGAGACAATCCAAACGACATGAACGACAAAAAATACGGTAACAATAACGTAATTGGCCCTAAAAAAGAAGGAGCAAAACACGGAACACACGTAGCGGGAATTATTGCTCAAGTTCGTGGAAACAACAAAGGTGGTGACGGAATTGCATCAAACAACGTGCAAATCATGGCAGTTCGTGCTGTCCCTAATGGTGACGAATATGACAAAGACATTGCCTTAGCCATTCGCTATGCTGTAGATAATGGTGCAAAAGTAATTAACGGAAGTTTCGGAAAAAACTATTCTCCAAACAGACAATGGGTTTACGATGCTATAAAATATGCCGAATCTAAAGATGTATTATTCGTACACGCTGCAGGAAATGATGCAAAAGACATAGACACAGCACCTAATTTTCCTAACGATGCCGATGGTACAAGTCCAGAATATGCCGATAATGTATTAACAATTGGGGCATTAAACTATGAATATGGTGCATTACAAATGGCAAACTTCTCAAACTACGGAAAAGTAAATGTTGATATTTTTGCTCCAGGTGTAAAAATTTATGCTACAACACCCAAAAATACTTACGAATATTTACAAGGAACTTCTATGGCATCGCCTAATGTTGCAGGAGTTGCAGCTTTAGTTCGTGCTTATTATCCAAGTTTAACGGCTTCGCAAGTAAAACATATTATTATGGATTCTGGAACGTCGCTAACTAACTCTTTCAATTTAGCTGGAGCCGAAGGAATTCAATCTACTTTAGAGTCTATTTCTAAAACAGGAAAAATTGTAAATGCATACAATGCTTTGGTTTTAGCAGAAAAAATGGCTGCAAAAAAATAATTTTTATCTATTTTAAAATTTAAAACACAGCTTTCGCAGGAAATTATAAATCTGTGAAAACTGTGTTTTTTTGTTAATATTATCAAATGAAAAAAATATTCTTAATTACGTTATTTAGTTTCGGGTCTATTTTCGCTCAAAACAACCCAAATCCAGGTTATTGGCAACAAAAAGTTGACTATAAAATGGAGGTGGAGATGGATGTAAAAACCTATCAATACAAAGGGAAACAAACTTTAGTTTATACCAATAATTCTCCCGATACTTTATATCGAGTATACTATCATTTGTTCAACAATGCTTTTCAGCCCAATAGTTGTATGGATGCTCGACTAAAAACGATAAAAGATCCTGACGGAAGAATGGTAACCAAAGTAAAAGTGGGTGACAAAGAAATAAAAGAAAGCAGAATTGCAGCTCTGAAACCTAATGAAATAGGATTTTTAAAGATTTCGAACTTAAAACAAGACGGAATCGAACTCAAAAATAAGGTTGTGAGCACAATTCTTGAAGTAGATCTGGCTAAACCATTATTGCCTCACACTTCGACTACTTTTTCATTAGATTTTGATGGACAGGTTCCGGTGCAAGTTCGTCGTTCTGGCAGAAATAACAAAGAAGGAGTAGAACTTTCGATGTCGCAATGGTATCCTAAAATGGCCGAATACGATTACGAAGGTTGGCAAGCAGATCCTTATATTGCAAGAGAATTTCATGGTGTTTGGGGAAATTTTGATGTTAATATTACTATCGATAAAAATTACGTTTTAGGTGGTACTGGTTATTTGCAAAACGGAAATCAAATAGGATATAATTACCAAGATGCTGGTGTTATTGTGAAGCTTCCTAAGAAACAAAAAACATTAACTTGGCATTTTATAGCACCTAATGTACATGACTTTACTTGGGCTGCGGACAAGAATTACATTCATGATAAATTGGTTACAAGTTTCGGAACGACACTACATTTCTTATACAAGAACAATCCAAACATTATTCAGAACTGGAGGAATTTAGAGCCTAAAACAGCGCAGTTAATGGAAATTTACAACAAGACCGTTGGTAAATATCCTTACGAACAATATTCTGTAATCCAAGGTGGCGATGGCGGTATGGAATATGCGATGTGTACTTTAATTCTTGGCGAAGGAACTTTTGACGGTTTATTGGGCGTAACAGCGCACGAAATGGCACATTCTTGGTTTCAGCACATATTGGCATCAAACGAGGCAAAAAATAGCTGGATGGACGAAGGTTTTACCACTTGGTTAGAAAATTATGGGATGAACGAAATTTCAGATAAAAAAGCAGAAAATCCTCATGCCGATTCTTATGCAGGTTATGCTTCCTTAGTAAAGTCGGGTAAAGAACAACCGCAAACTACGCATGCTGATCGTTATGACGAAAACCGTACATATAGCATTCAGGCATATAGCAAGGGAAATATTTTCTTATCGCAATTGGAATACATGATTGGTAAAGAAAACTTTATGAAAACGCTAAAACGTTATTATGCCGATTATAAGTTTACACATCCTACGCCAAACGACATTAAACATACGGCCGAAAAAGTGTCGGGAGCAAATCTCGATTGGTACCTAAACGACTGGACAAAAACTACAAATACTATTGATTACGGAATCAAATTGGTAGAAGGTGCTGGAGAAAATACAAAAGTAACATTAGAAAGAATAGGTAGAATG
>NZ_JAYURN010000079.1:0-43266 GCF_043756175.1 Flavobacterium sp.
TTCTAACTGTTCCAGTTCCCCTTCTTCACCACTAAAATAAGGAAAAACATCCATAATCGGAGATTCAGAAATAGCTGGAATAGTATAATCACCCATAGTCCCTTTCATCACAGATACGGTATTGTCATAGGCTTCTTTTACATCATTGGCTTGCAATAATATATACATATTTGTTTTGCGTTCTTTGCCACTTTCTTCGTCATAAGCTAACAATGAAACTTTCGATTTAAACCAACGGTCAGCATTCTCGAAAGGATGTATTTCGGCATAATTAGCCACTTTTATATTCGTGATTTTAAATTCTTCACTGATATAAGCAGACATTTCTTCGTTAATTCTAATTTCTGCTTCCGTATAAGACAAAGCATCAACTAGATATGGTTCTGTCGCAACTTTCTGTATACCCGTATCGTCTGTTTTTCTATATTTTACTTTGCATTCATACCAAATCGCACTCATATTTCTCTTTTTTTTAATGAGGTCAAAGGTAAATTTTAAAGGATAATAAAAACCATAAGTAACAAAATAGATATTCACAATTTTAAGATATCAGTTTGAGAATTTATACCATTTAGTATTTTAATTTACTGGAATAAAAAAACACGCAGTTTGTCATTCTGACAAAGGAAGAATCTCATCATATACTATTATTGTGAGATTCTTCCTTCGTCAGAATGACAATATAGTCCATAAATATTCCAGTATTTTTAAATATTAAGTGGTATGATATATATAAATTAGTCCAATTGTCAGTTCGAGCGCAGTCGAGAACCATTACAGCATCTCGACTACGCTCGATGAGACAAAAAACATGGAACTAAAATATATTTACAAGTGATATAAGCATAAAAAAAAACAGGCAAATTTGCCTGTTTCTATCTTATTTCTCTCTAATATAAATATCAATCGGAACACCTTCAAAATCCCAATTCTCACGAATTTTATTTTCTAAGAAACGCTTGTAAGCATCTTTTACATATTGCGGTAAGTTGGCAAAAAACACAAACTGAGGCGTTGGTGTTGGCAACTGCATACAATATTTAATTTTCACAAACTTCCCTTTCAATGCTGGTGGTGGGTGATTTTCGATGATTTTTAACATATAGTCGTTAAATTTCGAAGTCGAAATACGTTGTTGTCTGTTTTCATAAACTTGAACAGTAGCTTCTAATGCTTTCAGTAAACGTTGTTTTGTAAGCGCCGATACAAAAAGAATAGGCACATCGACAAACGGCATCAATTCTTCACGAATTTTAGCTTCATAATCACGGGTTGACATGGTGTCTTTTTCGACCAAATCCCACTTATTCACTAAAATAACAACACCTTTTCTGTTTTTTTCGGCCAACCAAAATATACTTTGATCTTGACCTTCAAAACCACGAGTGGCATCGATAATTAATATACAAACATCAGCATGTTCAATCGCACGAACCGAACGCATTACTGAGTAAAATTCTAAATCTTCTTTTACTTTCGCTTTACGACGAATTCCCGCTGTATCTACTAGGTTAAATTCAAAACCAAAACGATCGTATTTAGTATCTATTGAATCACGAGTAGTTCCCGCTATGTCGGTAACCATAAATCTTTCTTTACCAATTAAGGCATTGATGAAACTAGATTTTCCAGCGTTAGGACGACCCACAACTGCAAAACGAGGCAATACAATTTCTTCTTGTGTTGGTAATGGTTTTACAGGAAAAGCATCAATAAGAGCATCTAGTAAATCTCCTGTTCCGCTTCCTGAAATACTAGCAAAAGTATAATATTCGCCCAATCCTAGGTTATAAAACTCGACAGCATCTTTCTCACGCATCGCATTATCTACCTTATTTACAGCAAGTAAAACAGGTTTGGTTACTTTACGCAACATTTTAGCAACCGCATCATCCATAGGAGTAATTCCTTCTTCGACATCGACTACAAAAATAATCACATCACTTTCGTCAATCGCTAATTCGACTTGTTTGCGGATTTCTCCCTCAAAAACGTCGTCCGAACCACGAATATATCCGCCAGTATCAATCACAGAAAACTCTTTTCCGTTCCATTCGCTTTTACCGTAGTTTCTATCTCTGGTAACTCCAGAAACCGAGTCTACAATAGCTTCTCTTCTTTGTATCAGCCTATTAAAAAGGGTCGATTTCCCTACATTAGGTCTTCCTACTATCGCAACAATGTTATTCATATTTCTAATTTTAGATTGCAGATTTTAGAGATTATATTTCAGAAAGACTGAATCATTATGCACTTAAAATCAAACAATAAGGTATTCTAATTTTTTGCAAAGGTAGTCAAAAAAGCGACTAAGTTGCTAAGTAACTAAGATTCTATGTTTATATAGTATTTTTAGGAGCTATTCCCTGCTATTCGTTACAATCTTTTGTTTTTCTAAAGAAAAAAAACAAAAGGATTTTCACTACTATCAGGGCTTCACCAACATTCCAAATTTATTCATGTTTAAAAAAAATCTAAAATCTAAAATCTGAAATCTATTGATTGTAACCAAAACGTTTCAACATATTTGCGTTGCTTCTCCAGTTTTTATTCACTTTTACATACAATTCGATATGTATTTGTTTACCAAAAAACTTCTCTAAATCAGTACGAGACTCTACTCCTACTCTTTTCAGTGCTTCGCCTTTATGACCTATAATGATTCCTTTTTGAGTTTCACGTTCTACCATTATTAAGGAACGGATACGGATAATATTATCATCTTCAAAAAATTCTTCGGTTACGATTTCTACCGCATACGGAATTTCTTTACTATAATGTAGCAATATTTTTTCACGAATGGTTTCGTTTACAAAGAATCTTTCCGGCTTATCCGTCAGCTGATCTTTAGGGTAATAAGCTGGAGATTCTGGCAATAATTTTATAATTCTATCAAAAACTTCTGGCACATTAAAATTCTGTAATGCCGATATTGGAAAAATCTCTGCATTAGGAACTTTAGCAGTCCAGAAAGCCACTTGCTCCTCCAGTTGTTCTTGGTTTGAAGTATCTATTTTATTTAAAAGTAATAAAACAGGAATTTTGGCATTAATAATTTTATTAAAAAAAGCTTCGTCTTTCAAGTCTTGTTCTCCAATTTCGACCATATAAATCAAAACATCAGCATCTTCAAAAGCTGATTTTACAAAATTCATCATCGATTCCTGCATTTCGTATGCTGGCTTAATGATTCCTGGTGTATCAGACAAAATCATCTGAAAATCTTCTCCATTTACAATTCCAAGAATTCTATGACGTGTTGTTTGTGCTTTTGATGTAATAATCGATAATCGTTCTCCAACAAAGGCATTCATTAACGTCGATTTTCCAACGTTTGGATTTCCTATGATGTTTACAAAACCTGCTTTATGTGACATTTATATTGTATTTTATTTGGCAAAGGTAGTTATATCAAGTGAATAGTCGCAACAAAAAGAAATCTTAATTATATAAGTACTATTTCACTAGATGCTAAAATAGAATTTAAAACATTAAAAATCAGTATAATATAAAAAATATAAAGTTTTTTACTATTTTTGTTGTACGAAAGGAAATTGGTTGTACATTTGCACTCGAAATAACGCGGGATAGAGCAGTAGGCAGCTCGTCGGGCTCATAACCCGAAGGTCACAGGTTCGAGTCCTGTTCCCGCTACTAAGTAGCAAAATACAAACGCACATCGCGGGATAGAGCAGTAGGCAGCTCGTCGGGCTCATAACCCGAAGGTCACAGGTTCGAGTCCTGTTCCCGCTACTAAGCAAGCCATTCTGAAAAGAGTGGCTTTTTTTAAATATTATTTTTAAACATTGGTATGAAAAGAGTTATCGAATACAGAAAGTTACTTGAAGTTGACAAAAATGTAACTTTGAAAGAATTAAAAACTATTTACAGAAACAGCATGAAAGATTCTCATCCTGATAAATTTGTAAATGACGAAGCTGGAAAACTAGCTGCTGAAGAAACAAGCAAACAGATTATTAGTGCTTACCACTTTTTAGTAAGTATTTCGGCCGAAACTGTCGAGAAAAACCTTCCTGAATATACTGATACTATTACAAATTCTAATATTCATGGTTTTCATTTAGAGAAACAAACTTTACATATTAAATATTTTAACGGAATGGAATATGAATACATTGGTGTTCCTAGAAATATTTATGTAAAAATGGTTAATGCTGAATCTCCAAATCGTTTTGCAAAACGTCATATTTACGGAAATTTCATTTACAGAAAATCTGGTGAAGCTGCCGAAGATTAATCAAAATATTACATTACAATTTCAAAGACTTTCCTAACCGAAAGTCTTTTTTTATTATATTTGAGTAACTAACCATAAAAACAAACCCATGGAAATTAATTTTTTAGCATTATTACTCGCAGCATTATCTACACTTGTCGTTGGATTTATCTGGTATAACCCAAAAGTTTTCGGAACTATTTGGATGAAAGAAACCGGAATAAATCCTGAAAAAGGAGAAAAACCAAACATGCTTTTAATATTTGGAGTTTCTATTTTGTATGCATTTTTTATTGCTTTTATTTTACAAACTGTCACAATTCATCAATTTGGCGCTTTGGGACTAATTGGCGGAGATGTTGCAACTGCGAAACCTTCTTATACAGCTTTTATGGCAGATTATGGTGACGCTTTTAGAACTTTCAAACATGGCGCCTTACACGGAACTATGCTAGGATTATTTTTAGCGCTTCCAGTTATTGGCACAAATGCTTTATACGAAAGAAGAAGCTTCAAATATACTCTTGTAACTGGCGGATTCTGGATTGTATGTTTTGCTATTATGGGCGGAATAATTTGTGGAATGAAATAATTTTAACATTTAATTAAACATAAATCTCTTTACTTTTGGTGAAGAGATTTTTTTATACTTTTGGAAACAAATTACTCCTTTCTTATATACAAAAACACGAGCGAACTTCCTGAAAAATGGAACGAAGTCGCTGTAAACAACATTTTTTTATCTAAAAAATATTTACAGGTTTTAGACGAATCGTCGCCAAAAAATATGACTTGTCATTATATTGGTTTGTTTAAAAATGAAGATCTTGTTGGGGTTGCATTAACTCAAATTCTAAATCTAACTGATGTTTCTTCTTTTGGCGTAAACAAAAGCTGCATTAAATCGAAGCTACGTGATTTTACCTTTCGGACTTTTGCTGCCAATGTTCTTTTTGTTGGCAATAATATGCTTACTGGACAAAACGCTTATTGTTTTAACAGAAATATCGACACTTCCGAAGGATTATCAATACTCGAAAAAGCCATTTCTCAGCTTAAAATTGATTTGAAAAAATCAGGAATAAAAATTCACATCACTTCGTTTAAAGATTTTACAGCTACCGAAAGTGATAATTTCAAAATTGATGGTTTCAAGAAATATTTTCAGTTTTCGACACAACCTAATATGGTTTTTACCAATCACGATTCATGGGAAAACGAAAATGATTACACAACTGCATTGTCAAAAAAATACCGTGACCATTACAAACGAGCAAGGAAAAAATCGGAAATGGTTTCTAAACGACAAATGAGTTTAGAAGAAATTAGAGAAAATCAATCTAAAATAAACGAATTGTATTTTAATGTGACTAAAAATGCACCTTTCAATACTTTTTATTTGGCCGAAAATCATTTTGCCAATTTGAAAGAAATCTTACACGATAAATTTCTTTTTTATGGTTATTTTCTTGACGAAAAACTCATTGGCTTCAACACCATGATTATAAACGGAAATGCTTTAGATACTTATTTTCTTGGTTATGATGATGAGCATCAAAAAGAAAAAATGTTGTATTTGAATATGTTGTACGACATGATTGGCTATTCGATTACCAAGAAATATTCGAAACTTATTTTTTCACGAACAGCACTCGAAATAAAAAGCTCCGTTGGTGCAAAACCTATCCAAATGGTTGGTTTTATTTCTCATTCTAATCCTTTTATTAATAAATATATTGGAAAATTATTTCAGTATTTTGATCCAGAAGTGACTTGGATTGAACGAAATCCGTTTAAATAATTCAAAATATATCGTCTAAGAAAAATAAACTGCAACAAACACAATTAATGAGTTGGTACAATAACACCCAATTTGTACAAATAGAATGAAGTGTCTAACAACAAAATCATAAGACCGATTATACTAAAAACAAGTCCAAGTATAAAATGATATGGTGAGGAATATTCTTTAATTAAAATAGAAATCTCATTTATAGCCTTTCTTTTTTCAATAGATGAAATTGATTTTAACATTGATGTTTTAACAGACAAATTATTAATACATTCAACTTTCAATGAATAATCACCAACTTCTGCAACATAAAAGTCATAAAAAACTGTCCCGACACCTCCATTTTTCATAAATCTAGCTTTAAAAAAAGTTTCTTTAGTCTCTAATAAATTACCGTTTTCAATTGACTTAATAGTTATGTTAAAATTCTCTATACTACCACCACCTACAATACATACGGAATATTTCCCATCTGTATTAATTTGAAATATATTTTCATCTTCAACTAATGTAAATTGAATTATTTCTTTAGACTTAAAAAAAATCGCAGAAAATCTTAAGCCTAAAAAAAATAATATTACACTAAAAATAAATAGTAAAACAATTACAATCATGATATATGTTTTTCAACCTTATTATTATACCTTTTTATTTATCTAAAACTATTATAAGTCTTTAGTCTCAGTCAGATAATAGTTAATTTGATTTATATTAAATTAACTAAATGTCAATCATCATTTCAACGTTGGTTTTTAGCCCAGATTGAAGTGAAAAGCTTTTTGAAATTTCGTTATATTTTTTCTTGCGAAAAAAGAGCGACGATAGAAGCTCCTTTTTTTGCTTAGAAAAAAATAAGGAAATGAAAAAACTTATAACTGAAAGCTGGAAAAGCTCCTAATTAGCGTTATCTATTTCGCCTTGCACAACTTCCCAATCTTCTAATAATTTATCTAAATCGGCTTTTTTCTTGTTGTAGGCAATAAAGAATTTTGCATCTTCTAGGTGTTTGTCATAGTTAGACGCCAACGCTTTGTCGTCTTGTTGAATGTCTTTTTCTAAATCCTTTATTTGACTTTCTATTTTGCTCAAACGATTTTGAAGTGATTTGTTTTTCTTTTGGTCTTCGTATGATGTTTTTGCATTTGTGGTAGGCGCTTCTTTCTTTTCGATATCTTTTTTCTCGACTTCACGCATGTTTTCCATGTTGCGTTGTTCTAAGAAATAATTAATATCGCCTAAATACTCTTTAATTTTTTGATCTTTAAACTCATATACTAAGTTTGACATGCCTTGCAAGAAATCCCTATCGTGAGAAACCAAAAGCAAAGTTCCTTCAAACTTTTGCAGTGCCGCTTTTAGTACGTTTTTAGATTTGATATCCAAGTGATTCGTAGGCTCATCCATCAATAAAACATTGATAGGTTGCAAAAGCAACTTGCACAACGCCAAACGGTTTCTTTCTCCTCCAGAGAGTACTTTTACCTTTTTCTCAACATCATCGCCTCTAAACAGAAATGAACCCAACATATCACGCACTTTGCTACGGTTGCTATCGGTTGCAGCGTCTTCCATAGTGCGCAATAACGTAATTTCTCCGTCTAGATATTCGGCTTGATTTTGAGCAAAATAACCTACTTGTACATTATGTCCTAATTTGATTGATCCTTCGTATTTAAACTCATTTACAATCGCTTTGATAAAAGTAGATTTCCCTTGTCCGTTTTGACCAACGAAGGCAATTTTGCTTCCGCGTTCTACTAAAAGTGAAATGTTCTTTAGAATCGTTTTATTACCATAAGCTTTGGTAACATGTTCCGCTTCGACTACTACTTTTCCTGGCACTTTAGAAACTGGAAATGAAATATTCATTACTGAATTATCGTCTTCATCGACTTCAATCCGTTCTACTTTATCTAATTTTTTAATCAATGATTGCGCCATAGAGGCTTTAGAGGCTTTGGCACGGAATTTTTCGATTAACTTTTCAGTTTCTTCAATTTTTTTGGCTTGATTCTTTTGAGTAGCCAATTGTTTTTCACGAATTTCATGACGCAATTCTAAATATTCAGAATACGGTTTGTTGAAATCGTAAGCTTTTCCTAATGAAATTTCGATAGTTCTGTTTGTCACATTATCTAAAAACATTTTATCGTGCGATACAATAACCACAACACCTGGATAATTACGCAAGAAACTTTCTAACCAAATGATACTTTCTATATCCAAGTGATTGGTTGGCTCATCGAGAAGCAGAATATCATTCGCTTGAAGCAATAATTTCGCCAATTCGATACGCATACGCCATCCACCAGAGAATGTTTCTGTTTGATTATCAAAAACCTCACGTTTGAAACCCAATCCGAGAAGAATTTTCTCGGTATCACCTACATAATTGTAACCACCTAAAAGTTCGAAACGATGTGTATAATCTGATAAATCTTCAATAATTTGAGAATACTCCTCACTTTCATAATCGGTTCTAGTAACCAATTGATGGTTAATTTCTTCTAATTTTTTTTCAACAATTTTAATATCTGTAAAAGCTTCATAGGCTTCTTCTAAAACAGTTCTTCCTTGTTCGAAATCGATATCTTGACGAAGAAAACCTATTCTTACTTCTTTTTCTGTTGCTATCTGACCAGAATCAGGTTTGAAATCACCTGCTAATATTTTTAGCATGGTCGATTTTCCTGCACCGTTTTTTCCAACAAGTCCTACCCTATCGCCAGCGCCCATTCTGAAGGTTACTTCTTCAAATAAATATGTTCCTCCAAAGGAAACCGACAAATTGTGTATGTTAAGCATTATCTTTTTGTTTAAAGTTTAAAGTTTTGATACTTTAAACATTGAATGAAAATCGTAAATTTGTATCACCAAAATCATGGTAAACTAAATTTTTTGCAAATGTTAAAAAAAGGATCCAAATTATATAGCATTTTAACAGGAACTTGTCCTAAATGTCATGAAGAAAGTATGTATATGGTAAAAAATAGCTATATTTTGAGTAAAGTTTTCGATATGCACGAAAAATGTAGTCATTGTGGTCTGAAATATAAAATGGAACCTTCGTTCTTTTTTGGTGCAATGTTCGTTAGTTATGGTTTAGGAGTTTTACTTAGTATCGCTACTTTTTTGATGTCACATTATGGTTTTCATACTAATTTAAAGACTTCTTTTGTCGCTATTATGCTTTCGCTAACTTGTTTTATGCCAATTATCATGAGAATTTCTAGGAATATATGGATTAATATTTTTATCCATTATGATAAAGATTGGAAAGAAAAAATATAATATTTTTATAATAAAAAAACCTACCTCTTCAAAGCAAAATGTCCTTTTACAGTTTTTCCATCTTCTAGTTCTACAGAATACCAATAATCTGTTGCAGGTAATGCTTGATTGTTGAAAGTACCATTCCAACCTTGGCTGGTTGGTGTAATTTGCTTAATTAATTTACCAAAACGGTCAAAAATATAAATAATGGTTTTAGCGTTTAAAGTGCTATTTGCACCTTTAATATTCCAATAATCATTATAGCCATCTCCGTTTGGCGTAAAATAATCTGGAATTCCTAAAACAGCAACTTCTTTAGGTACAACGCCACAACCATTTAAATCTTTGATGTAAACCGTGTGAATTCCTGCACTCACATTAGCAAATACATTTTCATCCTGATACAAACCATTTATATCATCAATTGCATAAACATAATTCCCTGCACCAGTAACATAAACTGTTATGCTATTTGGCGTGGTCAAATCTACGACGTTTACCGATGTAATAGTAGCTTTATCGGAAGCAGCAACAGTAATTGTTCTTATCGTAGGACAATTTAAACTATTAGAAACAGCAACAGTATAAATTCCTGCTTGATTTATTTTTAAGGTATAATTTGTTCCTATCACAGTTGGATTACCGTTTAGTTTCCAAACATAAGTATAGTTTGGTGCTTGGGTTGGGTCTAAAAGTCCCGCATCAATCGTTTTTGAGATTGTTTGTTCGTTACAAACTAGTTCGTCACCTAATAAATTAATATTAGGTACTTGCTTTACAACAAATACAATAGTATAAGTTGCTTTACAAACAGTATTGATTGGGCTAATAACATCTACTCTTACATTTTGCGTACCAGTTACAAACGGATTTGGTAAAGGACTTGGTAAAGGATTATTAACAGCATCAAAATAATTTACTACCATTCCTGTTTGACTTCCTAAAATCGTATTTTGAAAGGTTGAAGTATCAAAAGAATACAAACCATTTTGATTGATTGGATTTGCTTCATCATCACAAACAGTGGCTAAAGTCGTTGGGATAGAAAAAGCTTCTGGTAAATCATCCACAACAAACTGTATGGTTGTTTCATACGAACAAGCTTTGGCAGTATTGTTAGTAACCACTACTTTAATAGTTTGTGAAGCCGTTACAAAAGGATTGGGTAGCGGACTAGGTAAAGGATTATTATTTTGGTCAAAATAAGTAACGGTAACATTTGTTAAACTATTTAATAAAGTGGTTTGCAAATTTGAAGTATCAAAACCATATTTACCATCTTGATTGTCATCGCAATGATTCCTGACAATTGGACTCACTATAGGAATTCTTTCTACATTCAAAGTGATAAAACTTTTTAACAACAAACAATCATTGTTTAAATCGCTATCAACTCTGGTGTATATGTTTTGTGTGTTCGGATAACCAATGTTTCGGTAATTTGAAATATTGGTTATAGCGTTACTTTCTGCTAAAGCATCGGCTAATTTTCGATAGTAAGTAATGGTTAATAATTGATTTACAGGGAAAAGATTCCTAACTTCTGTATCGACGCTTGAAAAATTAAAAGCTGAAATACCATCAGTATTTGTTCCTGAAATAGCATCGTCACATTGGGTAAAATTTCTAGTAAAAGTAACAGGTACTTGTGTCGTCGAAACAATCAAATTGAGTTGCGCCACACGAAAACAACCATTGTCATTAGAAACTCGAACATAAATCACATCATTACTTACAATTTGATTGGTGTAAGTAGTAAAATTTGGAATGGGATTTATATTGCTCTGAGCATCATTAGCTGTTTCGAAATAAGAAAAAGTTTCGTTTGTAATATTGGTCAAAATTTTAGCGTTGGCTTCCGTTAGGTTGAAAATACTAAAACCATCTGTGTTGTCGTCGCATTGTTTCAAATCTACTATGGTTGTAATAAATGGCAACGAAAATACTTGCAAATTAAATGAGGTAGTGGCTACACAATTCGTATTGTCATTGTTTGCTACTTTTACATAAATAGTTTCTGCGGGATTGGTATTTTGATAACTCGTTGGAGTTAGTATTTGATTTGTTAAAGCTGCATCACGATAATAAGTAATCGTAAATTGACTAGCCAACTGACCATTTAAAATTGCGTTAGCTCTTTGTGTCAAATTAAAAATAACTTTTCCGTCTGTATCTGTTCCTACTGTTGTGTTATCGCAAGAAGTTAAGTTTAATATGTTGGCAGGAAGATTTGGGAGTGGCGTATCAAAAACATCAATGTTAAAAGTAGTGGTTGCTTTACAATCACTATTAGCATTGTTAGACACTTCTGCAATAATAGTTTGCTGTTGGTAAGCCGTTGCATTTTGGTAACTGCTTGGTGTTGCAATCGCTATATTTTTTGCGTAATCTGTTGCATTGGCAAAATATTTTACAGTATATAAACTAGCATTTTGACCATTTAATATACTTAAATTTCGAGTAGTTAAATCGAAATTATACAAGCCGTTGTTATTATTGTCACATGGCAACATATTTTGTGGTTGGGTGGCAGTTGGCACATCTGAAATGACAATAGTTCTAGTATTTGTACCTATACCTAAAGGGCTTGTTACCACCACTGATACCGTATAAGTTCCAGCAACGGTATATATGTGATTGGCTATGATGTTATTACTTGTCGGTGTACCATCACCAAAATCCCAAGTGGTATTTAAAATAGTTTGATTTGTATTAAATGTTAATTGTGTGCTCTGCCCTACACAAGCATTATCAAATTGAATAGTCGGATTAAAAAAAAAAGATTGACTGAAAGAAGGTAAACCTCCCATACTTATTTTACCTCCTAAATCTATTGCATTTAGTTGGAAATTACAGCCTAATCCAACAATATCAGGGTTGTTAATCACACTTAATTTAGTTTGATTGTATACTGCCAAGTAAATTTTACCATCAGGACCCAATTGTAATTGACCTGGTGTTAGTGGCCCACTATATAATTCTAATTTTGAGGCAGATATATTAGACGCTAATAAATTAAATTGATATACTTTATTAAAAAAAGCATTCGTATCATAATAAAAAGAATTTGTAACGTACAAAACTGATTCGTTTGGAGAAAACTCTAATCCATATAATTCTCCGAATTCTGACAATAGCGTTTGTGGATTTGAAATAATTCCATTACTATTATTAAAATCGAAAAGCTGTACAAAATCTGACACACTAGAAAAAGCTAGTTTTGACCCACTTGGAGAGATTTTAGTAATTCCTGCTGCAACAAATCCAATACCCGCTACAACGTTTCCAATATTTGTTGTTATTGGTACAGCACTTAAACCAGAAGCAGTTAATAAATAAGCATGAAAACTATTATTATTCCATCCGTGGGTTATTATCCAATAATCAGTACCATTAGCATGTTTGGTAATTGCTAAATTTTCTATTGTAGGCGTATAAACCAATACGTTTTTGTTAGATGTTACCGCTCCTAAACCACTATCTAATGACAAATCTACGATTGAATATCTGAATCCGTTTGGATCATGTTCATTGTCGGTTGTAAAAATATAAAACAAAGTAGTAGATCCAGGTTTAGGAACAATCGTTGCCGATTGAGCTGAAGAAGAGTGACCAAGTAAACCTGTCCCATTAAGCATTACTACATGATTTTTGTTGTAAACCGTACTTCCATCGGTATAAAACAATAATTGCCCAGCCGAATTAGATAATACTGCACAACCTTCTTGGGTGTTTAGCTGTCCATTCGTTAACGCAACTGGAGAACCGCTGTTAAAATCCAATCCTGCATGATTACCAAAATACCAAATATTAGCTTCCCTTTGTGCAAAAGTGAGTAATGGAATTAAGAAAAAGTAAAGGATTAATTTTAATTTCATAGTCGTTTTTTTTTATTATAATAACTAATTAGCCCATTCGACCGTCATAATAAATGACAAGTTTGCATCAGGAAAAGAATAGGTAATTGTTGTGGGTTTTGTAGTTAAATAATTAGCAAAGGAAATTATTCTATAATCCGGTAAATTAGGAATTAGATTTTGACCTACAGGAGGTGTGTCCTCGTCTCCTAAGCTAAAAGTTATCTCCCTGTTTGGGTTTATATATAAATTAGCATTGGTTAAATCCCAAGTTAAATCTCCTTGATTTTGTTTTACAGTTGAGAGATACCATCTTCTCTTCGTCATTTGAGTTTCAAAATAGGTATAAATCTGACTTGTATTAAAATTAAAAAGCACATCTGCTAACCTATTTGGGTCAGTTGGTCCAAATTCAGGATCCCATGTATTGTTCATATTGTCGAACGCCGTAATTTGCATTCCCGTAATTTTTAGAGCATTACCACGAGTAACATTGATGTTAACATTTTTAATAAATACTGCGCCACTTGCTGATGTAGCTTTAATAGCAATCGTTTTTGCTCCTAAAGTATTAAAATACAATACTCTCGAAGTGCCAAAATCTGTAAACATTTGCCCACCCGTAGCAAAGTTGTCTAACGAAGCACCCAAACCTTTTATGGTTTCGTTTGCGGCTACTGTTATAGTAAAATTCTCATCTACAGCCACATTAGCCGATGATGGTGTTGCAGTAATTGCGAAAGTACTTTTTGGCTCAATAGGTGGCGCTACACTTTCGTCTGACTTTGTACACATACAAAATAGTAGTGGTAGTAGGAATATTATTTTTTTCATGATTTTTTATTTTTTTTGCAAAAATAGGTTATTGATCTCAAATTTGCGATGTTTTATTATAGTTCTCTAGACTTGACCTTGCAAGAATTTACTATTACATTTTGTTTACTCTTCGTAAAATTGGAAAAATATAGTTTATTTAATGTAAATATTTTTTGTCCCTATACCTAACTACATGGATTTTTTATTTTTGTTTTTTTTTCTTAAAGAATCAACTATATATTTACCTAATAAACCCTTTTTTTCTCTCCAATCATTAATAAAATTTGAATACAAATATTCTTCATCAAAATCTACTTGTTTTTCTAATCTCGAAAGCCAATATTTATATAAATTAATATTTGGATTTAAAACAATAGCTTTATTTATAAAAACTTCGGGTTCTTTTACATTTAAATCAAAAGCATATTCATTTAATTTTGTCACAACACTAATACAAAATAAATAATCAGAATTATTACTAAATTTTTTGTAACTCTCTTTAAATATTTTCTTTAATATTTTCTCTCCATATTCATTTTCCTTTTCAGAAAAATTTCCTTCTAAAAGACAATAAGTAATAATAAACATTAATCTTACATTTATATCTATGGTATCATTAATTGATAAATTATTATCAGAAAAAGCTTTATATACTTGTATAGAATTAAACCAGTCATAATTATCTTCTGTGCCCTTTAATTTTAGTCTCCAATCGTTCATATTAAAAAGGAATATACATTGTGTTTGTTAAATAAATTTATAACCAACAAAATTACCATCCCATTCCTCACCATAAGTAACAAACTCAATAAATTTAATTTTTCCATTAGATATATCTAATTCATAACCTAGACCATACTCTAAATTTTCAACTTCAATATTCTCATTTGTGCTTATTGATGCTTCTTCTATTTCGAGACTAGGAATTATAAGGGTATCAGGATAGTAGAAATTTACATACATTCCTACACCAGTAATTTTTCGGTTCAAAACTTTTATAATTGGAATATGCATTCTTATACTTGGATACTTTAAAGAAAGCTTTTCTAATATTAAAATTTCAATTTTATTTAAATCATTCATATTATAAACCTTTTCTACTAAATGTAGTGCTATTCTGGCTCTATTAAAAATTAATTGAAATCTTTCACTTTTTTTATATCACAACCAACAATAAAGAATCTTGTCGCCTTACCATCTATACCTAGATAAGGTATCTCATCTGTCCAAAATTCTATCTTTTTATTATTAAGGCTATTTACTAATTCATTTTTTTTTAATGGATCGTCAATTAATTTAAAAAAATGACTTCTCGCAAATTTATCTGTCAAAAGTACATCATAGATATATTCTACAGCTTTTTCTTCGGCGTTAAAATAATTAATATTTTCGCGATTTCCTCTTTCGACATAATACCAAACGTATAATTCTCCCCACTCTTCCAATCCAAAGCCATCATGTTTTTGCTTATCTATAACAGCATATAAGTCACAATTATAACAATTGTCAATCATATACTTTTTTAATTCTTTGATAGTTCTAGGTATCATAAAAAAATTAGTTAACTTTAATAATATATCCAAAATCTTTTAAGTATTTAGCACTAATTGGAGCTAAATATTGAGTCCCTGTACCAACTTGATTAAAAGCAGGTGCTATTATTGAACTTTGTACTGGAAATGGTTTTAATACTTCATATACATTATAATTACCATTATTCCCGGGAGGAAGAGCTCTCAATTGCAATTCTGTTCCTTCTGGTGAAAAAAACTTACCAGCTTCACTACCAAATCTATCTATTTTTGTACCTGCTTCTAAAACTGTACTTTGAGTTGTTCCTTGCATTGCGCCATTATTTTGAGGGTAGTACTCAGCAGGCACTTGGCTTTTAAAACCATCTGTTTTCCAAGATGTTTTTCCATCAATAGTAGTAACTTTAGAGAAAGTAGTGGGCTTTGCTGCTTGAGTCATCTCTTTAGGAGATGCTAATTTAGGCATACTACTCTCTATTTTTTCTCCATTTTGTTGTAACCCTGACCCTTTTGTCTCAGCTAATCCTGCTGCTTGCAAAGTGATAGGTTTTACTGCTATTCTTGGTTATATATTTGATCAGTCTGGTTTGGTTCTTGACAACCTATTTGTAATCTGGATAAAATCCATCATAATAACCTGTCCTTATTCTGTGTACAATGCTTTCAGCATCCATAACAATTCCTATTTCAGCATTTCTATTTTCTCCTTCAAGTTTGCCAAGATATGTTGATTTTAGCTCTCCTATCCTCCATACATACCAATTATTTGAAACTTTTATAGGTTCTTCTCCCTTTATTGTGCCGTAATCATTTGTGCCACGAAACAAAATCTGCTCAAATGCACCTACATTGTCTATATTACCTACTTTTTCCCAATAGCCTAGTTTAACTCCCCATTTTGTTACACAGTGAGCATAAAAAAATATTTCATCATTTATTATTTCGTCTAAATTTGGGGTTTCTTCAATTGAGTATATTTTTTTAAAACATCTTATTACATCACTATTCAGTTGTTTTAAATCATTTGTAATGTATTGAAAATACCTTTTACTAGTATCATCAATTTTAACAAAAAAAACATCTCCTTTTTTTACAATTACTCGTTTCATTTCTTAAGGGTTTATACCGTACTGCGACCAAAATTTTGGTGCAATGGAGTTTCTTATGTTTAATAAATTACTTTTCCCTGCTTGATTTATCAATGATTGTTCTAATATTCGAGCATTTATTCTACTTAAATTTTCCATTCCATCAATTACTTCATATCTCAACAGTTCTTTACCAGTACCAATGGAATTAAGATGTTCTCCAAATCTTACCTCAGGAACTCTCTCTGTTATTCCATAATATTTTACTTGTCCAGTAGCTTTATCAACACCTTGATATACAGAATTTGTTCCACTATCTTCAACTACTTTAAACCCATCTGTTTTCCAAGATGTTTTTCCATCAACAGTAGTTACTTTAGAGAAAGTGGTAGGCTTTGCTGCTTGAGTCATCTCTTTAGGAGATGCTAATTTAGGCATACTACTCTCTATTTTTTCTCCATTTTGTTGTAACCCTGATCCTTTTGTCTCAGCTAATCCTGCTGCTTGCAAAGTGATAGGTTTTACTGCTATTCTTGGAGCAGTACCAGTCCAAAAAGATTTACCATTTAATAATGCACTAGCCCCTTGAAACAAACCTCCAGTAATCCCACCTATTACGATACCTGTAACTATTTGTTTTGTAGTCATTAAAGGATCTCCCAGTACAAAGTGGTTTCCTAAACTTAAAAAACTAGATGACACACCAGCACCTACTGCACTTCCCGCAGCTCCCGCAAGTGCTCCTCCTGCTCCTGCGGCTGCGCCACCAGCGGCTGCAAATGCTGCACCACCTGTTAATGCGCCTAATGCTCCTGCTCCTGCGCCAATACCAAAAGCTTTTAGACCTTGCATATCGAATCTAAAACCATGAACACCCCAATTTATTACCCCACCAATAACTGCGCCAATTACAATGTGCCAAAATTCTCCGCTAGGATCTGTGTACATTAATGGATTATTCATTACATAGGCATAGCGATTGTAATTTTGGGTATTATATGGGTCTTGTATATTGTTATCAGGTTGCAAGAAACGGTGTAATTTAGGATCGTATATACGACCGTTCATATTTATTAAACCTACTTTTTCTAAATGTTCGTGTCCCGTATAACCTCTGTCTAAAACGGTTAATCCAGCCAAAGTATTGCCTGCTCCATCTTGTACTTTTACAATACTACCCCAAGGATCGAACAAACATTTTTCTAGGACTACTCCTGCTTGATTCGTAATCGCCATAATACTACCTTGATAGTCTCGATGCAAATACAAATATTCTTGTGTTGTACCGTCACTTCTTAGTGTGATAGGTGCGCTATATCCATCACCTCCTATATACGTTATAAACTCTGTTACGCCGTTGGTATTGTATTTAATTTCCATTGTGCCACTGGCATCATAGAACTTGCGTTTGCTTCGTTGTAGTTTGTCAACTTGTAGACCACCATAATACATGGCACTTCTATTATTGAAAGTATTGTAAGAAAAATCAATTTTTTCAATTCCTTGTTCTGTTATTTGTACAGGACTCTTAAAGGCATTATAGCTTACATTTTGTAGTGGTCTTAAACTATAATAATTATTAGCTTCTGGTGTGGTAAAAACAGACGTGTTTTGGTATTGCTTACTAGTATTTATATAGTTATAATCTCCTAATTTATTTTTAGTAATACGTCCTTTGTTATCATAACTTTGAATTTCACTTACTATTTTTGAAACAATAACATTGTCAATTCTGAAATTTTTTAAAGTTCCCACATCAGTACTTAAAGGACTTTTGACGAATCTTAAAAATAGATTTACATTACTGCTTGCAACAGTATAATCTATTTCAAAAGTTCCTTCATTAGCTAATCCTAATTCATATGGTGTTTCTATTCCAGTTGTAATGTTTTTTTCGACTGCTACCAAACGAATTTTGTCCGTCCCATTTTTATTTACATCGGCTTTGAAACGCAATTTAGTACCGCTTGTAGCGTTAGCAAATACATTTCTTTCTCCTCCCGAATTAGCTGCGGTAGTGGCTATGTTTAGCTTACTTAGCAAATTATTGGTTAAAACACCTCCTGCAACAGGTATAAACTGCTCTAAATTAGCTGGTAATGGTAGTTTTGCATATTGAAACCCTAAATTGAGTAGTGTTTCGGGTACTGCTCCCCACTCTGTTAGCCTGTCTAAGGAATCGTATTTAAAAATTTCAGCATACGGCACCATACTGGTTGTAGTCACTGGGCCAGTAGGAGAATTTGTGGTTGTGGTTTGACTAACGGCAAACAAACTATTAGAACGACTGGTTAGGTTTCCTCTTATAGGCTCGAAAGTTGTATTTAGCGTCATCACATTGACCATTACACCAATTGTACCATTTACAACAATACCATCATCAAAAAATTCATGTTTGAATTGTGTTGGAAATCCAAACTGATCATAGCTATTGGAAACGGTAATTCCACTACCGTATCTCCCCGATATTAGTTGTCCTTTGGCATTTACTGTGTTTTTTTGCCAAAGTATTTGACTTGTAGCTTCATCGATAATTTGCCATTTGCAACCATTTTTATAGGTGTTTCGAACCCATTTGTTAGATGTCTTCCCATTGGCATAATTTGTAGCACTATATAGTTCTTTGAGGGGTCTTCCAAAATCATCATATTTTGTTTGATGTTCAAAACTGGCTGTTGCTAGATTACTTTCAGTCGTTTTAATGATTCTTTTTGAAGCATCATAAGTATAGGTATAATCGGTATGTGTTCCTTCAAGAAAATCATCATAACGGCTAGCCGTTACTAATTTTGAAGTTGGGTCGTAGGTATAAGTTGTTTTTGAATCCGTTAAATTATCAGCACTCGTAATTCTTTTTTCTGTAATTTTTCCAAAACTATCTAAGGTATAATTTATTTCACCTTTCGGATTTGGCTTGACCTCTTTTGTACTTTCTCCTAAAGCATTATACTCATATAAATAAGTTCCTGCCGATGGGTCTGTTAATTTTGTTTTTTTGCCCCAACCATCATATTCCATGCTAATGATTGTACCTTCAAAATTCGTATTTTTTAAATTCCCATTGGCAAAATAGGTATAATTAATCGTACCCCCATTATCGGTAACGAATACAGGATTTCCTAATGAATTTTTAGTTGTGGTTACTGTTTTTAAACCATCACTTACTACGGTTGTTAACCCTGAATAAGTAATGTTAGTTGTTTTGGTTGTAGGCTCCACAGTCTTTATGAGTCGTCCGTAACCATCATAAGTGTATGCTGTAAAATTACTACCATTATTAGGAAGATGTGGCTCATATACTTTTACTTTTCTATCATAATCGTCATATTGTGTTGTTACATAAGACCACTGATTGTCTATATGTTTTGTTCCTGAATCGATTTCTCTATCCAAATCATCATATTTGGTTGTACTCGAACTGCCATCGTCACTTATTGTATTGATTAAACTGGTGGTTGGTTCGGGTTTGGTGTAAGTAGTATTGACACTTTTTCCTAAATAATCGGTTGTTTTTATTTTTTTGCCCCAAACGTCATAAAAATACTGAGTTGTTAAACCATAAGGATTAGTTTCTGAATTAAGTAATCCATTACTTGTATTGTAGGCAAACTGAGTGTTTAATCCTTCAATGTCTGTACTCTTGATTAAAAACCGTCCTGAAGTATCGTATTCATAATTGTTTATTCGTGGTGCTAAAGGTGTTGCTGTAATGATTTTTTTGGTAATATTCCCAAAAGTATCGTACTCATTATCTTCTGCGATGTAATTGGTTAGGTGTCCTTTCTTCTGAATTTGAGAAAGCAAATGATTACTATTGTAAGTATATATTTCTTCCGCAGTAGTTGTATCTCCGTTATGTGTTATACTAGTGTTTTTCTTTTGTGGGCGACCAATATAATAAGTTGTGCCAGTAGGTTGATTTAAATAAGTTAAAATACCCGTTTCTGATTGTTCAACAATACTTCCTGATTTTATAATAGATGTGTTTATTGTTGGATTATTATATTCATCATATTGAGTTGACGTTTCGCTTGATGTCCCATCGAGTCCATTAGTACTAATAGCAGTTGTGTTCCAAATCTTAAATACTTTATTTGAAGACAAGCTACTATCATAATTTATCACTGATTTGCTTATAAAATCAGAAGGGGTTAGTTCAAAATTATAACTGGTGTTCAAAAAACTATAACTTTCTATAAGAGCACCTCTTTTTGCTATATCGTGTTTGGTAACACTCGATATTACTTGAAGGTTATCATTATGCCAATTTGTTCTGCATAAACTTCTGAATCCTAAGAAACCTTGACCCTCCACATTTGATACCGCACCATAATATCCGAAAAGTTGTTTTTTATATGTATTTTGACTTTGTTTTTCTAGTTTCGAAACGACTTGAAAACTAGGCACCCCTTTTACATCTGTGTTTGGATAATTCTCTATATTAGTTGATGGTTTGTATAATAAAATATTATCTGAATTGTATCCCTCTTCCTCAATTAAAGGTTTATAAGTTATGGATTCAGTTAGTCCGTTACCAACAGTTATTGATTTAAGCAATTTTTCTTTACTAAAATCTTTTGGAGAATTACATCTAACTATTTTATTTTGGTAGACAAATCCTAATTCGAGAGAATTATTTATTTTATCCGAAGGTAAAAATATAGGAAGCGGTAAACAAGTACTGTTTTCATAGCCAGGTATCAAATCTTGTTCAGATGTTAAAATAAAATTATTCGATACATTTGTATAAAATTTGACATTAATATCAAATGTTGACACACCATTGTTAACTCGATCAACTCTATATTTCGCTAAAACTAAATCTGTTTTACCATCTTTATTTATGTCATTTGGTATAATATTTCCATAATCGAAGGTGTCGTAAGAAAGATAATCATTATAAAAATCCTTATTTGCAATTTGGTATGTTTCAACACTCTTTACGAATCCATTCCCTGTAGAAATAAATTTAGCAAATACTTGCCCAAATCCTTGCGGAATAATGAAATCTGTTTTTCCGTCTCCGTTATAATCGCCAATAAGTGTTGGTCTTTCAGATACTACAGAAATATCAGAATCGTTGGTTACCCATAATTGTTCAAGTTGTTTATTCTCATTTAAAGAATAAGCAATTACCCTGCCTGAATCAAACATCAAAACATCTGATTTTCCATCTCCATTTACATCAGCTACTTCAAGTTTACTACCTAAAGTAATTTGAACATGCCCAGAAGCATTTACATAATTACTAGTTAGTCGTCTATCTAAATTTACAAAATAGGTACTACCTGAATTATTAGTTACTGTATAGGTATTACAACCACTACTCATACAATAAGTAAAGGATTTTTCTACAACAATAACATCCGATATTCCGTCCCCATTAAAATCGCCGTTCAAATACTCTTTAGGTATAACTTTTATCACTTCAATATACACTGGCCCTGTACCTATTGGATCAACTGTTTTAGCTTGTTGATCTTGATTGTTGTTTGCTGGATTTACAATAGGAATACATTCATTATAATACCCATTAATAAATTTAGGAAACTTGTATGATTTTACATCTTGAAAATAAATAGGACTTGCATCTCCTTTAGAGTAATTCGTAAAAGTCGTAGTATTAGTCGATTCATTGTATGCTACAACATTCCAACCTTGCATAGGCATTAGTTTATATCCGTATGTTTCACTTCCTCCAAGCCATGAAATAGGAAAAATTTTTTCAAAATTCCCAACATTATGTATATAGCCAAGCGTGGCATTTGTCCCTTCTTGAATGTTAGAAAAAAGCCAATATTGATTTTTTGCATTTGGTCCATTGGTAGGATATAAAATAAAATCCATATTTCCCTTTCCAGTAAAATCACCAGAAATCATACCTGTATTGTACTGAGTAGTATTTGTTGTGCTTATATACGATAAAGGATCACTTAGAGTAATCGAATTTGATAAATCTTCATATTTGAAAATAGTTGGATTAAAACTCTTTGCATTATCACCACTTTTTTCAGTTATACTAGTTAATCGTTCGTAACCTAATGAAGTAACATCGTGTGATAAAATATAATTTCTAAAACCAATACCATTTCCTAAAACACTTATTTCACTTAAGATGGAGTTTAATATAAAATTTTCTCCTCCTAAAAAAAGACTCTCAGGTCTATTTCTTGTTCTGTATATAAATTGAATTTCATTAATTGGAGTATTTGAACCAATAGCACCGTATTTAATGGAAGTAATTCTTATAGAATTATTAGATACGGTATAATTGTAATTTATTCTTACTCCTTGTGGATTTTGCCAAAAAGTAATTGCCCAGTCTGTTTTAGACTGAGAATCGGTTGAAGCACCATATTGCGCTAATGAACCGTCAGGATATTGTACCAAAAAATAGGCAGGTCCATAATTTGCTCCAAAAGGAGAAACACCAATAGACGTAATTTTTATATTGCTAAAATTTTCTGTTTCATATTCAGCCCCATTACCGCCATAAGTACCACTTTTCAGCATTAAACGCTGTCCATCAAAAGCAAAGCGATCTAAATTATCAAAATCGACCGCATCAATTATTCCATCATGAAATTTTGTTGATGGGATTCTAGTAATTGCTGATACTCCTGTTATGTTCCAACCATAACCAGCTAAACTATTTCCTCCTTGGCTATTATAAGCCAAGCTAACTTGTGGTACAATTCCATTATTTCCTGGTGGCACTGCAATAGGAATATTATATGTTGCCCCTCCTGTTAAGGAAACATCTAACTGACCCTCAGTAATTCCAACTTCTTGAGAACCTCCTGTAGGATTTGAAGGTGCTAATGTTGTAGTCGTTGCTTTTGAAGTGTTTTCTGTTTTTGAGGTACCAATATTTGTTTGATCTCTTTTTATGGCTATAATTCCCTGTACAGGAGTTCCTCCTAAATTTTTATTTTGACTGTAAGAAATCGTTTCTAAAAGTAAAAGAAAGATTAACATTAACTTTTTCATATTTTGGCGTTTATTGTTTTGTATTGCTTTATTCTATTCTTTTATGATTTTTATCGATTTTTTTTCTCCATTCGTATATACAAGTAATAATGTATATATACCATTAGGGTATGCCCCAAAAGTCATCGCATAATTGTCTGTGTTTTCTAACTTAGTATATGATTTTACCAACTGTCCACTCAATGAATACAATTGTATTGAAGTTACTTTATTATCATTTACCAATTCCCATTTAAGATAAAGTTGTTCTTTTACTGGATTAGGGTAATAGGAAATCACATCTGTTGGAAAGAATTTTTGTAAATCTTCTTGTTTTAAATCAGCAATTTCTTTAGGTGTTTCACCTGAATTTTTATCATGACAGTTTGAGCACAACCATCTTTGAATTTGATTACCCGCTTCATCATAATCAAAGCTTATTTTTTGTGCATTACAAATAAAACCAATTAGAAACAGCAATAAAGTAAGATTTTTTTTCATAATTCAGTATGTTTTTTATTTTTTCGGCAAAACTACAATTAAAAAGCAATACCAAACAATCATAGTTTTTAGTTAGATGCACTTCTAACCAAAATAAATTAGAGTAATCAAAAATTATTTTAATCTATTTAAAAATCATAAAATCAATCTATTAACGATTCAATGAAATTGTAAGTAAATTTTTAACAAAATTTTAAATTTTAATTTATCACAAAGGCAAACTATTTGATTAAATAAAAACTTAATCAATTAAAAACTTAAATTATTTACTATGAAATCAACTTCAGAAAACAGTTATGGTGCACGTATTGGCAATGCAGAAAAATTAGCAACCGCTTTACAAACCTTTGTAAACTACCAACCTCAAAAACCAGAATTTAGCTTTAATGAATTCAACAACTTTATTACTCAAATTAAAAACCTAAACAACACAGTCGCAACAAAAAAGCAAACTTATTCATTATCAGTCGAAAGCAGAAAACAACTATTTGAAAAAAGTGATTATTCCATCCAAAAAATCCTTTCACCTATAAATGCTACTGTAAAAGCAAGTTTTGGCAAACAAGCTAAAGAAGCAACAGACGTGGCGAGTATTATTGCAAAAATAAGAGGTGCAAATACAAAACCTACAACAACAACAGATCAAGCATCGGTAAGTCAATCTTATCAGTCTTACAGTTCTAAAACACAATTTTTTGCAGACTTAATTACTAATCTAACAAACTTTGGCGTAAACTATAATCCTTCAAACAATCAGCTTCTAGTAACAAACCTTGATGCGATACATACAAATGCAACAGCAGCAAACAATCAAGTAATGGATTCTTACTCGCAACTAAAACAAAATAATGATACAAGAATTTCTAGTTATAACCAACTATCACAAATTGCAATTCGAATAAAAGACAGTATCAAATCACAATACGGAAATCAATCTAGCGAATACAATCTAGTAAAAGGACTCAAAATCTAATTCTTTTACTCACACAAATTCATTCCAACTCAGACGCTCCTCTTCTCATTAGAGGAGCAGGAATGAAAATATATGAAAAATCATATACGTTAATAAATAATATAGCGACAATTAGTAATATTATTGCACACACTATCTATGTTATTGTTCATCCTATTAATATAATTAACATATTTATTGTTTGTGATAACAATATTGTCAATATAATTACCATACTAGTACGATTGAATCAACAACATCATCTCTTTTATAAAGGACATTATAATTGTTATTAACTACATGATCACTATTATTGCTCTCATCAACTCAATAATAGACATCATAACCAATTATGTTGTAAATAATTTTAGTTAAATAGCTCACATTACAATTATTATTACCATGGCTATTATAATTAAAGAAAACTCAAAGAATCTCTTAACGCTTTTTATTAAAGCGTTTAATATCCATTTCAGTATCTAGTGGGATATTATTTTCAATATTATCGAACAATGATTTCGCTAATGACGGACCCAGCATAACACCGCGAGTACCCAATCCGTTAAGGACATGAAGATTTTTATGTTCGTGATGTGTCCCAACAAGCGGTCGCCTGTCTTTAACCGTTGGTCTAATTCCTGCAAAATGTTCGATGATTTCGAACTCGCAATTAAGCAATTCGTTAATTCTTTCAAGCAATTCTTGTTTCCCTTCTTCCGATGGATTATTTGTTTTATCGGCCCAATTATAAGTAGCACCAACTTTGAATAAATCGTTTCCGATAGGTAAAATAAAAACGCTAGAATTTAAGATGCAATCTAAATTTAGATTGGGTGCATTTATAATTAGAAGCTCGCCTTTTGTTCCATCTAATGGTAAATGGTTGAAATATGGATTTGAATGCAAACCAAATCCTTCGGCAAAAATGATGTTTTTAGCTTTTATATCACCATAACAAACACAATCGGTATGCATTTTTAATTGTGAATAATCAAAGCTTTCGCTAGAAAATAAATTATTCTCTTTCAAATAACAGTGATAGGATTCGAGAAACAATCTTGTATCGAGATATCCTGTATGCAAAACTTCGCCAAAACCAAACGGAGCGTCAATACCCGAGTAGGTATTGTGCAGAATATTTGTGGATAGGAAAGGTGATAAATTAGGTTTATCAGAAGCAATAAACCAATTGTTTTGTTCTTGAACTGAAAAAAATTTTCTTAGAACTGGTGTTTTAAAATCAATTTTTACGTTTAAACGAGTTTCTACTTTGGGATAAAATTCGTTTAAGAATTTTACTTGCTCTGTAGCATTCCAAACTTCGCTAAAACGTTTTAGTATGACTGGATTATATATTCCTCCAGCAATTTTTGAGGAGTTTTGGGAATCATTATCAAAAACAAAAATAGTCTTATTATTTTGCAAAGCAGTTTCTGCAAAACAAATTCCTGCAATTCCGGATCCAATAATTAAGTAATCAATCATTTTGCAAAAGTAAAAAACTCTTACCAAATTGGTAAGAGTTTTTATATATTAAATTGGAGAAAATTATATTAGTAATTCCACATATCTTGCTCAAAATTACGAACTTTATCTTTTACTCTTTCAGATTCTAACAATTGCATTAATGAATTATCTTTCATGTAGTCTACAATTTCTCTATCATTATATACGTTTTCTTCTTTATAAGTAAGCGCATTGAAACGTCGTGAGTTTAACAAATCATCAAAAGTAATTGGCATTGAAGAGTTTTTATCGTTGAATGCTTTCCATTCATGTAATAATTCTCTTGCTCCTGGATAAAAAACCCAGAATAAATCAACATACTCTTTTTCTGGTTTATCCATAGTATAAACATCCGGTATTACAGGACAGATTCCTAAGATTCTGTAACGCAAATCAGATTGACGTTTGTCGAAATACCACAATCCTACAATTTTATAATCAGAAACGTCTATTGAAGCTAAGTCTGTTTTATTAATAAACTCTTCAGAAATTGTTCTAGTAGCAGGAATAGTTTTCTTTTCTGTACCAACTTGTTTCTTTTTAGTTTTTTTACCAACTTTAACATTTTCGTAAATTGGCACTTCAGTAACTCTAGTTCTAAAAGCATCTGGATCTTCATTCATTTGCTCTCTACCAGCATCGGTTGTATCAGTTTTAGTTAAAGAAGCATTAATATCTTTTAATGTTTTCTTTTCTCTAAAATAACTATCACCATATACTTCTGTGATTTTACCAGATTTAATCCCTTTTACTAAAACATCATATAATGAACGACGCTCATTACCAACGTTAGCAGTATCTATAGGATAATACAAAGGAAAATTGATTCTTTCATCAAGATCGATAATTTCCCAAGTTTTCTTAGACATCAAGATATCTCTGTCGTCAACGTAACCATATTCTAATGGTTTGTCATTATCCTTTAACTGTTGTGCAGCTGATTTTTTACCAATATCAGTTGGTATTTTAGCATTCAACAAATTAGATTGTGCAAAAGAAGAAGAACTTCCTGCAATAAGTATAATAACTAAAAATAAATTTCTCCAATTCATAATTTTATAATTGTAAAGTTTATAGAACTAAAACGAAATTCTTAAACTATTATTGTACTTCGTATGTACAAGTTGAAACTCTTTTTGCAACTTGGTCAATTCCTTGAAAACTAGCTTTAATTTCAGAAATAACAACTACATCACCTCTAGTAGCTTTGTCAATTGCAGATCTTGCTCTACCATCCATTTTGTTACCAGAAACTACGATTGTAGGTTGTCCAGGTACTTTAATATTAAATTGTGTCACATTTACAGTAACTGGGAAATCGAAATCTTCCATAACTGCAGATATTGTACAAGATCCTAAGTTTCCTTTTTGTCCTTTAGCAGCAACCTCACCACGGATTTTTCCAGTTGGAGCAGGCAAACCTTTGATACGGAATTCTTTTTTATCAGAAACTACTTTACCATCAGGTAAAGTTGCAGAAACATTTATCATTACAGAAGTTCCAGAACCAGCTCTTAATACGTATTTACCATCGCTACCAGACATACCTTGAGCAGATGCTTTAACTTTATTATTAGCAACACCAGCAAATGAGATTGTCATTGGGTTAGGAACACCACGATACACAACATTCATTTTATCTGCAGAAATTGTAGCAGAATTTGGTCTAGGTACTACAACATATTTACCTTCATATTTCAAAGGAATAGTCCTTCCGTCTTCTAAGAAAGTAAACTGTCCTGCAAGTGTTTGTTCTCCAACATTTCCTGCAGTTAATGAAATATTAGCTTGACCGTTTGCATCTAAACTCGCACCATTACCTGTAAATCCAAAAGGCTTAGTGTTTTCGTCATAACGACCCAAAACCACTTTACCAGTAACTTTTTCACCTGCAAAATATACATTCTTATCAAGTGCAACGATAGCTTTATAATTGCTATATGAAGCTGCAGAAACTGCTGCTTTACCTAAAGCTACGCTATATACATCTGACTCTAATTTTTTAACATCATTTTGCCATGCAGAAAGTTTAGCTAATGAAGCAACTGATGGAAAACCTTTAAAGTGGTAAGCCAAATACTTATCTTTCAAACCTTCTTTGTTAGCTACATCAGAAACATCGAATTTTTTGTTTACTTCTGTTAAAAGTGGACCATATTTTATTTCAGACCCAAGAGATGATTTTATATCCACTTTAAATTTTTCAATTTTAGCAATGATTTCATTTCCTTTTGGAGCGTAACCTTCACCCGTGAACCAATTGTCAATACTTTCTCCCTTATCCATTGCTTCGTAAGGTAGTTTTCCAGTTTCTGGATCAACTTCAACACCTTCTAACACTTGTTTTTTTAATGTTTCAATATAAGCATAGAAACCTTTTGTTACAGCTTCAACTTTATGTGCAGATGCAGCCGCAACAGCAAATTCACCTTTAGCTTCAGCCGCTTTAGTATCTAAAGCCAATAACATTTGCTCATTTGTAGCAACTGCCGAAGTGTTTGCGCCTTCAAATTTTTCATTCATCAATCCAAAAGCTGATAACACTTCTTTGGACATATTCATTGCCAACATTGCGATAAAAACCAGATACATCAGGTTAATCATCTTCTGTCTAGGGGTTAATTTTCCTCCTGCCATTTTATTTTAAATTAGTTTTGTTAGTAAATAAATTTAGTTAAAAACTAATTATCCTTTGTTACTCATTGCAGAAAGCATACCACCATAAACATTGTTCAATGAAGCAATATTAGAAGTCATAGACTGCATTTGTTCTTTAAGTTTAGAAGCGTTATCAGCGATTTCGCTGTTTGCTTGTGCGTTACGAGTTGCACTTTCTAGTTGTACTTTGTACAAGCTGTTTAATGATTCCATTTGCGCAGCCGCCATACTCATTTCTTCAGAATATTTCTTTTGAGAAGTCATAGAATCTACCGTTGGAGAAATTGCTTTTGCAGCTCCTTCGAAATTTTTAATACTATTTCCTAAGCTTGACATTAACTCTCCGTCAATTTTAGCCTCTTTCAACATTGCATCTAATTTCTGAGACAACAATCCTTGAGAATCTTCTTTTTTCTCTTTTTTATCACTAGCAGCACCACCAGCTAATTCTGGATAAACCAATGACCAATCTAAATCATGCTCAACTGGCTCAAAAGCTGACAATGCAAAAATTAAAGCTTCTGTTAATAATCCAACCGATAGCATTACAGTACCCGTTAAAGGCCCTAATTCGAAGTGAGTAATTTTGAATAATGCTCCAATAATTACAACTGCTGCTCCCATACCGTAAGCGAAGTTCATTGCTTTTTTGCTTAAAATTGCCATAATAAATAAATTTAGTTAAGTTAAAATATAAAATAAAGTTTGGTTAATTAATTATTTTCCTGCGTTTCCTGTCGCATCAGTTCCCATATAATCTTGTAATGTACGGAATCCGATATAACTTCTTGCAGAATCTGCATATTCGAAATCACGTGTACCTACTTGTAAGTAATACGCAACATCTTTCCAAGAACCACCACGCGTTACTTTACGCATATTCTTAAGATCATTGACATTTGGATTCATTGTAGAGACATATTCGTAAGCCGCAGGATCGTAAGACGAGTCTGTCCATTCCGCTACGTTACCTGACATGTTGTATAAGTTATAATCATTAGGCTCATAAGATTGAGCTTCTACAGTATACAAAGCCTCATCAGCCGCATAATCTCCACGCACTGGTTTAAAGTTAGCTAAATAACAACCTCTGTCATTTCTAGCATAAGGCCCTCCCCATGGGTAAGTACCAGATTCTATACCACCACGAGCAGCATATTCCCATTCTGCTTCTGTAGGCAAACGGAAAGTATTTATTAAATCTCGACCTTTTTGTTTTTTAACGAATGAGTTTTTAAACAAAGTTCTCCAAGCACAAAATGCTTTAGCTTGTTTCCAACTTACCCCTACTACAGGATATTGACTATATGCTTGATGCCAGAAGTAATCATTATGCATTGGCTCATTGTAGGAATAAGCGAAATCTTTAATCCAAACCGTTGTATCAGGATAAACTTTAACTTCTTCTTTACGAATAAATTCTTTACGCTTTCCCTTTTTTGCTTTTGCTGCTGCTTGAATATCCATCCAAGAATAACGGAATTTTAATTTTTCTACATCAATAGTTCTTAAACCATTGTATGCTTCTTCAGAAGGAATATACATAGAGTCCATAACTTCCGTATATTTATCATCAGGATACTGACCCGTTTGCCATTTCAAAGGAATCTTGTTGTTTATTTTTCTTCCCGCATAAGGATCATCACCAGTACCAACACTGTAATAATTATCGTACATGTATTTGTCATACACACTCATATTTGTTGTATCAGCATCAACAAATGCATAATCAGCAATGCTACCACCTTTTTTAGAAGATTTAGATTTAGGATCATTTTTCTCACCTAATTCATCAGCTAAGATAGCCAAACGAGTCCTAACAATTGAATCTCTTACCCAGTAAACAAACTGTCTATACTCACTATTAGTAATTTCTGTTTCATCCATATAAAACGAACGAACAGTAACTGTTTTAGTTGGAGCATCTTGTACGTTTGCTAAATCATCATCTGATTTACCCATGATAAAAGCACCACCAGGCACTAATGTCATACCAAAAGGCTTTTCGGTATGCCAAGCTTTACCTTTAACACCTACAAGCTCTCCTTTGTCTCCTGAACCGCAGCTGTATAAAAATGAAACCAGCACTGCTAATAAAATGAACTTCTTCATATAAATTTGGGTTAAGTATATATTCATATCTTTTAAGGGCGTAAACCTATTTATTTATTTTCAAAAAAACAATTTTTTTATTAAAAAAACCTTAAAAAAGTTAAAAATAATTGGTTTTCGCTATATTTTATGTTGTTGGAAATTAAATAATATTTTTTCTTTGGGCTTTCCACCATCTTTCTGGAACTTCGCCCGCACACGCAGCTAAATAATCTTCGTATACGCAAGGCAATAACGTAGATTTCTTTAACTTATTGTTTTGTAATGATATAAATGGTATTTCGATCCACCATCGCTCAGTAATATTACTTTTGTAAAAAACAAGTTCATCTTCCAAAGTAACAATGTATTTAATATAATTCTCTTTGGTTCCAAATGGATATTCGTTAGACCGGAAATGAAAACCTTCAACAAAATACCATATTATTTGGGCTATTAAAACCGATTCTTGTTTAGTATTTTTGTGATTAAAAACACCAAAAGAACTCACTTTATCGCTAATCCCAGCGTATCTCGATAAAGAACAAATTTCTTTGCCTGAAAAACCATTAGGAACAAATGTAGCAAAATTCCCTGAATCTGAAGACTTTACTGACGATAAATCGATGCTAACCAAATCCGCATCACGAAAAACAGGTTCTGCTATTGTTGGATTATTACAAACTTCGCCCAAACGATAGGCATCGAAATATAATTTTTCGATTAAATCTATTTCTTCTTGCGCATTAAAATACGTTTGAAAACCTATATTACTATAATTAAACAGATTATTTGGCTCATCGACAATCATTTTTGTTAGATATGATTCCGATTCTAAGCCATTTTCTCGTGCAAAATCGAATGTACTGTCTATTGAAACCACATTAACCATTTGCTCTAACTGATCATAAGTGCGATACATAGCATAGGTTAAATCTTGCGAACCACCAATAACGACTGGAATGACTTTATTTTTGATGAGATGAGCAACCGCAGTTTTTATAACATAATAAGTATCTTCTAACGATTCTCCTGCTACGATATTTCCTAAATCGATAATTTGTGTTTGCCAATTCCCTGGAAACAAACCATAAAATTCTTTTCTTATGTTTGATAAATCGACAATTTCGTTCGTATCTCCCAATCCTCTATTTTCTAAAACACCAATGATTGCGATAGATGCATTTTCTATGTTTGGAAATTCAGCATCAGTATGAAATACAACCTTCTTACCCAAAGTTTGCGGTGACAATCCTTGAATAAATTCTAAAAAACTTTGGTCTAATGGTTGTAAAAAATCGAATGCCATATTTTATTTCTTTTTAGCAACTACTTTCTTTGCGGCAGGTTTTTTAGCTGCTGCTTTTTTTACTGGTGCTTTTTTTACTGGTGTTTTCTTAGCAATCATTTCTTGCACTTCGGCCAATGTCAATTTTGTTGCGTCAACGTCTTTGCTTAATTCGATTTTAATTTTACCTTTTGTAATTTCAGATCTTCCCCAACGGGCTTTTTGAACCAAAATCCCTTCAGCTTCCCAATTATGAATTACCTTATCGATATTTTTTTGAATCTTATCTTCAATAATCGTTTCAATATCTTGTTGTGACAAATCATTGAAATTGTATTTTGTACTTACGTTGATAAAAATACCATTCCATTTTAAGAAAGGTCCAAAACGACCTGTTCCTTTTTGTACTCCTTCACCTTTATAAACTGCAATTGGTGCATCGGCCAATAATTTTTCGTCAATTAATTCTTGTGCTCTATTCAAATCCACATTCAAAGGTTCTTCTCCTTTTGGCAAAGAAACAAATGTAGTTCCGAAACGAATAAAAGGACCATAACGTCCGTTTGAAACCTCAACTTCTTCACCTTTATAAGTTCCAAGATTTTTTGGAAGTAAAAATAAATTCAATACTTCTTCTAAAGTAATATTTCCAATATTTTGCTCTTTCAATAAACTTGCAAATGTTTTTTCATCATCATCGGCCGCACCAATTTGTGCCATTGGTCCAAATTTACCCAAACGAACCGAAACTGGTTTTCCAGATTTTGGGTCTATTCCCAGAATTCTTTCTCCCGATTCTCTATCAGCATTAGCTTCAACATCTTTTACCGTAGGGTGAAATTTATCGTAGAAATCTTGCATCATTTTTGCCCATTGAATATTTCCTTCGGCAATTTCGTCAAAATCTTGTTCTACTTTGGCAGTAAAATTATAATCTAAAATATTATCGAAATTTTTCACTAAGAAATCTGTAACTATGGTCCCAATGTCTGTCGGAACCAATTTCCCTTTATCAGATCCTGTGTTTTCTTTAAGCAACTTCTCTCCTACTTTACCTGATTGAAGTGTCAATTGTGTATAATTTCTTTCTTGACCTTCTAAATTTCCTTTTTCCACATAATTTCTATTAATAATTGTAGAAATTGTTGGCGCATAAGTAGATGGACGACCGATACCTAATTCTTCTAATTTTTTCACCAAAGAAGCTTCGGTATATCTTGCTGAAGCTCGAGAATATCGCTCGGTAGCAGTAATATAATTATTTGCTAATTTTTCATTTACTTTCATCGAAGGCAACATTCCTTCTTGCTCTTCTTCGTCATCATCATGACCTTCCAAATATACTTTTAGAAATCCTTCAAACTTAATTACTTCTCCAGAGGCTGTAAAAAGTTCTGAATGATTATTGGCTTCTATTTTAACATTGGTACGTTCCAATTCGGCATCAGCCATCTGAGATGCGAGTGTTCTTTTCCAAATTAAATCGTATAATCTTGCTTGATCACGGTCAATATTTACAGTATGTTGCGACATATCAGTTGGACGAATTGCCTCGTGTGCTTCCTGTGCGCCTTTACTTTTATTGACAAAAGTTCGAGGTTTAGCATATTCTTTTCCATAAGATTTAATAATTTCAGCTTGTGCAGCTTCCATCGCATCTTTAGATAAATTCACACTATCTGTTCTCATATAAGTAATCAATCCAGCTTCATACAAACGTTGGGCTAATTGCATGGTAATTCCTACTGGCAAATACAATTTACGAGCTGCTTCTTGTTGCAAAGTCGACGTAGTAAATGGTCCTGCTGGCGTTTTTTTTGTAGGTTTTGTTTCTAAATCTCCTACCTTATATATAGAACCGATATTTTTATTTAAAAAATCTTCAGCTTCTTTTTTAGTATTAAAATTCTTAGGTAGTTTTGCTTTGAATGATTTTCCTGCTTCGTTAGTAAATTCAGCCTGAACAGAATAAGTCGCAACAGGTTTAAAATTGATAATTTCTCTTTCACGTTCTACAATTAACCGAACAGAAACTGATTGGACTCTGCCAGCCGACAATCCTCCTTTTATTTTTCTCCACAATACTGGCGATAATTCGTAACCTACTAATCTATCTAAAACACGACGTGCTTGTTGAGCATTAACTAAATTATAATCTATTTCACGTGGATTGTCTATTGCTTTTAAAATTGCAGTTTTTGTAATTTCGTGAAAAACAATGCGCTTCGTTTTTTTAGGATCTAGTTTCAATTCTTCCGCAAGGTGCCAAGAAATCGCTTCTCCCTCTCGATCCTCATCGGAAGCTAGCCATACCATATCGGCATTTTTAGCTAAAGTTTTTAGTTTCGAAACCAACGCTTTTTTGTCGGGCGAAACTTCGTATTTGGGTTTAAAACCGTTTAACACATCTACTCCAATTTCTTTAGACGGCAAGTCGGCAATATGACCATAACTTGATTCTACTTGGAAATCTGCTCCAAGAAATTTTTCGATTGTTTTTGCCTTTGCCGGTGATTCGACTATTACTAAATTCTTTGCCATTGCTGTTTTATTGATTTGGCAAAAGTATATTTTTTTTTTATATAATGTCTTTTTGGTTTGATTTTTAGAGAAATTTTCTTTTGAAACTGGGTATTTTAGCCCCGACAGCAGCGACATCCTTTTGCTTTTTTCTTTAGAAAGCAAAAGATATAGCGAATGGCGGGAACAGCTCCTAATAAAAAATTTGTTAAATCACAACTGCCATCTTGTCAGATTTTTTGTTTTATACTATATTTGCCAAAGAATTTGACTTATGGAAAAGATTATCGAAGAAAGCAAACAAGGAGAAAGTCTTGTTTTAGAAAATAAACCCGAAAACAACAAGAAACTTTTTATAGAGAGTTATGGTTGTGCGATGAATTTTTCGGACTCGGAAATTGTAGCTTCTATCCTTTCGGGAAATGGCTATAATACTACAAATATATTGGAAGAAGCCGATTTGGTTTTGGTAAATACTTGTTCTATTCGGGACAAAGCGGAACAAACTATTCGCAAGCGTTTGGAGAAATACAATGCCGTAAAGCGTATTAATCCGAAGATGAAAGTAGGCGTTTTAGGTTGTATGGCCGAACGTTTGAAAGACAAATTTCTAGAAGAAGAAAAAATTGTCGATCTAGTTGTAGGTCCTGATGCTTATAAAGATTTACCTAATTTATTAAATGAGGTCGAAGAAGGTCGTGATGCCATAAATGTAATTTTGAGCAAAGACGAAACCTACGGAGATATTTCGCCTGTTCGATTAATGAGTAACGGAATTACGGCTTTAGTTTCGATTACTCGTGGATGCGATAATATGTGTACGTTTTGTGTAGTTCCTTTTACTCGAGGACGTGAGCGTAGTCGTGAACCACAAAGTATTATGGCTGAAATTCAGGATTTATGGGACAAAGGTTTTAAAGAAATTACGCTTTTAGGTCAGAATGTAGATAGTTACCTATGGTATGGTGGTGGATTGAAAAAAGATTTTACCAATGCTACCGAAATGCAAAAAGCTACTGCTGTCGATTTTGATCAATTACTAGAAATGGTTGCTGTTTGTTTTCCTAAAATGAGAATTCGTTTTTCGACTTCAAATCCACAAGACATGCACGAAAGTGTTTTGCATGTTATTGCGAAACATCCTAATATTTGCAAACACATTCACTTACCGGTTCAATCGGGAAGTAATAGAATTTTGAAAGAAATGAATCGTTTGCATACTCGTGAAGAATATATGATTTTGATTGATAAAATTAGAGCAATTATTCCAAATGCGTCTATTTCGCAAGATATGATTGCTGGTTTCCCT
Organism: Flavobacterium sp.; assembly: GCF_043756175.1. Taxonomy (GTDB): domain Bacteria; phylum Bacteroidota; class Bacteroidia; order Flavobacteriales; family Flavobacteriaceae; genus Flavobacterium. The sequence continues at coordinate 36,390 of NZ_JAYURN010000079.1, forward strand.
ACCGAAACCGAAGAAGATCACCAAGATACTATGAGTTTAATGGAATATGTAAAGTATAATTTCGGTTATATGTATTCGTATTCAGAACGTCCAGGAACATTGGCTGGAAGAAAAATGGAAGATGACGTTACTGAAGAAACAAAAGCCAGAAGATTACAAGAAATTGTCGATTTGCAACAAAAACACGCTTGGTTGAGAAGTGAAGAATTCATAGGTCAAACTGTAGAAGTTTTAGTAGAAAAAGTGTCTAAAAAATCGAAAGAAGAATTTTCAGGAAGAAATTCACAAAGTATTACAGTGGTTTTCCCTAAAGAGAATTTTAAAATTGGTGAATTTGTAAATGTAAAAATAGAAAGTTGCACAAGCGGAACTTTGAAAGGAATTGCAGTTGGTTTGAGTGAGATGAATTAAAAAAGTTAGCCACAGATTAAAAAGATTTTCACAGATTTTTTTAATCTGCGGCAAAAACATAAAATAAATATGGACGGTTACAGAGAAGAGGAAACTTATAAAATTATTGGTATTTGTATGGAAGTTCATAGAACTCTCGGTCCAGGATTATTAGAAGTAATTTATAAAGATGCTTTAGAAATTGAGTTTAAAGAAAATAAGATTCCTTTCGAAAGAGAAAAAGAGTTTTTGATTGAATATAAAGGTCAAATTTTACCACATAAATTCTATGCGGATTTCATAGTGAATGAAGATATAATATTAGAAGTTAAAGCTGTTAAAGAATTTTCTAACGAACATACTGCCCAAGTTCTAAATTATTTAAAACTTGCAGATTCAGAAATTGGATTATTAGTGAATTTTCAAAACAAATCGCTTCAATATAAAAGATATGCCTTATAAAAAATGATTAAAAATCTGTGAAAATCTTTTTAATCTGTGGCTAAAAAACAACAAATTAAAAAAAGTTAAAATAAGATGTCGAAAAAAAACATAATCATGGCAATAATTGCATTTGTAGTAGGATTTTCTATTACTTTTTATGCCGTTAGAACTTATTTTCCAAAACACAAAACTGAGGAAACAACCAATCAAAAATAGATAGACAATTGATAATAGATAATTGACAATTTCAGTTTTATTATCTAAAATAATTATCAGTTGTTCATTATCAATTATTAATTAAAATGGAAACAGTACAATCAATAAAACAACGATTCGAGATTATTGGAAATGATCCCAAATTGAATCGTGCTATAGAAAAAGCTATCCAGGTTGCTCCTACTGACATTTCGGTATTGGTAGCTGGTGAAAGTGGTGTGGGAAAAGAAAACATTCCAAGAATAATTCATTCGCTTTCACACAGAAAACACGCAAAATATATAGCTGTAAACTGCGGAGCTATACCAGAAGGAACCATAGACAGCGAACTTTTTGGTCACGAAAAAGGAGCTTTTACAGGTGCAACTGGAACCCGAGAAGGTTATTTTGAAGTAGCCGATGGTGGAACTATTTTTCTAGATGAAGTGGGCGAATTACCGCTAACAACACAAGTCCGCTTGCTTAGAGTTTTAGAAAATGGAGAATTTATAAAAGTAGGTTCATCGCAAGTACAAAAAACTAATGTTCGAATAGTGGCTGCAACCAATGTTAATTTATTTGATGCCATCGAAAAGGGAAAATTTCGAGAAGATCTATATTATAGGTTGAGTACCGTAGACATTTTATTACCGCCTTTACGTGACCGAAAAGATGATATTCATTTACTTTTTAGGAAATTTGCTGCCGATTTTGCACATAAATACAAAATGCCTCCTTTGAGATTAGATGACAATGCCGTTTCTGTTTTACAAAAATTTCGTTGGTCAGGAAACATTCGTCAATTGCGAAATATGGCCGAACAAATATCGGTTTTAGAAACCAATCGCGATATTTCAGGTGCTACTTTATTATCCTATTTGCCACAAGAAGGAAGCAATTTGCCTTCAGTTATTAAGAATAAAAAGTCGGAAAGCGATTTTTCGACAGAAAGAGATATATTATACAAAGTCCTTTTTGATATGAAAAGTGATTTGCATGATTTGAAGAAACTAACATTGGAATTGATGAAAAATGGTTCGGCAAAAGTGCAAGAAATCAACACCAATCTAATTCAGAAAATATACGGTTCTAAGGAAGCCGATAGCGAAATTTCGTTTGAAGAAGAACCAAGAAATACAACTTTCAACAATCATGACGAAGAAAATGACTTTGAAGAAAGTGAAGATAATTATTTGTTTGCCGAAACCATCGAAGAGGAAGAAGTCTTAAAATTGGAGCAACGCGAGATTGAAATGATTAAAAAATCGTTAGAAAAAAACAAAGGGAAACGCAAAGCTGCCGCCGACGAATTAGGAATTTCTGAGAGAACTTTGTATAGAAAAATAAAACAATTTGACCTTTAACTGATAATAAATAATTGACAATTGACAATTATTTAAATATCTTTGGCTCGATCGTTAGTCAACTAGAGAAGCAATTTTTAAAATAAAATGAATAGAATAAAATACATACTCTTACTTTTTTCCGTTTTTTTAGTTCAAGGTTGTTCTATTTACAATTTTACTGGAACAGGGAAAATTGATGCAAAAACGTTTCAAGTAGGTTATTTTCAAAATGTTTCCGAATTAGTAGAACCAGGAATAGACCGAGATTTTACACGTCGTTTGCAGGATTTAATTCAAAATCAAACCAATTTAAACTTAACATCAACTGACGGAGATTTAGTTTACGAAGGCGAAATTGTAGATTACAGAATTAGCCCAATGACAGCTACTGCCGATTTAACGGCAGCACAAAGTAGATTATCGATAACCATCAATCTTAAGTTTTCAAACAAAAATAAACCAGAAGAAGATTTCGAGAGGCGCTTTAATTTTTATGATGATTTCCCAGGAGGTAATTTACCAACAGGAGCGCAACTAAAAAAATCTCTAGACTTAATTTTCGAACGCATTTCGCAAGATATGTTTAACGCTACATTAGCAAAATGGTAATTTAATTTTAGATTGAAATCTGAAAATGAACGTAACAGAATACACTTATTTAATAAACAAACCAGATGCCGTCAATGACAGGCAAATTGTTGCTTTGGAAAAAATTCTGCGTGATTTTCCTTATTTCCAAAGTGCTAGAAGTATACATTTAAAAGGTTTATACAAACAAAATAGTTTCAAATATAATTCAGAACTAAAACACACAGCAGCGTTTACAACCGACAGAACTATTTTATTTGATTTAATCACTTCCGAAAATTTTACAGGTATTCAAAAAGGTTTTTTTGAAGAAAAAGAAGCTCAAATTCTCGATATAACAGTTGTAGGTAGTACAATAATTGAAACAGTTGAAGCTGAAATAAAACCAGAGGTAAACAATCTCGAAAAATCGATTATTTCATCTATCAAAGAAGCAACTCAAGATATAGAAGAAGAAATAATAACGGAAAAGGTTGAGCTTATAACAGTTGAAGAAAAATTAGATATAGGAAAACCACTAACATTCAATAATTCAGAAACACATTCGTTTCAAGAATGGTTACAATTATCTAAAATAAAACCAATAATTAGAGACGAAAACCCTGTTTTAGAAAATAATTTGTCATCAAAATTAGATATTATAGATAAATTTATAGAAGCCAATCCTAAAATTTCGCCAGTTAAAAAAGACACTTCAACACCTGTATTTGCTATAAAAACAGAAGATAATTCATATTTAATGACCGAAACTTTGGCTAAGGTTTATTTAGAACAAAAAAAATATAGTAAAGCAATTCAAGCATATGAGATATTAATTTTGAAATATCCAGAAAAAATTACTTTCTTTGCAGACCGAATTTCGGATATAAAAACGTTACAACAAAATAATAATAGTTAAACAATGAGCACATTTTCAATTTTTCTAGTCTTAATAACAATAGTTTGTTTTCTACTTATCGTAGTTATCATGGTTCAAAACCCTAAAGGTGGTGGATTATCTTCTTCATTAGGTGGTTCAACTCAAATGGGAGGCGTACAAAAAACAACAGATTTTTTAGACAAAAGTACTTGGTATCTTGCAGGTGCATTAATTGTATTGATTTTAATGTCAAGCTTAAGTTTTAATGGAGGAAATAGCGACACTGGTTCCAAAATAATTGATGAAAGCGCTATTACAACTCCAGCAATTCCTACTGCACCACAAGCAACTCCAGCAGCCGCAACTACTGAAACAAAACCAGTTGAAGCGCCAGCTACTACCGAAGCTGCAAAACCAGCAACAGAAGAAGCAAAAAAATAGTTTCTTACGAAATACAAAAACAAAGTGCCAGCCTGTCAATGCTGGCATTTTTTATAAGAAAAAATGTCAGTTTTAATGGCTTGGCATAATTTCTGAAAAGACAATAATATTAATAAAACAAACATATAACATTATGGCATTAAATATCAAACCACTTTCAGACAGAGTTCTTATAGAGCCAGTAGCTGCTGAAACAAAAACAGCTTCAGGGATTTTTATTCCAGACACCGCCAAAGAAAAACCACAAAAAGGAACTGTCGTTGCAATTGGAAACGGAAAAAAAGACGAACCACTAACAGTAAAAGTTGGTGATTCTGTCCTTTACGGAAAATATGCAGGAACTGAATTAAAACTAGAAGGAAAAGATTATTTGATAATGAGAGAAGAAGATATTCTTGCAATCATTTAGCTTTAAGCCATAGGCAATAAGCTTTAAGTAATGAGAGATTTTAAAAAATATGAGATTTGGCAATTGGGTCATTCACTAACTTTGCAAATTTATAAAATAACTTCAACTTTTCCAAAAGAAGAATTATACGGTTTAACAAGTCAGATTAGAAGAGCTACTTCTTCAATCCCGACAAATATAAGCGAAGGTTGCGGAAGAAATTCAGACAAAGAATTTAATCAATTTCTTAATATTGCCTTAGGTTCTGCAAGTGAAACAAAATATTTATTAATTCTTTCAAAAGACCTAAATTATATTAATCTAGAATCATTTGAAATCCTAGAAAAGGAAAATAATATTATAAAAAGTAAAATTTACAAATTAAAACAAATACTAATTCAGCAGCAGGAAAAGCCTAAAGCTTAAAGCCTTCTGCCTAAAGCAAATAAAAATGGCAAAAGATATAAAATTCGATATAGAAGCACGTGACGGATTAAAACGCGGCGTAGATGCATTAGCAAACGCTGTAAAAGTAACACTTGGACCAAAAGGTCGTAATGTAATTATTGGAAAATCATTTGGTGGACCAACAGTTACTAAAGACGGAGTTACTGTTGCAAAAGAAATAGAATTGAAAGACCCATTAGAAAATATGGGAGCTCAGATGGTAAAAGAAGTAGCATCAAAAACCAATGATTTGGCAGGTGATGGAACTACAACTGCAACTGTTTTGGCACAAGCTATTGTAAAAGAAGGTTTGAAAAACGTAGCTGCTGGAGCCAATCCAATGGATTTGAAGCGCGGTATAGACAAAGCAGTTGAAGCTATTGTTGCCGATTTGACCAAACAAGCTAAAGTTGTTGGAAGTGATTCAGAAAAAATAAAACAAATCGCTTCTATTTCTGCTAATAATGACGAAGTAATTGGTGAGTTAATCGCTAATGCTTTCGCAAAAGTTGGAAAAGAAGGAGTTATCACGGTTGAAGAAGCTAAAGGAACAGATACTTATGTAGATGTTGTAGAAGGAATGCAATTTGACAGAGGATATCTTTCTCCGTATTTTGTAACCAATCCTGAGAAAATGGATGCAGAATTAGAAAGCCCATACATCCTTTTGTATGACAAAAAAGTATCTTCTCTAAAAGAATTATTGCCAGTTTTAGAACCAGTTGCACAATCAGGGAAACCATTATTAATTATTGCTGAAGATGTAGATGGCGAAGCATTATCAACATTAGTAGTAAATAAATTACGTGGTGCGTTAAAAATTGCTGCTGTAAAAGCACCAGGTTTTGGTGACAGAAGAAAGGCAATGTTAGAAGATATTGCCATCTTAACTGGCGGAACTGTTATCTCTGAAGAAAGAGGATTTACTTTAGAAAATACAACTATCGAAATGTTAGGAACTGCAAAAAGAGTAACTATCGATAAAGACAATACAACGATTGTAAGTGGTGCTGGAGAAGCCGATATGATTAAAAATCGTGTCAATCAAATAAAAGGTCAAATGGAAGCTTCAACTTCAGAATATGACAAAGAAAAATTGCAAGAACGTTTGGCTAAATTAGCTGGCGGAGTTGCCGTTCTTTATGTTGGTGCTGCTTCTGAAGTAGAAATGAAAGAGAAAAAAGATCGTGTAGACGATGCTTTACACGCAACTCGTGCTGCGGTTGAAGAAGGAATTGTTGCTGGTGGTGGTGTTGCATTATTGAGAGCTAAAAATGTATTAAAAGACATTAAAGCGGATAATGCAGATGAAGCAACAGGAATTCAAATTGTATCTCGCGCTGTGGAAGCTCCATTAAGAACTATTGTAGAAAATGCAGGTTTGGAAGGCTCAGTTGTTGTTGCAAAAGTTGCCGAAGGAAAAGGTGATTTTGGTTACAATGCTAAAACTGATGAATATGTAGATATGCTAAAAGCTGGAATTATCGATCCTAAAAAAGTAACTCGTGTAGCTCTAGAAAATGCAGCTTCTGTTGCTGGTATGATTCTTACTACCGAATGTGCTTTGGTAGAAATAAAAGAAGAAAATGCTGGTGGCGGACAAATGGGTGGCGGTATGCCAGGCATGATGTAATATTTTTATTGTAAAAGTTAAAATCCATTATAAAAAAATCCGATTAGAAATTTTAGACTGCCCCCAAAAAGTTAGACACTATTTGGGGGTATTTTTATGGAAAGAAAAGTCAAATATGATTATACATTTAAACTCGAATGTGTAAA
>NZ_JAYURN010000080.1:0-43210 GCF_043756175.1 Flavobacterium sp.
AATCAAGTCAAATTTAAACAAAATGAGCCCGATACAATATCGAGCTCATTATTATCAAAATTAATTATAAATTTGTCCAAACTTTTGGGTGCAGTCTATAATTTCGGGACTTATTTTTTAAAGCCTTTTATAAATATTTTTTAGTTAAGAATCTCTTTATACCAAAACAAACTTATTCCCGTTAGTATTTAAAACATTCATAATGAAAAAGATAATCCTAATTATTGTTTTGGTTTTGTTATATAGCTGTAAAACCAAAAAGACAGCAACTTCGTCGGTAACAGAAAAATCAGTAGTTGTTGTAAATCCAAATGAAGTTGATGTCATAACTAAAAACCGAGCTTACGATTTAGGTACAAGATTATTAGAAGCTTGTAATACTTCTCGTTTCAAACCTTTTTCTAGTGAAGAAGCCACTGATAAAGTGAGACAAAATGTAAGGCCCGAAAAAATATCCGAAACCTGTAAAAAAATTAATTTCAGAAACGGAAAGTTTATTTCTTTAGATTTAATCGATGTAAAACATGACGAAATAAATGAACAATACATTTTTAAGTATAATATTAATTACGAAAAAAAATATTTCAAACGAGAACTCACTGTTTTTGTAAATGCTGACAATAAAGTTTCGGCAATGAGTACAAAAGAAGTAAAACCAAAACCGTTATAAATAGAAACTTTAATATATTTGTTGCAATAAAATTAAGCTTCTTCATGAAAATAGTCATTTCGCCAGCCAAATCATTAGATTTTGAAAAAAAATTACCAAACGATCAATTTACAAAACCAGTTTATTTAAAACAAACCAAAGAAATAGTTTCGGTTTTAAAAAAGCTAAAACCCAAAGATTTATCAGAAATGATGCATATTTCTGATAATTTAGCACAACTGAATTGGCAACGAAATAAAGAATTTAAAACCCCATTTACACCCGAAAATTCGCGTCCAGCGATTTATACTTTCAATGGTGAAGTTTATATAGGATTAGACTCCTACTCTATTCCTGAAGAAAAATTAGATATTTTGCAAAACAAACTTCGCATTCTTTCTGGACAATACGGAATCTTGAAACCATTAGATTTAATACAAGCTTACCGATTAGAAATGGGAACGCATTTACCAATTGGTGAACATAAAAATTTATATAGTTTTTGGAAAGAAGCATTGACAAATGCTTTAAACAAAGAATTAAAAAAGAACGAATTGTTCATCAATTTGGCGAGTAACGAATATTTCTCGGTGATTGATACAAAAAAATTAAAAGTTCCTGTCATTACACCAGAATTTAAAGATTATAAAGACGGAAAACTAAAAATGATTTCATTTTTCGCCAAAAAAGCTCGTGGATTGATGGTTCGTTACATCATAGACAATAATATTGAAACTTTAGATGGTTTGAAAGGTTTCAATTATGAAGGTTACTCTTTTGATGCTAATTTGTCGATAGGAAATACGTTGGTTTTTACGAGATAATTTAACCACAGAGTTTAAATAGATTTTGCTTTTAAAAATAGATTCCCTCCTGCTCGGGAAAGACAGTGTCGTAAATTGTCTTTCCCGCTCAGGCGGGAATCCAATTTAAATATTAAATTTAAAAACAAAATTCTCAAAGATTTCAAATAGAAAACTCTGAGAACTTTGTGAAAAACTCTTTTTACTCTGCGGTAAAAATATTCTGCAGTTAAAACCTAATCATTCATCGAAATCAAAAACTCTTCGTTGTTTCTAGTTTTCTTAAATCTATCATTTATAAATTCCATTGCTTCTACAGGATTCATATCGGCAAGGTATTTACGCATTATCCACATGCGTTGTATTGTTTTTTCATCTAATAATAAATCATCACGACGTGTACTTGATGAAGTAAGATCGATCGCTGGGAAAATACGACGATTTGCAATTTTACGATCCAATTGTAATTCCATATTACCAGTTCCTTTAAATTCTTCGAAGATAACTTCGTCCATTTTAGAACCTGTTTCTGTAAGTGCTGTTGCGATAATACTTAACGAACCACCATTTTCTACATTACGAGCTGCTCCGAAGAAACGTTTAGGTTTTTGCAATGCATTAGCATCTACACCACCACTCAATACTTTTCCTGAAGCTGGTTGTACTGTATTGTAAGCTCTTGCCAAACGTGTAATTGAATCTAAAAGTATCACTACATCGTGACCACATTCGACCAAACGTTTTGCTTTTTCTAATACTATATTGGCAATTTTTACGTGTTCTTGAGGTTCTCTATCAAAGGTAGAAGCAACTACTTCACCACGCACACTACGTTGCATGTCGGTAACTTCTTCTGGGCGTTCATCTATTAATAAAACGATTAAATACACTTCTGGATGATTGGCTGCAATGGCATTGGCAATTTCCTTAAGCAACATAGTTTTACCCGTTTTTGGTTGCGCAACAATCATACCTCGTTGTCCTTTTCCTATTGGAGAAAACAAATCGATAATACGAGTAGAAATTGAGCTTCCTTTTTCGGCCAAACGGAATTTTTCTGTTGGAAATATTGGAGTTAAATGTTCGAAAGAAACTCTGTCACGAACCACTTGTGGATCATGTCCGTTTATTTTTAAAACTTTTACTAAAGGAAAATATTTCTCCCCTTCTTTTGGTGGGCGAACCACTCCTTTTACAGTATCTCCAGTTTTTAAACCAAACAAACGTACTTGCGAAGTCGATAAATAAATATCATCGGGTGAAGCCAAATAATTATAATCTGACGAACGCAAGAAACCATAACCATCAGGCATCATTTCTAGTACGCCTTCGCTTTCTATAATTCCTTCGAACTCATAATCAGGCTCTCTAAAATTATTTTTATGTTTGGCGTTTGGGTTTTGATTCGGATTTTGGTTTGTATTTTTTTGATTTTGATTCGGATTTACCGGTTTTTCTTTTAGAACTGGCTCTTCATTTTCTGGTATTTGCGAAGCTACTTCATCTGTATTTGTAGGTGCAATTACAGGTTTTACAATTTTTTTATTTCTATGCGAATTGTCTACTTTAGTAACATTATTTTCATCTTTTGTAAAACGAATCACTTTTGGCGGACGTTGTTTTTGTACTGCTTCAACAACTGGTTTTTCTAATTCTGTAGTTGTTTCAGTTTTTGTTTCTTCAAAAGAGATTTCTTCTTGTTTAACTGGCGGTGTTACAACTGCCTTTTGAGTTATTGATTTTGGCGCAATTGGTTTTGCAACTTTAGCTTCAACTATTCTGGCTCTTTTTGGTTTTTCTTCAACTAATGGAGTAGTTTCGACTGCAATTGGAGCGATCTTCTCGGGATTTGCTGCTTGGTAATCTAATACTTGGTAAACAAGTTCGTCTTTTTTTAGCGTCTTGAATTTTGAAATTTTAGCAACTTTAGCAATTTCTTGTAGCTCGGTGAGCTTCATTTCTTTAAAAACAGAAATATCAAACATAAAATGATGTGTGAATTAATTATTTGGGATAAAATGCGAATGATTTTTTTTGAATCTTATTTTCCGAAGTATGAAGTGCTTACGGATTGTTATGGCAATATTACGTTTTTTTTTTGAGTAAACAATAGTTTTTTATAAAAAGAAAATATATTTTTGTCTTTATAATATATGATTTATAATGATTCAAAGAATACAAAGTATCTATTTATTACTCGCTTTTATAATAACTGGTGCGCTTACTTTTGTTTTTCATTTATGGAAATTAGAAAATGGCGAAACAATTTATTTTATGAATGATATAAAGTATACTGCTATATTTGGATTAAGTACTGCCTTATCATTAGTTAGTTTACTTTCGTTTAAAAAAAGACAACAGCAATTTGTGATGAACAGATTGAATATAATATTAAACTTAATTTTACTAGGATTATTTGTGTATCGTACACTAACAGTATCTGGAGGAACTACGGTTTCGGAGAAGGGTATTGGGATGTTTCTTCCTATTGTTGCTATCTTTTTGTTGGTTTTGGCCAATAAAGCCATCAAGAAAGACGAAGATCTCGTAAAATCTGTGGATCGATTGAGATAAACCTTTCATCTTAGTTTATTAGTGCGAGAAAAATCCGTTTCAAGAAATTGAGACGGATTTTTTGCTATATGACTGTTTGTTTTAGATCAATTATATTATTTTTTTAGTTAAGAATTGAGATTTAGACATTTCGAATTATCTCGGGTTTTTAACCTTGACACTTTTTTAGTAGATATTATGAAGAATAATATATTTTCATCTAACTAAATTTAGTTAGATGAAAATCATTAATTTCAGGTATTTCATGTAACTTTATAATCGTATATATTTGAAAATATAAATATGAAAATGGAAAACAAAATAAAAATACATTTAGCCGATGATCATCAAGTACTTATTGATGGTATTCTGGCTGTGCTAAAAACCAATTCAGATTTTGAAGTAGTTGGATTCTCTCTAAACGGAGAAGGTCTCGTAGATAGAGTGACGAGAAATAAAGCTGATATTCTTATTATGGATATAAATATGCCTGAAAAAGACGGCATACAAGTACTACGAGAAATGAACGAAGCAGGATTTCCTTGTAAGGTGATTATTTTGTCTAGTTACGATGATGCAAAACTAATAAAAGAAGTTATAAAATTAGGTGCTAGTGGCTATCTCACAAAACAATGCGCTGGGGAAAGTATTATAGATGCTATAAATACAGTTGCTTATGGAAACCAATATTTTTCTGATGCCATAAAAGATAAGATATTTAATATTTATACCGGAAATAATAACGACCACAATCAGTCATTAAATACCGAAGATTTAATTTCTAGCATAACCTCTAGAGAATTAGAAATTTTAAATCTAATTAGCCAAGAAAGAAGCGGAAAGTACATTAGCGATTTATTAAATATTAGTGTTAATACGGTAGAAACACATCGCAAAAACTTAATGAAAAAGCTAAATGTAAAAAGCTCAGTTGGACTGGTCATATTTGCCTCAAAACATAACTTAATAACTAATTAATAATAAAAACCAAACACTATGACTTATGACATGCTAGGATTGTTTTCTTTTAGTAAATTAAACACAAATGAATTTGAAATTTGTTTCGAAATTCCAGACAATTGTTTTTATGTTCTTACGCCTTTGGCTACAAGTTACATAATTACTGTAAAGCTAAATCCTGGAGAAACCCAACCCTCAACTACATTTGTAAGCTGCAAAGAAACCGCAACAACCCTTAGCAATAAACTTATTGCAAATTTCGAGCAATACAAATACTCTGGAGTAATACTTAAAAAAACCTACTGTTAGCATTGGTCTTTAAAAAAAGCATAACTAATAAACTACTAGTTTTCATTTTTTTAATGGCTAGTAAGTTTTGTTTTGGTTTTCAATCTCTAAATTTAGGAACGAAAACCAAAACAGATTCTATTTCATATTATATCGAAAAAAACAACTTGATAAAAGGATTGAATTATGCTCGCAAAAAATCAGAACACTATTTAGAAATTAAAAACTATTCGGCTTATTGTGACATTATGATTCAAAAATCGGAGGTGTATCGAGGTTATAACGACATGGAAAACACAATAAAAACACTTTATGATGCACGAACTATTGCCGAAACAAATAATTTATTAGAAAAACAAGTATTAATATATAGAGCTATTGGTAATATAAACGGAATTATTTACGAATATACAAAAGCCAAAAAATATTTGATAAAAGCAAATAATATAGCCTTAAAACTAAAAAATAATGATTTATTAATAAAAGTAAACCAAGGTCTTTTTAAAATATATTCCGAAACCAACTCAGATAGTACTTTTTACTATTTAAACAAAATAGACTCTTATACTAAAAAATCTAAAAATCTAAGAGATATAGGGCTTAATCAAAATAATTTTTTTTACTATTATAATTCAAAAAACGATAATATAAAAGCAAAAAAACATTTAGATAGTTCTTATTATGTAGCATTAAAAACTGGCGATAAAACTTTAATTGCAAGTGTCAAAAATAATTTAGGCCTTTATTATTTGACTACCGAAAAGGATTATGAAAAAGGAAAACAAGAATACATAGACGTTATCAAAATGTTTCCAAATAATGAGAACTCAATATCTTTATCTCCAGCTTATTTGAATATTTCATATGCTTATGAAAAATTAGGTGATTATAAAAATGCTTGCATATACAATAACAAATATTTAGAGTTACAAGATGAAAAAAATGCAAACCTGTACAAGTCAAATCAAGACGTTGAGATAAAATATGCAATAAATAAGGCTGAAAATGAGTTTAAAGAAAAAGAAAAAGCAATCATAGAAAAACAAGAAAGAAATCAAAAATTGTTATTATTATTTGCTTCACTATTTATTCTAGCTGGGTTTATCTTTTATTTTTATTACCAAAATTTATTGTTAAAACAAAAAAGTAAACTAAAAGATATAGATACAAAATTACAATACAAAATTATTAGTGCCACACTCGATGGCCAAGACGAAGAACGAAACAAAATTTCAGTGGTTTTACACGATCATGTAAGTGCCGTTTTATCATCAGTAGGATTACATTTATCCGCTTTTGAAAGCAGTTTAACAAAAGAACAAGTTACCGATTTAAAGAAAACTAGAGCTTTGCTAAAAGACGCGCATGATAAAGTAAGAGATTTATCTCATGAATTAGTTCCTCCATTATTAGTGAAATTTGGTTTGCAATTTGCGTTAAAAGATCTTTGCGAAAAAAACACAAACTCGCTCATACAATTTAAATTTCATTCTACTTTAGCTAAGGATAGAAGATATAACTCTGAATTTGAAACAAAAATATTTTTTATAGTATCAGAATTACTAAATAATGTGATGAAACACAGTAAAGCTTCAAAATCTAAATTATTACTAGAAGAAATTGACGGCAAATTACAGATTACAATTGAAGACAATGGTATAGGTTTCGACTCTAAAAATATTAGCATGTCTGATGGATTTGGTATTACTCAAATTCGTGCAAGGATAAAAAATATGCAAGGAGATATGAAAATTAAATCTAAAATTGGGCAAGGAACTACAATTATTATAAAAACCATTAGTACTTAAAACTTCTTAATCATATTTTATTAAAAGATTAAAAAAACTATCGTTATTTACTTCCTAATTCGATAATTTCTAAATCTTTTATTTTATCGCCATCTATAACAAATCTTAGCATGGTTTTCACCGTATGAAAACCACTTTTACCACAAGCACCAGGATTCATGTGTAATAAATTAAGTTTCTTGTCAAACTGCACTTTTAGTATATGAGAATGTCCACAAATGAATAATTTTGGAGGATTTTGTTGCAATTCTTCTCTAATATTAGGATTATATTTTCCCGGATAGCCACCAATATGCGTTATCCAAACATCGACACCTTCACACATAAAACGATTGTGCAAAGGAAATTCTAACCTTGCTTTTGCATCATCTATATTACCAAAAACAGCTCGCAATGGTTTGTGTTTTTGCAAAGTATCCGTAACTAATAAATTACCAATATCGCCAGCATGCCAAACCTCATCAGCAAGATTTACATATTTTAAAATTGCATCATCAAGATGACTGTGTGTGTCGGAAAGTAAAAGAATTTTTTTCAAAAGGACATTTTATGAAACAAAATACAAAGCTATACTAAAAATTTAAAATTTGTATATTTGCCATAATGAAAAAAGTATATTTAGATAACGCCTCGACTACACCACTTCGACCAGAAGTAATTTTAGAAATGACTCAAGTTTTGATGAATGATTACGGAAATCCATCATCTACGCATGCTTTTGGTCGTCATTCAAAAAACTTAGTTGAACTTTCTCGAAAAAGCATTGCAAAAAATCTTAATTGTTCCGCACAAGAAATTATTTTTACTTCTTGCGGCACCGAAGCAAATAATTTTATCATTCAATCTTGCATTAGAGATTTAAAAGTTGAAAGAATAATTACAAGTAAAATTGAACATCATGCTGTTTTACATACGGTACAAATTCTTCAAAAACTAAATGATATTCAAATTGATTATGTGAATATTTTGCCATCTGGCGAAATAGATTTGGTTCACCTATCGGATTTACTTTCTACAGAAGGAAAAACACTCGTGAGTTTGATGCATGTAAACAATGAAATTGGAACTGTTCTTAATTTGAATAGAGTTGCTAAAATATGCAAACAATACCAAGCATATTTTCATACTGACACTGTACAATCAATAGGAAAAACTACTTTCAATTTACAAGAAACACCAATAGATTTTCTTGTTGCAAGTGCTCACAAGTTTCATGGTCCAAAAGGAATGGGTTTTGCATTTATTCGAAAAGGAATGGTTTTAAACCCAATATTATTAGGTGGGGAACAAGAAAAAGGAATGCGTGCAGGAACCGAAAGTGTGCATAATATTGTGGGAATGGCAAAAGCGCTCGAATTATCCTATTTACATTTAGATGAAGAAGAAAAATATATTTTAAATCTCAAGGAATATACAATATCACAACTAAAATCTCATTTTCCAGAAATAAGATTTAATGGAAATCCGCAAGAAACATTTTACAATATATTGAATGTCATTTTACCTTTTTCTGAAGAAAAAACTTCAATGATTTTGTTTAATCTAGATATGAAAGGCATTGCCGTTTCTCGTGGTAGTGCTTGCCAGTCTGGAAGTGTAAAACCATCTCATGTTTTAGCCGAAATTCTTTCGGAAGCAGACTTAAAAAAACCAAGTTTACGAATTTCTTTTAGCCATTATAACACTAAAGACGAAGTAGATTATTTGATTGAAAACTTGAAATTTTTATAAAATGAAAAATATATATTTTCTTTTTACTCTGATTACTTTAAATTCTTTTGCACAAAATTTCGATATTCAAGGACATAGAGGTTGTCGTGGTTTACTTCCAGAAAATTCTATTGAAGCTATAAAAAAAGCTATCGATATTGGCGTTACAACACTCGAACTCGATATTGTTATTTCTGCAGATAATCAAGTTTTGCTTTCGCATGAGCCATTTTTATCGCACGAAATTTGCCTAGATTCAAATGGAAATGAAATTACAGAATCTAAAGAAAAGTCTTTCAATCTATATAAAATGAATTATGATCAGATTAGAAAATGTGATTGTGGTACGAAAATTCATCCAAGGTTTTTAAGTCAATCGAAAATAAAAACTTACAAGCCACTTTTATCAGAAATGATAGATAGTGTCGAAAATTATATTAAAAGGAAATATCCAAAAAAAACTATTTATTACAATATAGAAACTAAAAGCGCTGTTGAAGGTGATAACATTTTACATCCGGAACCAAAAGAATTTGTAAATTTATTATTGAAAGTTATTGATGATAAAAAAATTCATAAACGAATTCACATACAATCTTTTGATGTAAGAACATTACAATATTTACATAAGATCAAACCCCAAATAAAAACAGTTTTATTAGTAGAAAATAAATTTACTGTAGAAGAAAACCTAAAAATACTAGGGTTTAAACCCAATGTTTATAGTCCGGAATTTATTTTATTAAATAAAGAAAATGTTGACTTTTTGCATAAAAAAAAGATTCGAGTAATTCCTTGGACAGTAAATGAAATTATCGATATGCAAAAACTTATCAATTTAAAAGTAGATGGTTTAATTTCAGATTATCCCAATTATTATTTTGAAATGATAAACAAAAAATAAAAAAACCAGAAAAGAAATCTCATCGGGATATATTATTTTAATTCTAATTTCTTATTTATTTTGGTTTTGGTCTTTAAAAAAATTTGGAGCGATAAATTTTTTCCAAACAAATAAAACTAATAAAGAACCTAGAACAGCAAAAAACATTCCCATACTAAAAAGGTTACTACTTCCTGCGCTTTTATAACCAATTACATTAGCAACAGTTCCGCCTTCTATTAGACCGAAATAGCCTTAAAAATGTAAGTCATAATATTTTAGTTTTTTTAGGTTATGACTAAATTATAATGCTTTATTAAAACAAAACCATAACATATAAAAAAACCGCTTTGCTTTCACAAAACGGTTACTGTAGTATAAGAACACTAAAATTCTACTTTCTAATAATCTAAATTATAAGTGAATCACTTCACCATAAGCATCAGCCACAGCTTCCATAACGGCTTCACTCATTGTTGGGTGCGGATGAATTGCTTTCAATATTTCATGTCCTGTTGTTTCTAACTTACGAGCTACAACTGCTTCTGCAATCATATCGGTAACACCAGCACCAATCATGTGACAACCCAACCATTCACCATATTTTGCATCAAAAATAACTTTTACAAAACCATCTGGCGTTCCAGAAGCTTTTGCTTTTCCTGATGCCGAAAATGGAAATTTACCCACTTTGATTTCGTATCCTTTTTCTTTAGCCTGTTTTTCCGTCAAACCTACTGAAGCAATTTCTGGAGTTGCATAAGTACAACCAGGAACATTCCCGTAATCGATTGGATCTACATGCAAACCTGCAATTTTTTCTACACAATTAATTCCTTCTGCAGAAGCAACGTGAGCCAATGCTTGACCTGGAGTTACATCCCCAATTGCGTAATAACCCGGAATATTAGTTTGCGAAAATACATTGACTAAAATTTTATCTTTATCAGTAGAAATGCCTACTTCTTCCAAACCTATATTTTCTATATTTGTTTTGATTCCAACTGCCGAAAGCAAAATATCTGCTTCAATTGTTTCTTCACCTTTAACAGTTTTCACAGTAGCTTTTACTCCTTTTCCTGAAGTATCAATTTTTTCAACAGAAGAAGAGGTCATAATTTTTACTCCTGCTTTTTTCATCGAACGTTCCATTTGTTTTGAAATATCTTCGTCTTCAATAGGAACAATATTTGGCATAAATTCAACAATAGTAACTTCTGTTCCCATTGCGTTATAAAAATGAGCAAACTCTACTCCTATTGCACCAGAACCAACGATTATCATCGATTTTGGTTGTTTTGGCAATGTCATTGCTTGACGGTAACCAATAACTTTTACACCATCTTGCGGTAAGTTTGGTAACTCACGAGAACGTGCACCTGTCGCAATAATTATATGATCTGCATTATATTCGGTAACTTTATTATCTTTATCTGTAACATCAATTTTTTTACCTGGTTTTAGCTTTCCAAAACCATCTATAACGTCAATTTTATTTTTTTTCATTAAAAACTGAACGCCTTTACTCATGTCTCCAGCTACGTTTCTACTTCTAGAAACCACAGCGCCAAAATCTTTATCAAATGCAGGAACAACTAATCCATAATCCGAAGCGTGTTTCAAATAATCAAAAACTTGAGCCGATTTTAGCAACGCTTTCGTTGGGATACAACCCCAATTTAAACAAACTCCACCTAAATTTTCTTTCTCGACAACTGCCACTTTAAATCCTAATTGCGAAGCTCTAATCGCAGTAACGTAACCTCCAGGACCACTTCCTAAAACAATGATATCGTATTTCATTTTTTTGTTTTTTTTTTTTTTGTAAAAATGGAATTCGCAAAATGCTCATTTCATAATATAATTTTGTAATGAATTTTCAGTTTGCGAAATTAAGCAAATTATAAATACTACTAAAAATAATCCGTGCTTTTTTTAGTATAACAAATACAATACAAATGTAAGGAAGCTGACAATTAGCAACGAGAGGATTTTTTATTTTTAATGCGTTATTGTAAAACCATAATTCAAAAAATTACGTAAGTGTAAATGAAAGGTGATAAAAAACAATTCAATAATAAACTTAAAATTTAAAACCATGAAAAATCTATTTGCTTTCTTATTAGGAATATTTCTTTTCACTTCGTGTGAAAAAGAAGGGAATCTAACAACAAAAAGTTTGGAAAATAATACAATAAGTAGCACTGCAGTTCTAAAATATTCAGGTGAATTTTACCCAACATCTGGCATAAATGTTTCTGGTTTTGCTAAAATTTATATAGAAAACAATGAGTATAAAGTAAAATTAGAAAATTTTGCAGTATCTGATGGACCAGATTTGAAAGTCTATTTATCTAAAGAAAACACACCAATTAATTTTGTGAATCTAGGAAATTTTAAAGGAAATGGAAATACATTTTATACCATCCCAACTGGTGTAAATGTTTCTGAATATCAATATGTATTAATTCACTGCCAAGAATTTAATCACTTATTTGCAATTGCACCATTAACAAGTAACTAACATAAAAACAAATCAAACAAAACAGAACATGAAAACAACTAAATTAAAATTTTTATTATTATCATTATTTATCTCAGCAAGCTTTACTAATTCATTCGCGCAAGGTTGTAGTGATGCGGGTTTCTGCTCCGTTGGAAACGGATTTAAAGGTCACGAAGCAAATATGAAAAACAATTTTGATGTTGGCGTTGTATATGGCATTGCCGAAGAAGGTGTAACAGTATTCTCCCAATATTTAAGCTACACAAGAGATGTAACAGACAAATTTGCAATAAGTGCAAAACTAACATCAGCCATTGCTAATGGTGATTTTGGGACAAGAGGAAATATTGGTGATGTCTTTTTGACAGGAAATTACAAATTTAAAAACAAGTTTAGTGAACTTGAAAGTGCTAAAACATGGTCATTATTATTTGGGATTAAGATTCCTCTAACTGGCGCAAACGACAAAATAAATAATGTTTCTCTGCCAATGGCTTACCAAGCCAGTTTGGGAACCTTCGATTTTATTGGTGGTGTGAATCTTACATACAAAAAATGGGATTTTAATACTGCAGTACAAATCCCTTTAACAGACAACAAAAATTCCTATATAAGTAATCCATTGATCACTGATAAATTTGCCTCAACTAATTTATTTGAAAGAAAATCGGATGTTTTATTCAGAACAACTTACAGACTAAAAACTACTAATGAAAAATTTACATTCAAACCAAACCTTTTATTTATTTATCATTTAGGTGAGGATAGTTTCACTAATATTTTTGGGCAACGTGAAACAATTTTAGACTCCGATGGTCTAACTATAAACGGAAATCTAATTGTATCTTATAAATTAAATAAAAAGAGTTATTTAGAAACTTCGATTGCTTCTCCATTTGTTGTTAGAAAAGAACGTCCAGATGGGCTTACCAGAGGACTAACATTGGGGTTGAGTTATAAAGTTAATTTTTAAGTAAATGAGTATGAAAAATAATATTATTGTTTCGCTCTTATTATTTGTTGGATTAGTAAATGCACAAACTATTGTGGTCGAAGAAAAATTTAAGGATAATAATTTTCCAATAGGTTATAATTTCTTGCCTAATAAAAACAGATTGGTAATTCAAAAAGGAAATTATGTAGCATCATCAAATAATAAAATTATTAAAAACATTTATAGTTTTGATAATGATGGGTTTTTCGAAAAAATGATAGAAAATGAAGCACTAACAAACTGTATATTTTCCCCAACTGAAAATGCTTTTATAGTTTCTGAAACTTCTAAAACAGAAGAAAAAACTGATCGGTTTAAGTTAGTAATTAGTGGGAAGTCATCTCCATTTTTTAAAATGAATGAAAATTTTCAATATTTTAATGATGATTATGAGTTTAGTGTTTTAAATCAAGACAATAAAGGGGATATTAATTTTGAAAAAGATCAATTATCACTTAGCGTTACCGATATTGTTACTCGAGCAAACGAAAAATTTGCAATGAAAAAACCAAATTTAACTAGAATTATAGGTGATAATTTTGCAAAATATAATGATTTGTCGTTTGGTATTCGTGTAAATGAGTATAATTTTGGTCTTATCACAAAGTCAATTGCTAAAGATTACAAATCGGCAACACTATATCGTACAATATATAGTTATGGTGGTGTTATACTAAATGATTTTGCTTACAAAGTTGATTTTCAATACAAAAATCTCATATATAGTAATAACGGAGGCGGTTATATTTATACAAATCCGCAGTCTGGAGATACTTATGTAAGCGATTTGACTATCAATAATTTCGTTATCGACCAGAAAACAGACGAAGTATATGTTTACGGTTTATTTGGGAAAAACGCTAAAAGTTCAAGTAATATTACAAATGAACCATTGGGCTTTTATGTTTTTAAATTTGATAAATCTGGAAATAAAATATGGGAATCGGTACAAACAATCAATGACAAAAGTGATTTTAATGCAAACCAAATTGTAACAAACCTAAAGGTGAGTTTGACAATTAGAGACGAAAAATTATTGCTTTCTATAACTTCTCCATCTGAAAAGAAAGGTTATATTCAATATTCTTTTATTAACAAAATGACAGGAAATGTCATAAAGTTTAATAAAATAGGATTCAATATTTCAGCCGAAAATAAAACAATTAGCAACGGAAAGTTTGTTAATTCTTATTTTAACAATATTGGTTACGAAAAGAAGGCTTTAGATACAGAAGGATTAATTGCTCAAGAGAATAATATATTGTTTTCAAATTATCTGAGTAGTATTCAAAACAATCAAAAATTATTTTTTAAAACTTTTTATGCTAAAAACGGAATATGGTTATTAGAGACCGATAATCTTGGTTATTTTAAAATTTTATTTTTTAAAGAATAATTATACAAAAAATGTATATTTAAAGACTGAAAAACTATAAAATGTACGACGAATTAAAATACTGGTATCTGCGTGATCATAAACTTTTTAGAACATTAAGTTTTCCTCAAATAAAACAATTGTGTATCATTTCAGGTTTTAAAAAAGCTCAAAAAGGCGAAATAATATATTTCTCGGATTCCGATGTGCCAAGAATTTTTCTTTTAAAAACAGGAAGTATAAAAATTGTTTCTCTAGATGAAGATGGAAACGAAACCATTAAAGATATTATCCAGAAAGGAGATATGTTCGGAGAACTTTATTTGGATAGTGACATTCAAGTTAACGAATATGCTAAGGTACTTACTGATGAAGTTTCTATTTGTAGCTTTTTACAGTCTGATTTTGAGGATTTAATGCTTCGAAATCCACAATTAGCGTTAGGATATACCAAATTTGTTGGTCTAAAAATGAAACGGCTAAGAAATAACTATACCAATTTAGTTTCTAAAGATGCTAAAACAAGATTACTTACTTTCTTAAAAGAATGGGCTGAAAAAGAAGGTGTTTTTGATGACAATAATAAAGTAAAAATCGAAAATTATTTAACCCAAAATGATATAGCTCAAATAATTTGCACATCCAGACAAACAGCTACAACATTGATTAACGAATTTGTTGATAACGAAATTATAGAATACAATCGCAAGGAAATAATAATTCTTAATTATAAGAAATTATAATTTTTACTAATATATAAACTAGAAGACAATCATCCTACTTAAAACTACTTATTTTTGAAATAATAAATAAAACAATTATGAAAAAGTATATTTATCTTATAGTTTCAATTTTCTGTTGTGCCGTAAATGCTCAAACTGATTTACCAAAATCGGCAACAGAAATTTCTCCGTTGCTTATTGGCGAAAAAATTCCGTCAATAAAGGTTCAAAGCATCGACGGGAAAAATATAAATTTTGAAGATCTTACAAAAACTAAAAAAACGATCCTTGCCGTCTATCGTGGTGGCTGGTGTCCTTACTGCAATTTACATTTAAGTGCTTTAGGCGAAGTCGAAGAAAAACTAATCGAAATGGGCTATCAGATTATTGCTATAAGTCCAGATTCTCCAGAATCATTGAGAGAAACTATCACAAAAGACAAACTAAGCTATACCTTATTGTCAGACAGTAAAGGAGATTTCATAAAAGCTTTAGGAATAGGTTATAGTATCCCAAATGGTTTAAAAAAGCAGTTAAAAACTGTTTTGCATGGAGTAAAAAATGACTTTCTTCCTGTTCCTTCGCTATTTATCATAAATGAAGAAAACGAAATCGAGTTCGAATACATTAGTCCAGATTACAAAACAAGAATATCTAACAAATTATTATTAGCAGTTGGAACAGCTTTAAAAAAATGAAAAATGAAAAAACAATTATTAATTATAGCTTTACTTTTTACGCTTTCTAGTTTTTCTCAAAATACAAAAAAATCAGAACCCTTTAATCTAGAAAAGAAAATAGCCATACAAGGTTATGATCCTGTAGCTTATTTTAAACAAAAAAAAGCAATAAAAGGTAAGAAAGAATTATCATTTACTCATGAAGGAGTGATATATAATTTTTCTACAAAAGAAAATAAAGAAAGCTTTGCGAAAATGCCAGCAACATATGAGCCTCAATATGGCGGATGGTGTGCTTATGCTATGGGAAGTTCTGGAGATAAGGTCGATATTGATCCTGAAACTTTCAAAATTACTGATAATAAGCTATATCTTTTTTACAACGCTTATTTTAATAACACACTGAAAAGTTGGAATAATGACGAAAAACAATTAAAAATAAAAGCCGATTTAAACTGGAAAAAATATTAATTATGAATTCAATTTTAATAAACAGAACAGCAAAAATAATTATTGCTTTTATTTTGTTACAAACATTATATTTCAAATTTACGGCAAGCCCTGAATCTGTTTATATATTCACAAAATTAGGAGCGGAACCACTTGGAAGAATTAGTTCCGGAATTATAGAATTAGTTGCATCTATATTTTTATTTGTGGATAAAACTAAATTTTATGCAGCTTTCACATCCATGTCAACCATGTTTGTTGCCATAGTTTCTCATCTATTTATAATTGGTATCGAAGTAAAAAATGATGGCGGAACTTTATTTTTTTTAGCTTGCATAACATTTATTTTAAGCTTATTTTTAGCCTTTAGATACAAAAAAGATATTAATTTTTTGATAAAATAAACTATGAATTTTATTATTGTAAAACATACACTTGAAGAATTAAAGGATTTATTAAATCAATTATCTAATGAAGATTTTACTTTACCTATTTTATATTTAGGAAATTCATCAATAGGCGAACATTCAAGACATATCATAGAAATGTTTCAGTGTTTGCTCAATTCTTACGAATCTGGTTTGTTGAATTATGATGATAGAGTAAGAAATAATTTAATTCAAACAAATACCGATTTTGCAATTCAAACTATAGACAAAATTATTAAATCTATCGAAAGAGAAAATAAAAATATAGTTCTGAATCAGATGTTTTACGAAAATTACGTGTCGATTGAAACTAATTATTTTAGAGAATTATTATACAATTTAGAACACTGTATTCACCACCAAGCACTTATAAAAGTAGCTGTTTTTCAGTTAGATAACATACAAGTAACTGATACTTTCGGAATTGCTCCATCAACTATCGAATACAAAAAACAATGTGCACAGTAAGTTTTGTAAACAGTAATGGTAAATATATCATTACTTCAAATAGAGATGAAAAAGTCACTAGAGAAAAAGCTATAGAGCCCAAAATTCATTTAGTAAATGATAAAAAAATATTTTTCCCAAAAGACCAAAAAGCGGGCGGAACTTGGTATGCTGTAGATGATAAAGCACATATTATTGTTTTGTTAAATGGTGCCAAAGAAAAACATGAACTAAAATCTAGTTACAGAAAAAGTAGAGGATTAATAGTATTAGATTTAATTAGTTCGGAATCTATAATTTTATTTTGGCAGGAAATAAATCTCGACAATATTGAACCATTTACATTGGTTGTTTTTGAAAATCAAAAATTATATCAATTACAATGGAATGAATTAAAAAAAGAAATCACAGAATTGGAAACAACAAAAAATCATATTTGGTCATCATCGACCTTATATCCGTTAGCAATTCGGGAACAAAGAAAACAATGGTTTTATGATTTTTTAGAATCTAAAAATAGTGTTTCAGAATTAAATATGTTGCATTTTCACAAAAATACCGAAGACAATAATAAAGAAAACGGATTGGTTATAAATCGTAATAACGAATTGAAAACCTTAAGTATCACACAAACTGTTATCGAGAAAAATAAGGTTTCATTAACTCATTATGATTTAATAGAAAATCAGGAATTCACCAATTCATTTATAGTAATTTAATGCGATTATTTCTTCATAAATTGACCAATTGGGAATATTGGCCTTCGAAAATCGTATATTTTCCTATCAATTTTTTATGGGCTTTTTATGCTTTAAAATCTAGGACAATTTTCTTTTTTAATACTTCAAATCCAACAATGCGAAACGGAGGATTTTTTATGGAAAGTAAAAAGGAAATTTATGATTTGATTCCTCAAAAATATTACCCAAAAACAACATTAATAAAACACAAAACTTCTTTTGAAGAAGTTTTAATTGCTAAAGAAAAATCGAATATTCCCTTTCCATTAATTGTGAAACCAGATATAGGTTTACGAGGTTCAGCAGTAAAAAAAATAAAATCTGTTGATGAATTGAATGAGTATAACAAAAATGCAAATTTTGATTATTTAGTTCAAGATTTAATTCCTTTCCCTAACGAAATTGGTGTTTTTTATGTGCGATTTCCCAACCAAGAAAAAGGAAAAATCACAGGAATAGTAGCCAAAGAATTTATGATTGTTACTGGCGACGGAAAACTGACAATCAAAGAGTTAATAAAGCAAAATCCAAGATTTGAAATGCAGTTAACTACTTTAGAAAAAGAATATAAAAATAAATTAGATGAAGTTTTAGTTAAAGATGAAAAATTAAATTTAGTTCCTTTCGGAAATCATTGTCGTGGTTCAAAATTTGTTGATGCTAGTTATTTAATTTCAGATAAATTAACTAATGTGATAAATGAAATGTGTTTGCAAATAGATGGGTTTTATTTCGGACGAATGGATTTAATGTACAATTCTATAGCAGAATTAGAAGAAGGAAAAAACTTTCAAGTAGTAGAAATAAATGGTGCTGCAAGTGAACCAACTCATATTTATGACCCTAAACATTCTATCTTTTTTGCTTGGAAAGAGTTAGCAAGACATATTACTTACATGTATAAAATTAGCGTAGAAAATAATAAAAAGGGAGTTCCTTTTCTGACACATAAGCAAGGAATGTATCAATATCGATTACATCTAGAACAAAATAATAAAATATGTAATTTTTAATAATTTTGAAACATTTAAAAAACTTTATAGTCGGATTTTTAGTCAGTTTCGTGGGTTCGATTCCGCTAGGTTATTTAAATTTTATTGGATTCGAAATTTACAACAAATCAAATCTTACTCAATTATTATATTATTTATTTGGCGTTGTAATTGTTGAAGGAATTATAATTTATAGTACTTTTTATTTTGCTAACAAACTGATTTTAAACCCTAAACTTAAAAGTTGGATTTCAATATTTTCAATTATTTTTTTAATTTTTATAACAATTTATTTTTATCCTTCACAATCGCAAAAGAATGAAAATCATAATAGTGCAGTTACTTTTTTAATGTATCCATCTTTTATTATTGGATTAATTCTGAGTTCTTTAAACTTTGCACAAATTCCATTTTGGTTTAGTTGGAATATTTTTTTGGTTAATGAAAAGTATATCTCCTCAGTAAAAAACTTAAAATATGTCTATGTCTTAGGAACATTATTTGGTACATTTTCTGGAATGTTACTATTAGTTTTAGGACTTAAAAAAATTACCAATCAAGGAATTATTTCTGATAATTTTATATCAAACAATATTTGGATTATCTTTTTCGGATTGGCCATTTTTCAATTATTTCAGTTATTAAAAAGTAGAAAACCATAATATAATGGTAAATTGACTTTATGACTTTAAACTTTAGACTATTATATTGTACCTTTGCACCTCAATTTTAGAAAAATGAGATTACATAGAAATTTAGTTTACACCACAATAGATTCATTAAACGCTATTTTCAACGAAGGAGAATATGCAGACAAAGTAGTAGCGCGAGCATTAAAAAAAGACAAGCGTTGGGGAAGTTCAGACCGTAAGTTTGTTGCCGAAACTATCTATGAAATTGTACGTTGGAAGCGTTTATATTCAGAAATTGCAGAAGTTAAAGAGCCTTTCGATAGAGACAATATTTGGAGAATGTTTGCTTCATGGGCTGTTATGCGTGGTTACCCAATTCCTGATTGGAGACAACTAGAAGGAACACCTGAACGCAAAATAAAAGGTCGTTTCGACGAACTATCTAAAAACAGAGCCATCAAAGAATCTATTCCAGATTGGATGGATGCTTTAGGAGTAAAAGAACTTGGAGAAAAAGTTTGGGCTACCGAAATTGCTGCTCAAAACCAACCTGCAAAAGTTATATTAAGAACAAATACATTAAATACAACTCGCGAAAAATTACGTGCTATTTTAATGGATTTGAATATAGACACTGATATTTTAAAAGACCAACCAGATGCTTTAGTGCTAAAAGAAAGAGCTAATGTATTTTTGACCGATGCTTTCAAACAAGGATTATTCGAAGTACAAGATGCTAATTCTCAGTTAGTAGCTGCTTTTCTTGATGTAAAACCAGGAATGAGAGTCGTAGATACTTGTGCTGGTGCTGGTGGAAAAACATTGCATTTGGCTTCCTTAATGGAAAACAAAGGGCAACTTATTGCTATGGATTTGTATGAAAGTAAATTAAAACAACTAAAACTTCGTGCAAAACGTAATGGTGCTTTTAATATCGAATATAAAATTATCGATTCTACAAAAGTTATTAAAAAACTAGCTGAAAAAGCTGATAGAGTTCTTATTGATGCACCTTGTAGCGGATTAGGAGTTCTAAAGCGTAATCCAGATGCAAAATGGAAATTACAACCAGAATTCATCGAGAATATCAAAAAAATACAAGCCGAAGTGCTAGAAAGTTACTCACGAATTGTAAAACCTGGAGGGAAACTAGTTTATGCAACTTGTTCTATCTTACCGTCTGAAAACCAAGAACAAATTGAGAAATTTTTAACAACAGAAACAGGAAAAAGCTTTACCTTTATTGAAGATAGAAAAATTCTGGCCTCAGAATCAGGGTTTGATGGTTTTTATATGGCTTTATTGGAGCGTAAAATTTAAAAGATATTTGTTGAATATTATTAAATCATAAAGTTTGATTAATAAAGTTGTTTTTTTATTTTTAATCCTAAAATTAGGCTTATGTTTGCTAGCCCAAATTTTTTAAATTTTATTTATCATGAAAAAAATCTACTTATTATTATTACTTAGTGCTAGTTTAGGATTTGCACAAATTCCTACTAATTATTATAGCTCTGCTACTGGAACTGGTTATACTCTAAAAACACAGTTAAAAAAAATTATTGATAATGTAAATGATGGATTAAATCCAGAATATCTTCATATAGATAGAGGATATGGTTCTGGTACCAGTCAAACTAACAATGGTTTATGGTCAGGTTATGGCACAACAGATAGAGATAATGGAATTGGATACGAAAATGACAATACAATTGTTGATATTTATACAGAAATACCTTCAGGTCCAGACACTCATAATTTTAATTTCAATACAACTTCAGGTGCAAATTCTGGACAATGTGGAAGTTATACCAATGAAGGTGATTGTTATAATAGAGAACATATGATCCCACAATCCTATTTTGGTAGTGCAGGAATAATGCGTAATGATATACATCATGTTTACCCAACTGATGGTAAGGTAAATTCTATACACAATGATTGGGCTTTTGGAAGAGTAAATGTGGCGTCATACACATCAAGCAATGGTTCTAAATTAGGTTCAGCATTAAACTCTGGTTATTCAGCAGGATTTTCGGGAACTGTTTTTGAACCTATAGATGAATTTAAAGGAGATGTTGCTCGTGTATATTTATATTTTGCTACAAGATATGAAGATCAAATGGCTTCTTTCTACACAACATATACTACTGTTGATGCTAGAGTAATGTTTGATGGGTCTGCAAATCAAACTTTTTCACCTACTTTTTTAAACATTCTTCTAACTTGGAATTTACAAGACCCTGTAAGTACAAAAGAAATAGTAAGAAACAATGCATCTTATGCACATCAAGGTAACAGAAATCCTTACATAGATCATCCTGAATATGTTTGCCGAGTTTGGGGTGCAGGTTGTACATTAAGTACTAATTCTTTCGAGCTTATTGCAGATATAAACGTTTATCCAAATCCATCAAACGATCAAACAGTAAATATTGAAACTGAAAATGATTTAGATGAAATTCAGTTAATAAATGTAAACGGGCAAATTATGCAACAAGTTTCTAATCCTATTAGAAATCAAAACAAATACACTTTAGAAAATTTACCTCATGGATTTTATTTCCTAAAACTAAGTTCAGATAATAAATCTATTGTTAAAAAGATTGTTATTAACTAATTAAAAGCGGCAAATTTGCCGCTTTTTTTATGGCTATTTTTATCCTAAACAATTAACTATCAATAATAAATAACTTAACAATTAATTAATATCGATTATTTACTCGTTGTTTTATTAACCAATACTTTTGCATGAGTTTTTAAATTTTAACCAAACTTAGAACACTAACTAACAAACAATAACAAAATGAAGCAAAGACTACAATTACTCACATTACTATTTTCAATTTATTCATTTGCTCAAATTCCAACCGGATATTACAGTACCGCTACTGGAACGAGTTACACACTAAAAACACAATTGTATAATAAGATTACAGGTCATACAAATAATGGATATGATGGACTTTGGACAACTTATTCAACATCAGACAGAGATAACCAGTACGAAAATGATAATTCTATAATAGATATTTATTCAGAAAAACCAACTAGTGTAGATCCATACAAATATACATACGGTACAAGCCAATGCGGAACTTATAGTACCGAAGGTAATTGTTATAATAGAGAACATATTATTCCACAATCTGTATTTAATACTGCGTCACCTATGGTCGCAGATGCTCATTTTATTCCGCCAACTGATGGAAAAGTAAATGGCATGAGAAGTAATTATCCCCACGGAACAGTTGCAACTGCTTCATGGACATCATTAAACGGAAGTAAACTAGGAACAAGTTCTGTTTCTGGTTATACTGGAACAGTTTTTGAACCTATCAACGAATTTAAAGGAGATGTGGCTAGGATGTATTTCTATTTTGCCACTCGTTATCAAAATACAGTTGCTGGATATTCTTATGCTATGTTTAATGGAACAAGTAATCAGGTTTTTAGTACTCCTTTTTTAAATATGCTTTTAGCTTGGAATTCTCAAGATCCAGTTAGTGCTAGAGAAATTGCTCGTAACAATGCTATTTATGTTCGCCAAGGAAACAGAAACCCATTTATAGATCATCCAGAATATGTAAATATGATTTGGGGAAGTGGTGTACCAACTTCCGATACACAAGCCCCAACAGTACCAACAAATTTAGTAGCTTCATCAATTACATCAACTTCACTAAACTTATCATGGACTGCATCTACTGATAATGTTGGCATTACAGGTTACGATGTTTATATGAATGGCGTTCTTAGAACTACAATTACTTCAATTTCTACTTCAATAACAGGACTTGCAGGATCAACAGCTTATTCTTTTTATGTTAAAGCAAAAGATGCTGCTGGAAATAGTTCTGCTAATAGCACAACTATAAATGCAACAACCTTAGCACCGGCAGACACTCAAGCTCCAACAAGTCCAACAGGCTTAACTGCATCAGGAATAACAACTACATCAATAAATTTAAATTGGACTGCTTCGACAGATAATGTTGCAGTTTCTGGTTATGATATATATATGAATGGAAGTTTGAGAACATCAGTTACTTCTACAAATACCTCAATAACTGGATTAACAGCTGCTACAACTTATTCTTTTTATGTTAAAGCCAAGGACGCTGCTACCAATGTTTCGGCATCAAGTGTAACAATAAATTCAACAACAAATTCATCAGCTCCAAGTGTTACTAATTTGTATTTTTCTGAATACCTCGAAGGTTTTTCTAACAATAAAGCTTTAGAAATAACAAATGTAACAGGAGTTTCTGTAAATCTTTCTACTTATAGTATAAAAAAACAAACTAATGGGGCAGGTTCTTGGAGTACAGGAATAATACTTTCGGGAACAATTGCAAATAACGCAAAATATGTAATTGTAAATAGTTTAATTTCATCAACTTGTTATTCTACAACAACAGCAAATTTATCAACAACTTCAACAGATATGACTTTCAATGGAAATGATGCTATTGGATTATTTAAAAATGGAGTTCTTATAGATGTTATTGGAGATTTCAATGGAGGCACAGCAAACTTTTCGGCAGATGAAACTTTAAGAAGAAAAGCAACTGCTACTGTTCCAAAAGCTACTTTTAATAAAACAACCGATTGGGATGTTTTTGCAACAGATACTTGCACAGGATTGGGAAATAAGTCAGGGAATACAGATGAAATAAAAGCAACAATAAATTCCAATTTTAATATTTATCCAAATCCATCAAACGGAAATTTTAATATTTATTTTGATAATTCAAACGAAAGCTACTGTGTAGAAATCTATTCATTAATTGGTGAAAAAGTATTCGATAAAAAAAATACTAATGCAATAGAATCGGTTTCTAATCTTCAAAAAGGAATTTATTTAATTAAAGTAAGTAATGGCAACGAATCGATAACTAAAAAAATTATAATCAACTAAAAATAAAGAAGCGACAGAAATGTCGCTTTTTTTTATGCTATAATTTAATTGAAAATCATTAAATTTGCACTTTCAAACAACAACACACAAACACAAACACAATGATTTATTTCTTCGGAAACCAAACCAACACGGTTTTTGCAGTTCAGTCGCAAAACGAGATTTCAACTCAAGATATTTCAAAACTAAACTGGCTTTTTGGCGACTCAAATAAAATAGAAAAATCCGTGCTTACGGATTTTTTTGTTGGCCCTCGTGCCGC
Source organism: Flavobacterium sp. (assembly GCF_043756175.1). Lineage (GTDB taxonomy): Bacteria > Bacteroidota > Bacteroidia > Flavobacteriales > Flavobacteriaceae > Flavobacterium. The sequence goes on from NZ_JAYURN010000080.1 coordinate 24,804, forward strand.
AATGATTACGCCTTGGAGTACAAATGCAGTTGAAATTACCCAAAACATGGGGATTTCAGGAATTATTAGAATTGAAGAATTTGAAAAAATTTCAGCCGATTTTACTGACTTCGACCCAATGCTGTCACAAAAGTACACGGAATTAAATCAAGAAATATATACCATTAATATTCAGCCTGAACCTATTTTGGATATTGATGATATTGCAACTTACAACAAACAAGAAGGTTTGGCTTTAAGTCAAGAAGAAGTAGATTATTTAGATCATTTGGCGATAAAATTAGGTAGAAAACTAACTGATTCGGAAGTTTTTGCTTTCTCTCAAGCCAATTCAGAACACTGTCGTCACAAAATTTTCAACGGAACTTTTGTTATTGATGGAGAAGAAATGCCTACTTCATTATTCAAATTAATCAAAAAAACATCAGCTGAAAATCCTAATGATATTGTTTCAGCTTATAAAGATAATGTTGCCTTTGTAAAAGGACCTCGTGTGCAACAATTTGCTCCAAAAAGTGCAGACAAACCTGATTTTTATGAAATTAAAGAATTTGATTCTGTTATATCTGTAAAAGCAGAAACGCACAACTTCCCTACTACAGTTGAACCTTTTAATGGAGCTGCAACAGGATCAGGAGGAGAAATACGTGACCGTTTGGCTGGAGGACAAGGTTCCTTACCATTGGCTGGAACTGCTGTTTACATGACATCTTATTCCAGATTAGAAGCTACTCAGGAAAAACCTTGGGAAAATGCAATGAACGAAAGGCCATGGTTGTACCAAACACCAATGGATATTTTAATAAAAGCGTCAAATGGGGCTTCCGATTTTGGTAACAAATTTGGACAACCGCTAATTACAGGTTCAATTTTGACATTTGAACACGAAGAAGAAGCTCGCAAACTAGGTTTCGACAAAGTAATCATGCAAGCAGGCGGAATTGGTTACGGAAAACTAGACCAAGCCATTAAGAAAAAACCACAAGAAGGTGACAAAATCGTTATTCTTGGCGGAGAAAACTATAGAATCGGAATGGGTGGCGCAGCAGTTTCATCGGCAGATACTGGTGCTTTTAGTACTGGAATTGAATTAAACGCGATTCAACGTTCTAACCCAGAAATGCAAAAACGTGCTGCCAATGCCATTCGTGGATTGGTAGAAAGCGATAACAACCCAATTGTTTCTATTCACGATCACGGAGCAGGAGGACATTTAAACTGTTTGTCAGAATTAGTTGAAGAAACAGGCGGTTTAATCGATTTAGACAAATTACCTATTGGCGATCCTACATTATCGGCAAAAGAAATTATAGGTAACGAATCTCAAGAAAGAATGGGATTGGTTATTGGTAAAAAAGACATTGATATTTTGCAAAGAATTGCCGACAGAGAGCGTGCGCCAATGTACCAAGTGGGTGATGTTACAGCCGACCATCGTTTTACATTCCAATCTAAATCGACAGGTGCAAAACCTATGGATTATGCTTTGGAAGATTTCTTCGGAAGTTCACCAAAGGTGGTTATGACCGATAAAACTATCGATCGAAAATATTCAGAATTAGAATATTCTAAAGATAAAATTGCAACTTATTTAGAACAAGTATTACAATTAGAAGCTGTAGCTTGTAAAGATTGGTTAACCAATAAAGTAGACCGTTGCGTTGGTGGAAAAGTCGCCAAACAACAATGTGCAGGGCCATTACAATTACCATTAAATAATTGTGGTGTCATGGCATTAGATTATCAAGGAAAAGAAGGTATTGCTACTTCTATAGGACATTCACCAATAGCTTCATTAATTGATCCCGTTGCTGGAACAAGAACAGCTATTGCAGAATCTTTATCTAATATTGTTTGGGCTCCAATTAAAGACGGTTTAAATGGAATTTCTCTTTCAGCCAACTGGATGTGGGCTTGTAAAAACGAAGGCGAAGATGCACGCTTATATGCCGCTGTAAAAAGTTGTTCAGATTTTGCAATCGAATTAGGAATCAATATTCCAACAGGAAAAGATTCTCTTTCGATGAAGCAAAAATATCCAAATGATGAAGTGATTGCACCGGGAACGGTTATTATTTCTGCAGCCGGAAACTGTACAAATATTACTAAAGTCGTAGAACCTGTTTTACAACATAATGGCGGAAATATTTACTATCTAAATTTATCGCAAGATTCTTTCAAATTAGGTGGAAGTTCATTTGCACAAGTTTTAAACAAAATTGGAACTGAAGTTTCTACTATTAAAGACGCTATTTTCTTCAAAAAAGCGTTCAACATTTTGCAAGATTTAATTAAAGAACGTAAAATTCAAGCGGGACACGATATTGGAAGCGGTGGATTAATTACCTCTTTATTAGAAATGTGTTTTGCAGATGTTAATTTGAGTGCAAAAATCGATTTGTCTTCTTTAGGTGAAAACGATACTGTAAAAACTTTATTTAACGAAAATATTGCAGTTATTTTTCAAGCTGATGGTTCTGTCGAAGCTGTTTTTGCTCAAAATAATATCGAAATTTTCAATATTGGTACTGTCGTTGAAGGAAATACAATTTCGATTACAAATTTTGATGATAATTTCAATTTTGATGTAGCTCAATTAAGAAATACTTGGTACAAAACGTCATTCCTATTAGATTCAAAACAATCAAAAAACGGAACAGCTTTAGCGCGTTACAACAATTACAAAAACCAACCGCTTACTTACACTTTTCCTACTCATTTTGACGGAAAAACACCATCAATAGATAACTTAAAACCACGTCCGAAAGCAGCTATTATTCGCGAAAAAGGAAGTAACTCCGAACGTGAAATGGCAAATGCTATGTTCTTAGCAGGTTTTGATGTAAAAGATGTGCACATGACCGATTTAATTTCAGGTCGTGAAACTTTAGAAGACATTCAGTTTATTGGAGCTGTAGGTGGATTCTCGAATTCTGATGTATTGGGATCGGCAAAAGGTTGGGCTGGAGCATTTTTATATAATGAAAAAGCAAATACCGCTTTGAAAAATTTCTTCAAAAGAGAAGACACACTTTCTGTTGGAATTTGTAATGGATGTCAATTGTTTATGGAATTAGAACTCGTTAATCCTGAACACAAAGTACATGGAAAAATGCTCCACAATGAAAGTCAAAAACATGAGAGTATTTTTACATCAGTAACAGTTCAAAAAAATAACTCTGTGATGCTTTCTTCTCTAGAAGGTGCAACTCTTGGTGTTTGGGTTTCTCATGGAGAAGGAAAGTTTAATTTACCAGAAGCAGAAGAAAATTATAATATCGTAGGAAAATATGGTTACGATAGCTATCCGGCAAATCCTAATGGTTCCGATTATAATACTGCCATGATGTGTGACACAACTGGTCGTCATTTAGTGATGATGCCACATATTGAGCGCTCTACTTTTCCTTGGAATTGGGCTAATTATCCAACTCACAAAAAAGATGATGTTTCGCCTTGGCATGAAGCATTTGTGAATGCAAAAAAATGGGTTGAGAAAAATAAATAATATATTTTTTAATTAGTCCAAGTTTCATCCCAAAAATTGTAAAGATTTAGGTATATGGGTTTGATTTTTTAATTAAAATCGAACCCTTTTTTCGTTGCTCTATGTTTGAATACTCTCAATTATTTATTATCAAATAGAAAAAAATATAAAGAATATTCCTTAAAAATATTTTCTAAATTAATTAGATCCTTTCTAATAATTAATTTTACAATTATTTTAAATAATTCTATAACATTACCGCAAAGCTTTACTGATAACTTTGAATATATAAATTTTAAAGAATTAATCATGAAAAATCGAAGTATATTACTAGCATTAGCGTTAAGTATCGGATTGTTTACAGTTTCTTGTAATAATGATGATGAGCCCGGAAATGGAGGAGAAACCATTGTTCCTTTAACTGGAAAATGGGAATTTAGTAAAGTAGGTACTACTGCTAGTGGAACGGAAACATTGACTGATGCACCACAAAATCAGAGCGGATGTAACAAGGATTTTATGGAACTTAAATCTGACAATACAGTAATAGAAGGTGATTATGATTCAACAATTGCTCCTTGTTCTTTTACTACTGATGAGGGAATTTATTCCAGATCACATAATAATTTAACAAGAGTTGTTGATGGAGTAACTACTGTTCAAGACATTGTTAATCTTACGATTCATGAACTAAAGCTAAAAGAGGCAAATGGTAATATTGAAATCTATACTAGATAATTCAATTTATTTTACCATTGAAATTCTGATTCTTTAAAGATGAAGCATAAAAAGCGGAAATAACTATTAGGTTATTTCTGCTTTTTTATTTCTTAGTTTGATAATAGATACATTATATATTGTGATTTGAATCGCTGAGTATTAAACCACAATAATTACAAAAAAATTACTTCGAAGAATCCTTAACCAATCGTTTTAAAATGGCCCATTGTTTTAGTGCATCTCTGGCATCGACAGCTGGATAACCTAAAACTACTTTTCCTGCAGGAACATCGGCGGCAACGCCAGAACCCGCACCAACCATAGCACCATCACCCAATGTTAAATGGTCTTTTATCGAGGCACTTCCTCCTATAACTACTCCGTTTCCTAAAGTAACCGATCCTGCTAAACCAGAGTTACCAGCCATAATACAAAATTTTCCCAATTTACTATTATGCCCTATCTGAACCAAATTATCTATTTTACAACCATCTCCTAAAATGGTCGAACTAAATTTTCCTCTATCTACTGAAGAGTTGGCTCCTATTTCTACATTATTTCCAATAATAACATTTCCTATTTGAGGAATTTTAACCAATCCTTTTTCCGGATCTGATCGAAATCCAAAACCATCGGCACCAATAGTTGCGTTAGGATGAAGAATACAATCGTTCCCAATATGACATCGTTCCCGAATTACAGTTCCTGACCAAATAATTGTATTGTCTCCAATAGTACATTCGTCGAGAATAGTAACATTAGGATAAATCGTCACATTTTTGCCGATTTTCACATTTACTCCAACATAACTTCCAGCTCCAATTCTTGTATCATCTCCAATAATTGCGGTTTCATCTATGATTGCTGTTGGGTGAATTGCTGTTCTAAATACTGGTGATGGAGGTGCGAAAAGAGCTAAGACTTGTGACATGGCCAAATCGGCATTTTTTACTTTTATAAAAACCCTGTTTTCTCCAGGTTCTATCGAAATATCTTGGTTTACAATCGCTGCACAAGCTTTTGATGTTTCCCAATATTTTTCATATTTTTTATGACCAATGAATGAAATCTCCGTTTCCTTTGCTAATTCTAGTTGTTCTGGAGCTGTTATACTGTGTGTTGTATTTCCTGAAATTTCGCCTTTTAGGATTTCATTTATTTCTTGAATCGAGTATGTTTTCATATATTTTGGTTGTTTTTGATTGATTTACAAAAATGAAGATACTACTTCATTTCTTTTAATTTTTCCAGTTTCGGTTTCGGCGAAATGTGGAATGAATTTTATTTGTTTTGGTCTTTCATATTTATCTAAATCCTCAAAAAGGGAAGATTCAATTTCGTATGGATTTCCTTCTATAAAAAGTATTAATTGTTCGCCTAATTTTTCGTCAGGGATTCCAGCAACAAAAAATTTATTGGCAATTTTATTTGAAAGCTTTGCTTCTATTTGCTCGGGAAATAATTTTATTCCGCCGCTATTTATTACATTATCTTGCCTTCCCAACCATATAAATTGATTTTCAGAAAGTAATTCAATGACATCATTAGTCACTATATTTTTTGCATTTAAATTTGGTGCAGAAATAACCAAACAATATCTATCATCTTGCGAAATAGAAACATTTGGCAAAGTTGTAAATGCCTTCTCTCCTACTCTTTTTGCTGCAATATGCGTAACAGTTTCGGTCATACTGTAAGTTTCGAAAACGTTACATTTAGATTGAATTATTTTTTTTTCTAAATCGGTATTTATTTTTGCTCCACCAATAATCAATGTTTTTATTTGATGCAATTGTGTTAATGAATTTTCGACTTGTAATGGAACCATCGCTACAAAATCGTAATTGTTTTCATTCCGAATCATTGGTTTAGAACTTGGCGCAACAAAATCTAAATCTAAACCTAAAATAAAAGCACGAACAAACATCATTTTTCCTGCAATATATTTTACAGGCAAACAATTTAAGGCTTTATCTCCTGATTTCAGTTCGAAAAAATCACCTGTTGCTATTGCCGAATTAGCCATGGCTTGCTTTTCGACTTTTATGATTTTTGGTTTTCCTGTTGTTCCAGAAGTCATAATTTCTAGATAGGTTTTCTCATCAAACCAATCTAAAATAAAGGAACCAAGAGGTTTTTCGTGCTCTATTCCTTCATTTATATAACTAAAAGCCACACGACAAAGATCTTCTTTCGTAAAATGAAAACCATTTAGTTTAAACTTATTATGAACATTTTTGTAAGTTGGTTTAGTCATTTTCTACGTTTATCACTTCCGGAGTTACTATTAATTTTCCAGTTAATTTTTGTTTCCAATTTGTCCAATTGTATTTTTTAGCAAAAACAAATAATAAAATTGGAAAAATAACCAATACTGGAAAAACGATTTCGAAACCTGCCTCTGGTTGTGAAACATCTTTTAGAATTGAATAAGTTTGAAAAGCTGTCCAGTCTGACGTAACCAATAAGGCTGCAAATAAATTATTTGCTGCATGAAAGCCTAGAGAAAGTTCGAGCCCGTCATCCATAAGCACTAAAATTCCTAAAAACAATCCTGTCCCGATGTAATAAACCATTGTGATATAACCCATTTTTTCTACTTCGGGATTGGCAAGATGCATTAATCCAAAAATCAGAGAAGTCATGAGTAACGGAAACCATTTATTTTTTGCTAACAATCCAAATCCTTGCATAAGATATCCTCTAAAAACAAGTTCTTCGACACTGGTCTGAATAGGAATCATCAGAATAGCAATGACTGCTAAAATGCCAAATTGGACAGGTTTAAAATTTAAAACAAAATCTTCGGGAGCAACATAATAACTAATTATGGTAACAATTATTTGAAAAATTCCCCAGATACTAAACGCGAAAAATACTCTTTTCCAATCTAACTTTTTTCTAATGGTTATAATATCTAACAAGGTTTGTTTGTGCAAAAATTTCAGTACTAAATATATTGCGCCAAGCGCTACGAGAAAAGAAAATAGAATTAAAAACAAAGTTAAATTTTTATCTAAAACAGTCATAAAACTGGTTTCGTCAAGATTATAAAAACCTTTTCCTTCTGCTACTAATTTTGCCATTACAATTCCCATTAACGGTAATTGACCAACTGTTGATGCAATAATTATTAGTATTGAACCTACTAGATATTTCCAGAAATGATTTTCTGATTTAAAAGCACGTAATAAAAGCATAATTATATTTTAGTTGTTTAATTTATATACATTTCATTAAATTTGTTTTTTATCTTAACAAAAATTTAATATTCCAAATATAGCTAAAAATATGATTACCATTTACCATAATTCCCGTTGTTCTAAATCTAGAGAAGGCGTTTGCTTTTTAGAAAACACAAAAGAAACCTTTCAGGTAATTAATTATATTGAAGATATTCCTACCAAAGACGAACTAAAAGAATTGCTCCGAAAGTTAAACATTGCTCCAATAGATTTGGTTAGAAAAAAAGAAACCGTCTGGATATCAGATTATAAAAATAAAAATCTATCTGACGATCAAATCATTCAAGCAATGATTGATAATCCGAAGCTCATAGAAAGACCCATTATTGTAAACGGTGACAAAGCAGTAATTGCAAGACCAACAGAGAGAATTAATGAGATACTTTAATTAACAATACTTTGGCAGAAAATCAATTATTTGAATATTATTTTTGTAATTGATAAATATCAAACTATGATTTTTCCTAAAAAAGCCTTTATATTTTTATTTTTAATAAGTATTTCTACACTTTTTGCACAACAAAAAACAGAAAATAAAAAAATTACTATTACTGGTAAAATGATCGAAAAAACGACTTCTTTACCTTTAGAATACGCTACAATTACTTTCAGAAAACCAAATACTACACAAGCAGTTTCTGGCGGAATTACAGATAATAAAGGAGAATTTTCTATCGAAATAAACTCTGGAACTTACGATGTAAAATATGAGTACATTTCTTTTAAAACTATCGAACTTAAAAGTCAAATATTTAATTCCAGTACAAATTTAGGTACCATTTCCCTTGAAGATGATGCTCAAAAATTAGATGCTGTCGAAATTCGTTCTGAAAAAACTACAGTCGATATGAGACTCGACAAAAAAGTATATAATGTTGGAAAAGACATCTTAGTAAGAGGCGGAACAGTAAGCGATGTTTTAGACAATGTTCCATCAGTTACAGTAAGTGCAGAAGGAACGGTAAGTCTTCGCGGTAACGAAAATGTAAGAATACTTATAGACGGAAAACCATCGAGCGCAATAAATGTGAGTGATGCTTTGCGACTTATTCCTGCCGATGCCATAGATAAAGTAGAAGTTGTAACCAATCCATCAGCTCGTTATGACGCTGAAGGTGGTGGCGGAATCATAAACATTATCTTAAAAAAAGGAAAAAACCAAGGGCTTAACGGAACGTTTATCGTATCAGCTGGAGAACCTGAAAACTCAAGTGCTTCGGCAAATATTAACCTGAAAAGTGAACAGTTTAATTTGTTTACAACAATTGGTTATAACAAACGTAAAAATCCTGGAAATACAAAAATAGACCAAGAAAATTTGAATCCTGACGGAAGTCTAAAATCATATCTTGAAGAAAGACGTGATAGTCAGAAATTTGGACAAGGAGCCAATGTTAATTTTGGAATCGAACTATTGTTAGACAAAAACACTTCTTGGACAAACGCTTTAAGTTACCGAAATAATGATGGAGGAAACAAAGAAAATGTATTGTATTATAATTATGACGGAAGCAAATCATTCATCAATACAGGACAACGATTTAATGATTTAACGTCTAATAGCGAAAATGTAGAATACACAACAAATTTTATCAAAAAATTCAAAAAAGACGGACACAAATTAAGTATTGATGGTGCCTTTTCTCAAGAAAAAGAAAATGAATCATCAGGTATTGAAGGTAAAATTCTAGAAACTAATGATTTTGTTTCCTCGGAAAATACCAGAAAAATCAACAAACAAAATAGAAATCTTATTCAAGCAGATTATGTTTTGCCAATTAAAGAAAATACACAAATCGAAGCAGGTTTTAGAGGCAATTATGTAAACTTATTAGCTGATTATCAAATTCAAGAAAGAGTAACTCCTACGAGTTCATTTACAAACGTAGCTCAGTTTACAAACAAACTAGAGTATAAAGAAAATGTAAATGCTTTGTATGCTCAATTTGGTTCAAAAATTAGTAAATTATCTTATTTATTTGGACTTCGCTTTGAGGACTCTCGAATCGAAGTAAACCAATTGACATCAAATATTTATAAAACCAAAAATTATAATAATTTCTTTCCAAGTGCTTTCCTAACTTACCAAATATCTGAAAACAGTAATCTTTCATTAAATTATAGCAAACGAATTACCAGACCAAGAGATCGTTTTATCAATCCGTTTGCTTCTTATACGAGTAACATCAACTTGTTTCAAGGAAATCCAGACATAAATCCAGCATTGAGCGACGCTTACGATTTAGGATATTTACGAAAATGGGATAAAGTAACATTAAGCACATCAGCTTATTTTAATCATACAACAAATTCGTTTCAAATAGTTAGAAAAGAACGTGGTGATTTTATAAATGGAGTTCCTGTAATCATAAATACACCATTCAACTTATCTAATGATGACAAATTAGGTTTCGAATTTACTTTAAACTACGCCTTCAAAAAATGGTGGAAAATAAACGGAAATTTCAACTTCTTTAATAATAAAACCACAGGCGATTATTCATACATAAATAGTGCTAACAATTTAGTGGTACAAAATTTCGATTATAATGCCAACACTTGGTTTACGAGAATAACATCAAAAATTACTTTACCTTATAAAATCGAATGGCAAACAAACGCAACCTACAATGCACCACAAAAATACCGCCAAGGAACAATAAATGGAATTGCAGCTGCAAATGTTGCTTTTAGTAAAGATGTCTTAAAAGATATGGGAACAATTTCGTTCAACGTAAGTGATGTTTTCAATTCTAGAAAAAGAAAACAAGATTTACAACTACCAACAGTAAATTCAAATAGCGAAATGCAATGGCGACAAAGACAGTTTACGCTATCATTTACCTACCGTTTCAACAAAAAGAAAACCGACAAAGACAACAAGCCAAAACAAAATGAAAATGGTGAAGGCGAAAATATGGGATAAAAAAGCCATGAGGTCTTAAAGTAGAAAGTCCTTTGTGAATCCACAATGACTTTCTACTTTAAGACCTCATGACTTTCGACTTTATAATATAGCAAAAAAGGTACACAATGTGTACCTTTTTTTATTTTGTTAAGAACCTAATTACTTAGACTCTTCTTGTTTCTTAGCTCTTTTCTCTTTATATAATTCCCATAAAGCACCGCCAATCCAGTACTGAACAAATCCTACAAGGAAAAATAATAACCAAAAACCTATAGTTAGAACGGTTAAGAAAAGTATGAAACCTAAATACTGTGGAAATTCAACCATGATAAATCGTAATTTTTTAATACACAACAAATGTAAATGTATTTATTCTTTTTACCAATAATATTTAGAAATTTATTTTAATACATTTTTTTAAGCAAGTAAGAATCATTATTTTTGTCAAGCTTTTTAGGAGCTTTTCCCGCTATCCGTTACAATCTTTCTTTTTCTAAAGAAAAAAAAGAAAGGATTTTCACTGCTATCAGGGCTACTTATGAAACATTTTAGTAAAAAACTTTGTGAATCTTTGTGATTTACTTTGAGAACCTTTGTGAAATAATTATATGTCAAAAATAAATTAGGTATTCAAGATAGCACCTAATAAACAAACCAACGATTAACCGAATAAACACCCGAGCGTCAGCGAATTGACGAAGTAAATCAACAAAAAAATGGAATACAGAATAGAAAAAGACACAATGGGCGAAGTACAGGTTCCAGCAAACAAATACTGGGGAGCTCAAACAGAACGTTCAAGAAACAACTTTAAGATTGGTCCATCGGCATCGATGCCAAAAGAAATTATACAAGGTTTTGCTTACTTAAAAAAAGCAGCCGCTTTTGCAAACTGCGATTTAGGCGCTTTACCAACAGACAAACGCGATGCTATTGCAGCGGTTTGCGACGAAATATTAGCAGGAAAATTAGACGATGAGTTTCCACTTGTAATCTGGCAAACAGGTTCGGGAACACAAAGTAATATGAACGTAAATGAAGTTGTGGCAAACAGAGCACAAGTTCTTGCAGGACACAAAATTGGCGAAGGCGAACAATTTATCAAAGCCAATGATGATGTAAACAAATCACAATCATCTAACGATACTTACCCAACAGGAATGCACATTGCAGCTTATAAATCGGTTGTGGAAATTACCATTCCAGGAGTAGAAAAGTTACGTGATACTTTACAAGCAAAAGCAACAGCTTATAATAATGTAGTGAAAATAGGTCGTACACACCTTATGGATGCGACCCCACTAACATTAGGTCAAGAAATTTCTGGTTACGTAGCACAATTGAATTACGGAATCAAAGCTGTAAAAAATACATTAACACACTTATCTGAAGTAGCGCTTGGCGGAACAGCAGTAGGAACAGGACTAAACACACCAGCAGGTTATGATGTAAAAGTTGCCGAATATATTGCAAAATTTACAGGTCACCCATTCGTAACTGCACCCAACAAATTTGAAGCATTAGCAGCACATGACGCTATTGTAGAAACTCACGGAGCATTAAAACAACTAGCAGTTTCATTAAATAAAATCGCAAACGACGTTCGTATGTTAGCTTCAGGACCACGTTCAGGAATTGGAGAAATCTTAATTCCAGAAAACGAACCAGGATCGTCTATCATGCCAGGAAAAGTAAACCCAACACAATGCGAAGCGTTAACTATGGTTTGCGCGCAAGTAATGGGTAACGATGTAGCCATTTCAGTTGGTGGAATGCAAGGTCATTATGAGTTGAATGTTTTCAAACCATTAATGGCGGCAAATTTCTTACAATCGGCAAGATTGTTAGGAGATGCTTGTATGTCGTTCGACGAGCATTGTGCACAAGGAATAGAACCTAACTACAAAAGAATTGAAGAATTGGTAAACAACTCATTAATGCTTGTTACTGCTCTTAATACTAAAATTGGTTACTACAAAGCGGCCGAAATTGCACAAACAGCACACAAAAACGGAACGACATTAAAAGAAGAATCGGTACGTTTGGGTTATGTAACTGCCGAAGATTTTGATTCTTGGGTAAAACCAGAAGAAATGGTTGGAAGCTTAAAATAATTAATATTTACAATTTATACAAAAGCCTGTCTCGTTCCAAAAAACGAGACAGGCTTTTGTTGTGAATTTTTACATGAAAAATAAACTTGAAATTTAATTTTATAGAATTCTTTGATAGTATCAAATGATACTATCAATCTGTTTTTTTTCAGAATATTCAAATATTATTTTAGCACAGTTCTTTGTTATTGGCTGTATTATATTTCGATTTGAATTTTTACTTTTCCACCAAACCCTTTTTCAACAATGTCGTAAAGAGTTTTTAAAGTTAAGTTACTTCCATTATTTTCAATTCTTGAAATATATTCACGCTTCTTGTCTACAAGTTCACCAAGTTCTGTTTGAGTTAAATGTTTTTCTTCGCGAGCTTTTTTTAATTGCAAACCGATTTTAAAACCTCCAAAATCTCTCTCAAGCTCATCACGTCTTTCAGTTCCTTTAACACCATAAACATTGTCTTTAATTTCTTTCCAGCTTTTAGTTTCCATTTTCTTTCTTTTTATCGTTAAAATACATTTCCATTAAACGTAATGCTTTCTCAATTTCGTTTTTTGGCGTTTTTTGTGTTTTCTTTTGAAAACCGTTAAGTAGAATTACAAGTTTTCCATTATCAAAGAAGCAAAAAACTCTCCAAATATTAGAAGCTAACTGTATTCTTGCTTCATAAAGTCCATTTGTCCCTTCTAAATGCTTTAAATAATTAGTCGGAACTCTTTCAAGAGTTTCAATTGCTTCAATAATTTTATAAATTTTATCTTGAACTTTTATCGGCTGTTCTTTGAGAAAATCTTCAAAATAATTTTTATATGCTATTACTTCACGTACTTTCATTTTTCAAAGGTAACTTAAAAGTTACAAATAGCAAAATTTTGAATAAAAAAAGCCTGTAATGAGAATTACAGGCTTTTAATGTTTAATGTTTTGCAGCTTGCAGAAGTGGCGGATTAAGGAAGCCGAAATTTTCGGTTAAACACTAATTTTGTAAGTACAAAACCAACTTTAAATTCAGCCTGAAACCCCAATCTTGCCAAACGGCTATTAGCGAATCGTTGCTGTTTAATTACTCTTCTTCATCGTTTTCGTCTTCCTCAATTGTTACTTCTCTGTCTGTATCTAGATCTGGATTATCATACTTTGCATTGTTTGTGACGTTAATAGTTACATTTAGACGCTCTAGAACTTCTCCAACTGTAAGTTCAAGATTTGGAGAAATATCAACTAAAACTTCTTTTTGATCAGTGCTTTCTTCATTATCTCTACATAATAACGAAACGCTAATTTCATCAGTTCCATAAAGAGAAATACCGATTATTGTATATCTCTCTCCAAGATTACACTTTTGCGCTAGTTGATCATAGTTAATTCCCGAAATGTCTGCTGACGCATGTCCAATTTTGTCATTGTATTGTACTGATGGTTTCATTGTGAATGATTTTATTTATATTAATGAATGTTTAGTTTTTAAGTTTTCAATCCTCGAGTCTGGTACAATGTTCGCTAACGTTTCGCCGCTTTGCACAGAGGCTTGAAATTTAAGACTGGACTTTGCAGACACAAAGCCCAAATTAAGGTTGTCTGAGTTTTTTCACAAGAAAAAACCAAGCCCAAGCCATTGTGCAAAACGGCTGTTAGCAGATGTGGCTTTATTTATAACTTGTTGTTAATAATTTGTTGGTAGTTAAGTTTATTTATAAAATATTATTGCTGTTTTTTTAACAAAAAAAGTTTTAATTTCTCTTCCAAATATATGTTACCCTTTGATTTTCTGGAACTCGACTGTAATTTGTTGAGCCTTGAATTGGCGGAAATTTATATATATTTATCACTTCAATGGTTTTAAAATATTGCTTATCAGCTGTGATATATGGTCTAAATAACCATTCTGGATGTTTTGAATAAAAATTTGCATCTTTTTCACCAAGTATAATTTGGCTTCCCGAAATTGTACAATTAGTCCCAGTTTGGCTGTTTGCAATTCCATTATTAAAAATGTACCTTTCTAATTGGAATTCAATTGACACAAAAGTGGGTTTTTGATTTATATTAAATTTACTTTTTTCTAATTCATCCATTGAAACGGAATTAAAAGTTGAATTATATTCATATTTGCCTACTAATTTCCAATTAAATCTGAATTTTGTTGAATCTCATTAAATACAAGAGTTTGATTTGGATCAACAGTGGCATTTGTACTTTCTGATTTAGAACACGAAATAATTGTAAATGTTGTGATTGCTAATAATAGTAATTTGTTAATTGTTTATATAGTTTAAATGGTTATTAATTTAATTCTAAAATGATTTTTCAACATTAATTTTTTATTTGATTTTAATCTATTTTTTAAAGATTTGTTTTTCCGTCGCCTCTATTGTTATAAATAAGCATTTTATTTTATGTTGTATTCTTTTTTTGCAATTTCTTCCAACTTGTCTATAAGCTCCTTTATTACACCAATCTCCCAAAAACGGTTAGCTTTGAGTAATTATTTATTTCCAAAATATAATGCTAAACTTGTTAAAAATAAATTCAGTTAGAAAATGCTTTGTGGCTGTAATTTACTTCTCAATCCGAGTCAAAATATCATTCATAATGTCTATTTGCACTTTCTGAATCTCGATAAGTGCTTGCTCTTGGTGCATGATGAGATGGTCTATTTTCTCATGAAGCATTCTAATTTCAAGCTCAGATTTTAGGTTAATCATATAATCACTTTTTGCACGTTCGCGGTCTTTTTCTTCCTGACGGTTATTACTCATCATGATTACCGGTGCTTGCAACGCAGCAATACAAGACAAGATTAGATTTAATAAAATAAACGGATATGGGTCGAATCCTTTGTTGAAGAAAATAAAAAAGTTTACAAAAATCCAAATCATAAGGAAAATCATAAACGAAATTATAAATGTCCAGCTTCCGCCAAACTTAGCCACATCGTCAGCAAGTTTTTGCCCGAAAGTATATTTTTTAGTTTCTAAATCGAGTTTATTGGTTAATGTTGTTTCGCTTTCAACGGCATCGAAAACTTTTTTCTCTAATAAATTTAGTTCGTCAACTTCTTTCAACAGGAATCCAGAAATATATTTTTCTCTAAACAAATTGAGTTCGCTAATCGCTATTTCGTCATTTTTAGTAAAGTTTGGGTGTTCTTCTTGTATAAAATCTAAAATAGATTTTCTTATCATACTCCCTTTTATCATATCGATAATTGGAAATTCTATTTTTGAAATCGCGCTTACAAATGTTTTCATTTACAGTAATTTTATTATATAATTTAGTACCATTTTTTCTTCTTAAAATAAACAATCATTCCTAAAAGCAAAATAAGCATAGCAGCTAAAATTAAGAAATAACCATATTTCCAGTGCAATTCCGGCATATTATCAAAATTCATTCCGTAAACACCAACAATAAATGTAAGTGGCATAAAGAAAACCGAAACAACTGTTAGGGTTTTCATAATCTCATTCATCTTATGGCTTTGTGCCGAAAAATAGAAGTTTGAAGCACTATCTAAAGTCGTAATGTCATATTCAATTTGCTCTAAAAGCTCTAAACATTTTTGATGCAAACGGTCAAAAAAACTATAGTTTTCCTTTTCAATAGCATTAAAAACATTGTCGTCTTTCATACTTTTTATAGAATATAAGGAATCACGTAAAGGAATAATAGAACGTTTCAGAAAATTAAAATTATCTCGATGTTTTTCTATTTGTTCTAAAATTTCTGGCTTGGTATTTGTTTTAGACAAATTAATTAATACTTCTACTCTATCTTCTTCATTTTCGATAGTAACATAAAAGTTTTCCATAATAGCATCTAGCAACAAATACAGCAAATAATCTGCTTTTTTCTCTCTTACAATTCCTGAATGGGTTCTTATTCTTTCTCTAATATGAGTAAAAAAGTCACTCTTTTTTTCTTGGAAAGAAGATAAAATTCCGTTTCTAAGTAAAAAACTTGTTTGTTCTACATTTATATTATCCGAGTTTTCTATTGGCAATAATGACTTAACATTAAAAAATAAAACATCATGATATTCGTCTAGTTTGGTTCGTTTTGTGGTATTTAAAATATCACCCAACATAAAGTTATCGACCTTCAGAAAATCTCCAACTTCTTTTATGACAGAAATTTCATTTAACCCATGAATATTTAACCAATTTACTTTGTTAAGATCTATTATAGAAAGTAAATCTTTGCATTTATGGTCTGCACATTCTGTCAGATTTTCATTGTCATATACAAACAATTGCATTTCTGTAGTAATATCTTTGTGTCTACCCGTATATTCTAAAAATGTAGGGACAACTTTTTTCCCTTTTTTATATTTTATTTTTCGCACCCTATAATAATTTGATATAAAGATAGCCGTTTTTAAAAATCAAAGATTATTTTTACAAAAATAATTTTCTATGCAAACATTAATCATCAATATAAAAGAGTTACTTCAAGTTCGAGATAATCCTATCGATAAAGTTTCTGGTCACGAAATGGCGATTTTACCCAAAATTGACAATGCTTTTTTATTAATAGAAGATAATCTTATTGCCGATTTTGGTCCAATGTCTAATTGTCCTGATATTAAAACTGACCAAACTATCGATGCAACTGGCAAAACTGTTTTACCAACTTGGTGCGACAGCCATACTCATATTGTCTACGCAGGCAATCGAATCCAGGAATTTGTAGACAGAATAAATGGTTTGAGTTATGAGGAAATTGCCAATCGTGGTGGTGGAATCTTGAATTCTGCTAAAAAATTGAATGAAACTAGTGAGGAAGACATTTACAACCAATCGAAAGTTCGTTTAGAGGAAATCATGCAACAAGGAACTGGTGCTGTCGAAATAAAATCTGGTTACGGACTCACAGTTGATGGTGAATTAAAAATGCTTCGAGTAATCAAAAAATTAGCCGAAAATTATCCTATAAAAATAAAAGCAACCTTTCTTGGAGCACACGCATTCCCAACTGAATACAAAGAAAATCATACAGCTTATATAGATTTGATTATTAATGAAATGCTACCTAAAATTGCAAAAGAAAAATTAGCCGACTATATTGATACTTTTTTAGAAACCGGCTATTTTTCGGTTCAAGAAACAGAAAAAATCATGGAAGCAGGAAAAAAATATGGTTTGATTTCTAAAATTCATGTCAATCAGTTTACAGCCATAGGCGGAATTAAAGCTTGTGTCAAATATGAAGCCCTTTCTGTAGATCATCTCGAAATTGTAACCGACGAAGATATTGAAGACCTAAAAGGAAGTATAACCATGCCAGTTGCATTGCCTAGTTGCTCCTATTTTATTAGTATTCCTTACACACCAGCACGAAAAATTATTTCTGCAGGATTACCGCTTGCCCTTGCCACCGATTACAATCCAGGGACGACTCCATCAGGAAATATGAATTTTGTTGTAGCCACCGCTTGTATAAAAATGAAAATGACTCCGGAAGAAGCCATAAATGCCACTACAATAAATGGAGCTTATGCCATGGGAATTTCTCAAACACACGGAAGTATCACAAAAGGAAAAAGTGCCAATATTATAATCACAAAGCCACTAACTACTTATTACGAAATGGCTTATTCGTTTACCAGTAATCTAATCGAAAAAGTTATTATTGAAGGAAAAGTTATTTAATAAGTCTATATTTTAATTTTGGCGTGCCCCTCATCTCGTCCCAAAAGACGAGACGGGTCGGGCAATCGCTACAATCTCCCGAAAAATCGGAAGGATTTCCGCTTCTATCCCTCACACAGGCAAAACTTTAACATTCAACATTCGTTATTCAATATTCCACCTTTTTAAATTTTGAACAACGAATATTAAACACAAAAAAATGCTTTAGTTGAGGAACTATAGCATTTTTTCATCAAACAAACTAAAACAAACAATTTTTATTTTTTTACAAAAATATTGGTATAA